>JBKHEO010000077.1:0-11140 GCA_046540755.1 Halomonas sp. | reverse complement strand
TGCAGTACTCGGTGCCGTCGTCCTCGTCCCAGTTCTTCATGAACAGGCCCTCGACGTCAAAGCCTTGCTCGAGCAACAGCAGGGCGGAGACGGAGGAGTCGACGCCGCCGGACATGCCGACGATCACCTTGCCTGGGGTGGCGGTCATGGGCGCCCTCGGAATCGGTGTAACATAAATGGGGCGAAATTATACCTGACTGGAGCTTGAAGCTCGAAGCCTGAAGCGGGAAGGAGACTCTTGATCCGGTCTTTGCAGGCAACATGCTGGCTTAGTTTCCAGTTTCCAGTTTCCAGTTTCCAGCTTCCAGCTTCCAGCTTCCAGCTTCGCGCGAAGCGCGGTTAGCGTTCGTGAATCACGTCCATGGGGTAGAAGCGCCCGGCCAGGGCGTCGCGGATACGGCGCAGCACCAGGGGGCTTCGCAGCCGCCCCTCGCCCTCCAGCGCCTCGATCTGCTCCAGGGTCAGCCAGTGCACGGCGTGGATCGCCGGGTCCAGGTCGTTGCCCATGTGGGCCAGCACCATGCCGAGGAAGGCGTGGCTGTGGAAGGTCTTGCCGTCCTGGGCCCGGTAGACGTACATGCCCAGGTAGTCGCTGATGCCGACGCGCCAGGCGGTCTCCTCCTCCACCTCGCGCAGGACGGCGTCACGGATCCGCTCGCCCGGCTCCAGGTGGCCGGCGGGCTGGTTGAAGAGCGTCTGCGGGCCGCCGCGCTCCTCCTCCACCATCAGGAAGGCGCCGGCGCGCTCCACCACGCAGGCCACGGTGACGTAGGGGTGCCAGCGGCTCATCGCCTGCCTCCTTTTCCTCTTGCCGGGTGCCGAGGTCCTTTCGCCCGGGGCTTGCGCGGGGCATGCAGCGTCTCTCGGCGCCACTCCCCGGGGGCCAGGCCGTCGAGTCGCCAGGGCCCGATGGCCACCCGCACCAGGCGCAGGGTCGGGTGGCCCACCTGGGCGGTCATGCGCCGCACCTGGCGGTTGCGTCCCTCGCCGATGGTCAGCTCCAGCCAGGTGGTGACCGGGTGGCGTCGCGGATCCAGGGGTGGATCGCGCTCGGGCAGGCCGCTCTCGGCCAGGCGGCGCACCTTCGCCGGCCGGGTCATGCCGTCCTTGAGGGGGACGCCGTCGCGCAGCACCTGCAGGGCCGCATCACTGGGGTCGCCCTCCACCTGGACGCGATAGGTCTTGGGCTGCTTGTGGCGCGGGTGGCTGATGCGGTGGATCAGCTCGCCGTCGTCGCTGAGCAGCAGCAGGCCCTCGGAGTCGTGGTCGAGGCGCCCGGCAGGGTAGATGCCGGGCACGTCGATCACGTCGGCCAGGGTGGCACGGCGCTCGCCGGCCTCGCTCCCCCGGTCGGTGAACTGGCAGAGCATGCGGTAGGGCTTGTGCAACAGGTAGAGGTTCATCGCAGGCGTCTCTTCATGTCGAGCACTATGCCATGCCCGTTGCCATAACGCAGCGGCTCCCGTCTGCCTGGCGGCGGACGGGAGCCGGTAAGGCCGCCCGGGGGCGACGGTCGCCGGGGCGACGGATCAGGCGTTGGCGACCAGCGCCAGGGCCTCATTGAGGGTCTTGCTGGGACGCATCACCGAGCGGGCGAGCGCCGGGTCGGCATGGTAGTAGCCCTTGAGGTCCACCGGCTGGCCCTGCACGCCGTTGAGCTCCTCCATGATGGTCGCCTCCTTGGCGACGAGGGTCTCGGCCAGGCGGGCGAAGCGCTCCTTGAGGCCGGCGTCCTTGTCCTGAGCGGCCAGTGCCTCGGCCCAGTAGAGGGCCAGGTAGAAGTGGCTGCCGCGGTTGTCGATCTCGCCGACCTTGCGCGACGGCGACTTGTTCTCCTCGAGGAAGCGGCCTGTCGCCTTGTCCAGGGCGTCGGCCATCAGTGCGGCGCGCTCGTTGTCGAAGGTCTTGGCGAGGTGCTCCAGGGAGGCGCACAGGGCCAGGAACTCGCCCAGGCTGTCCCAGCGCAGGTGGTTCTCCTCGAGCAGCTGCTGGACGTGCTTGGGCGCGGAGCCGCCGGCGCCGGTCTCGAACAGGCCGCCCCCCTCCATCAGGGGCACGATGGAGAGCATCTTGGCGCTGGTGCCCAGCTCCAGGATCGGGAAGAGGTCGGTCAGGTAGTCCCGCAGGATGTTGCCGGTCACCGAGATGGTGTCGAGGCCGCGCACCACGCGCTCCAGGGTGTAGCGCATGGCGCGCACCTGGGACATGATCTGGATGTCGAGCCCCTCGGTGTCGTGGTCCTGGAGGTAGGTCCGGACCTTCTTGATCAGCTCGTTCTCGTGGGGGCGGTAGGGGTCGAGCCAGAAGACCGCCGGCATGCCGGAGTCGCGGCAGCGGTTCACGGCGAGCTTGACCCAGTCGCGGATCGGCGCGTCCTTGACCTGGCACATGCGCCAGATGTCGCCCTCCTCGACGTTCTGGGTGAGCAGCACCTCGCCGGTCTCCAGGTCGGTGATGTTGGCCACGCCCGCCTCGGGCACCTCGAAGGTCTTGTCGTGGGAGCCGTACTCCTCGGCCTTCTGCGCCATCAGGCCGACGTTGGGGACGGTGCCCATGGTGGCCGGGTCGAAGGCGCCGTGCCACTTGCAGAAGTTGATCATCTCCTGGTAGATGCGGGCGAAGGTGGACTCCGGCATCACCGCCTTGACGTCCTTCATGCGGCCATCGGCGCCGTACATCTTGCCGCCGGCGCGGATCATGGCGGGCATCGAGGCGTCGACGATCACGTCGCTGGGCGAGTGGAAGTTGGTGATGCCGCGGGCCGAATCCACCATCGCCAGCTCCGGGCGCTCGTCGTGGCAGGCGTGGAGGTCGCGGATGATCTCGTCACGCTGGCTCTCGGGCAGGGTGTCGATCTTCTCGTAGAGGTTGGCCATGCCGTTGTTGACGTCGACCCCCAGCTCATCGAACAGCTTGCCGTGCTTCGCGAAGGCCTCCTTGTAGAACATCCTCACGCAGTGGCCGAACACGATGGGGTGCGAGACCTTCATCATGGTCGCCTTGACGTGCAGCGAGAACATCACGCCGGTCTTGCGGGCATCCTCGATCTCGCGCTCGTAGAAGTCGAGAAGCGCCTTCTTGCTCATGAACATGCTGTCGATGATCTCCCCCTCCTGCAGCTCGACGCGGGGCTTGAGCACCCGGGTTTCGCCGCTGGCGGTGATCAGCTCCATCTTCACGTTGCGGGCGCGATCCAGGGTCATCGACTTCTCGCCGTGGTAGAAGTCGCCGCCGTGCATGTGCGAGACGTGGGTGCGCGAGGCCTGGCTCCATTCGCCCATGTGGTGCGGGTACTTGCGGGCGTACTCCTTGACCGCCTTGGGGGCGCGGCGGTCGGAGTTGCCCTCCCGCAGCACGGGGTTGACGGCGCTGCCCTTGGTCCTGTCGTAGCGGGCCTTGATGTCGCGCTCCTCGTCGCTCTGCGGCTCGTCCGGGTAGTCCGGCAGGGGGTAGTCCTGGCCCTGGAGCTCCTTGATCGCCGCGCGCAGCTGGGGCATGGAGGCGCTGATGTTGGGCAGCTTGATGATGTTGGCCTCCGGCGTCTTGGCCAGGGCGCCCAGTTCGGCCAGATGGTCCTCGACGCGCTTGTCGTCGCCGAGGTAGTCGGGGAACTGAGAGAGGATCCGCGCCGCCAGGGAGATGTCGCGGGTCTCCACCTCGATGCCGGCGGCATCGGTGAAGGCATCGATGATCGGCAGCAGCGAGTGGGTCGCAAGCGCAGGCGCTTCGTCGGTGAACGTGTAGATAATCTTCGGCGTTTTGGACATGGTGGCGTTGATCTCTCTGGTCACAGCGGAGGCGTGGGGGACCGCGTCGCTGGCTCCCCGGCTGGCGCGTGATCCTAGCAGGATTGTCGACAAATGTCGCGGCCTCCTTACTCCCCCCAGAAGGGCGATGCTATACTCCTGGCTCTACTGAACAGACCAACAGGGAGTTCGCCATGGGGTATCAGAAGATCGTCGTTCCCGAGAGTGGCCAGAAGATCACCGCCAACGCCGACAACACCCTGAACGTTCCGAACCATCCGATCATCCCGTACATCGAGGGTGACGGCATCGGCATCGACGTCACCCCGGCGATGATGATCGCCATCGACGCTGCCGTGCAGAAGGCCTACGGTGGCGAGCGCAAGATCCACTGGATGGAGGTCTACGCCGGCGAGAAGGCCACCCAGGTCTACGACGCCGACACCTGGCTGCCGGAGGAGACCCTGGAAGCCGTCAAGGAGTATATCGTCTCCATCAAGGGCCCGCTGACCACCCCGGTGGGCGGCGGCATCCGCTCGCTGAACGTCGCCCTGCGCCAGAAGCTCGATCTCTACGTCTGTCAGCGCCCGGTGCGCTGGTTCGAGGGCGTGCCGAGCCCGGTGAAGAAGCCCGCCGACGTCGACATGGTGATCTTCCGCGAGAACTCCGAGGACATCTACGCCGGCATCGAGTGGAAGGCCGGGTCCCCGGAAGCCGACAGGGTCATCCGGTTCCTGCGCGAGGAGATGGGGGTCACCAACATCCGCTTCCCGGAGAACTGCGGCATCGGCGTCAAGCCGGTCTCCGTCGAGGGCACCAAGCGCCTGGTGCGCCAGGCCTTGCAGTACACCATCGACAACGACCGCGATTCGCTGACCCTGGTGCACAAGGGCAACATCATGAAGTTCACCGAGGGGGCCTTCAAGGACTGGGGCTACGAGCTGGCCCGCGAGGAGTTCGGTGCCGAGCCGCTCGACGGCGGCCCCTGGATGACCATGAAGAACCCGAAGACCGGCCGGGAGATCGTCATCAAGGACGTGATCGCCGACGCCATGCTGCAGCAGATCCTGCTGCGTCCGGCCGAGTACGACGTGATCGCGACCCTGAACCTGAACGGCGACTACCTCTCCGACGCCCTGGCGGCCGAGGTGGGCGGCATCGGCATCGCCCCGGGCGCCAATATCTCGGATACCACCGCCATGTTCGAGGCGACCCACGGTACCGCGCCGAAGTATGCCGGCCTGGACAAGGTCAACCCCGGCTCGCTGATCCTCTCCGCCGAGATGATGCTGCGCCACCTGGGCTGGGTCGAGGCGGCCGACCTGGTGCTCAAGGGCATGGAGAGGGCGATCTCCAAGGGCGAGGTCACCTACGACTTCGAACGCCTGATGGATAACGCCAAGCTGCTCAAGTGCTCCGAGTTCGGCCAGGCCGTTGCCGACAACATGTAACGATGCGCGCTGACCGCCGGCCCCCGTCCGCCGCCCGGCGGGCGGGGGCCTTTGCGTTGAGGCGAGCGCTGAACCCTGCCGGCCCGATGGCGTCCAATGTCTGTTGGATGGCCCCGGGATGCCGGCACAGTCGAGACGAAGATCCCCTATGTTCGAACATGAGTTCGCCGACGCGGTGCGCGGCGGCATGACCCGGCCGCCGGGCACCGAGGAGGATGACGGCCTGGCGGTGCAGAGCGCCGAGCCGGAGCTGGCGACGCCGCCGATGTACAAGGTGGTGTTGCACAACGATGACTTCACCCCCATGGAGTTCGTGGTGGAGGTCCTGCAGACCTTCTTCCACATGGACAGCGAGACCGCGGTGCAGGTGATGCTGACGGTGCACACGCAGGGCAAGGCCACCTGCGGCATCTTCACCCGCGACATCGCTGAAACCAAAAGCCATCAGGTCAATCAATACGCTAGAGAGTGTCAGCATCCGCTGCTCTCCGATATCGAGGCGGCTGACTGACTCCCCGGACATGGTCGCGACGGGCCGAGCCGGGCTGCCGTTGGCAGGCGAGCTTGCAACGGTGGCGTTTGTGCCCGATGTTGATGATGCCGGACTCGAAAAGATCCGACGCAACGCCCTGGGCGGCAAGAAGGGGACTGCCATGCTGAGCAAAGAACTTGAACTCACCCTGAACACGGCCTTCACCGTGGCGCGCTCCAAGCGGCACGAGTTCATGACCGTGGAGCACCTGCTGCTGGCGCTGCTCGACAACGCCTCGGCGGCGGACGTGCTGCGCGCCTGCGGGGCCAACCTCGACAAGCTGCGGTCCGACCTGCAGGACTTCATCAACTCCACCACGCCACTGATCCCCGAGGACCAGGCGGATCGCGAGACCCAGCCCACCCTGGGCTTCCAGCGCGTGCTGCAGCGCGCGGTCTTCCACGTGCAGTCCTCCGGCAAGAGCGAGGTGACCGGCGCCAACGTGCTGGTGGCGATCTTCTCGGAGCAGGAGAGCCAGGCGGTCTACTTCCTCAAGCAGCAGAACGTGGCGCGGGTGGACGCCGTCAACTACATCGCCCACGGCATCTCCAAGGTCTCCGGGCATGACCAGGCGCCGTCCTCCGCGGCGAGCGACTCCGAGGAGGCCGAGGAGGGGGGCGAGACCGCCTCCAACCCCTTGACCGGCTATGCTACCAACCTCAACGAGCAGGCCCGCATGGGCAAGATCGACCCGCTGATCGGCCGCGAGCACGAGCTCGAGCGGGTGGTGCAGATCCTCGCCCGGCGTCGCAAGAACAACCCGCTGCTGGTGGGCGAGGCCGGCGTGGGCAAGACCGCCATCGCCGAGGGGCTGGCCAAGCGCGTCGTCGAGGAGGACGTGCCCGAGGTGATCGGCGACGCCGTGGTCTACTCCCTGGACATGGGCGCCCTGCTGGCCGGCACCAAGTACCGCGGCGACTTCGAGAAGCGCCTCAAGGCGCTGCTCGCCGAGCTGCGCAAGCAGCCCAACGCCATCCTCTTCATCGACGAGATCCATACCGTGATCGGCGCCGGTGCCGCCTCGGGCGGGGTGATGGACGCCTCCAACCTGCTCAAGCCGCTGCTCTCATCCGGCGAGCTGCGCTGCATTGGCTCCACCACCTTCCAGGAGTATCGCGGCATCTTCGAGAAGGACCGCGCCCTGGCCCGCCGTTTCCAGAAGGTCGACGTGCCGGCGCCCTCGGTGGAGGACACCATCCGTATCCTCAAGGGGCTGCGCTCGCGCTTCGAGGAGCACCACCAGCTCAAGTACACCGACGGTGCCCTGGAGAGCGCGGCGCGGCTGGCGGATCGCTACATCAACGACCGCCACCTCCCCGACAAGGCGATCGACGTGATCGACGAGGCCGGCGCCCACCAGCGCCTGCTGCCGCCGGAGGTGCGGGTCGGCACCATCGACACCGACCAGGTCGAGGCGGTGGTGGCCTCCATCGCGCGCATCCCGCCGAAGAGCGTCTCCAGCTCCGACCGCAAGCTGCTCGAGAACCTCGACCGCGACCTCAAGATGCTGGTGTTCGGCCAGGACGAGGCGATCGACAGCCTCGCGGCGGCGATCAAGCTCTCCCGGGCCGGGCTCAAGTCGCCCGACAAGCCGGTGGGCAGCTTCCTGTTCGCCGGCCCCACCGGGGTGGGCAAGACGGAGGTCGCCCGCCAGCTCTCCCATATCATGGGCATCGAGCTGGTGCGCTTCGACATGTCCGAGTACATGGAGCGCCACACGGTGTCGCGGCTGATCGGTGCGCCTCCGGGCTACGTGGGCTACGACCAGGGCGGGCTGCTGACCGAGGCGATCACCAAGCATCCGCACTGCGTGCTGCTGCTGGACGAGATCGAGAAGGCGCATCCCGAGGTCTTCAACCTGCTGCTGCAGGTGATGGACCATGGCCGGCTCACCGACAACAACGGCCGCGAGGCGGACTTCCGCCACGTGATCCTGATCATGACCTCCAATGCCGGGGTCGAGCAGGCCACGCGGCGCTCCATCGGCTTCCAGACCCAGGACCACTCCACGGACGCCCTGGAGGTGATCCGCAAGACCTTCTCGCCGGAGTTCCGCAACCGCCTGGACGGCATCATCCAGTTCCACGCGCTGCCCGGTTCGGTGGTACGCAGCGTGGTGGACAAGTTCCTGGTGGAACTGCAGGCCCAGCTCGACGAGAAGCGTGTGCAGCTCGACGTCGACGAGGCGGCGCGCGCCTGGCTGGCGGAGAGGGGCTACGACCCCGACATGGGGGCCCGTCCGATGGCGCGCCTGATCCAGGAGAAGCTCAAGAAGCCGCTGGCGGAGATGATCCTGTTCGGCGAGCTCTCGGAGTATGGCGGCGTGGTTCACGTCAGCGTGGAGGAGGGCGAGCTGCATCTCGCCACCGAGTCGGAGATGGCCGACGCACCCTGATCGCGGCGGGCCATGCCCGCCGTTCACCCACGTCACGGCGCCCTGTCGAGAGACGGGGCGTTGTCGTGTCGGGGCTGGCGTCGAGGAGGGGGTAGGGCTCGACCGCGGGGATCAGCGGGAGCGGTAGACGATGCGGCCCTTGGTCAGGTCGTAGGGCGTCAGCTCGACCTTGACCTTGTCCCCGGTGAGGATGCGGATGTAGTTCTTGCGCATCTTGCCGGAGATATGCGCGGTGACCACGTGGCCGTTCTCGAGCTCGACGCGGAAGGTGGTGTTGGGAAGGGTGTCGACGACGACGCCTTCCATCTCGATATGGTCTTCACGTGCCATATAGGCGTTTCCTCGCGATGGGTGGGACGGACAAGAATAGCGCGATATTGTGCCGCATGCCGGCCGGCAAGGCAAAGAAAGGGCGGCCGGGGGCCTCAGGTGGGGATCAGCCGCCGCCAGTGGCGCCCCTCCAGGCGTTCCAGCGGCTGGAAGGCCTGCTTGTAGGCCATCTTGCGGCACTCCTCGATCCAGTAGCCGAGGTAGACGTGAGGCAGGCCGCGGCGCCGGGCCATCTCGACCAGGCCGAGCACCGCGAAGGTGCCGAGCGAGCGGCGCTCCCAGTCGGGGTCCGGATCGAAGAAGGTGTAGATCGCCGAGAGGCCGTGCTCGAGCTGGTCGAAGGCCGTCACCGCCACCAGCCGGCCCGCCTGGCGAAACTCCAGCAGTCGCGCATAGGGCTGGTCGAGGGTCAGGAAGGTGCGGTACTGCTCGTGGCTCGGCGGGTACATGTCGCCGTCGGCATGCCGGGTGCGGATGTAGCGGGCGTAGAGCGCATAGTGCTCGGGGTCGAAGATCGCCGGGCGCAGGTGCTGCGTCAGGTCGGCGTTGCGCCGGGCCAGGCGCCGCTGGGTGCGGTTGGGGGTGAACTCCGCCACCGGGATGCGCACCGATATGCAGGCGCTGCAGCCCTCGCAGTGGGGGCGATAGAGGTGGCGCCCGCTGCGCCGGAAGCCGAGCAGCGCCAGGGCGTCGTAGACCCCCTGGCCGGGGGACTCCTGAGGGTCGAGAAAGAGCGTGGTGGCCTCGCGCTCCGGGAGGTAGCTGCAGGCGTGGGGCACGGTGAGGAAGAAGCGCAGGTCCCGGGTCGGCTGGCGGGGGGTGTTGCTGCTCACGGTGGCTCTCTCCCTGGCTCAGGGCGTTCGGTCGTTGGGGCTGGCGGTCCGCCGAGGGCGGCGAAGGACCAGCAGGCCGGCCTGAAGCGACCCGTCGACGCGGTGTCCTCGTCGGGGCGGCCCAGCCACTCTTCAAGATAGCCGATGAAAGTGCCCCGGGCGATGTCCCGGGCGCCGAGGCTGGCCAGGTGGGCGGTGTGCATCTGGCAGTCGATCAGCCGGCCACCGTCGGCCGCCATGGCCCGGGCCAGGTGCACCAGTGCCACCTTGGAGGCGTCTGGTTCCCGCGAGAACATCGATTCGCCGAAGAACACCGGCCCCAGGGCCACGCCGTAGAGTCCCCCCGCCAGGCGTTCACCGTGCCACACTTCCACCGAGTGGGCGGCGCCCAGGGCGTGAAGGTGGCCGTAGGCCTCGCGCATCTCCTCGGTGATCCAGGTGCCCGGCTGCCCCGGGCGGGGTGCCGCGCAGGCCGCCACCACGGCGTCGAAGGCGCGGTCGGCGGTGACGCGAAAGCCGCCGTTGCGCAGCCGCTTGGCCAGGCTGCGCCGCACCCGCAGCGCCTCGGGCTCCAGCACCATGCGCGGGTCGGGGCTCCACCACAGGATCGGCTGGTCGTCGCCATACCAGGGGAAGATGCCGCGGCGATAGGCGCCTAGCAGCCAGTCGGGGGTGAGGGCGCCGCCGGCGGCGAGCAGGCCGTCGGGGTCGCGCAGCGCCTCCTCCACGGGCGGGAAGTGCACGGGAGAGGGGGGCAGCCAGGGCAGCATGGCAGGGCATCCTTGCGGCGATGGGCCCAGTGTGACGCCAGCCCGGGCGGTGCTCAAGCGCCGGCACTGTGATGCGACGGCTGTGCTCGGTATGATTGGCACCACGCATTCGCAAGGCGCCAGGCGTGGCGCAAGGGGGATGACCCGTTGAGTGTCGACAAGCAGAGCGCGTCGCGGCGAACGCGCGCGGCCACCGCCACGGAATCGGCGAAACGCTTCGGACTGAAGCTGCAGGGAGCGGCACGCGAGGGCGTCGCGATCGTGCTGCTGGCGGCCTGTGTCTTCCTGCTGTTGGCGCTGTTCAGCTACGCGGGGAGCGACCCCGGCTGGTCGCGCAGCGGTCCCGAGACCGAGGTGGCCAACTGGATGGGCCCGGTAGGGGCCTGGCTCGCCGACGTGCTCTACTCGCTGTTCGGCGTCAGCGCCCTTTGGTGGCCCGGCATGCTGGGCTTCGCCGCCTGGCGGCTGCTGCGCTCCCGGCAGGTGCGCCTGACCTGGGACGCCACCCTGCTGGCGGTTCGCGGCGGCGGGCTGATCCTGCTGCTGCTGGGTTCCACCACCCTGGGGGCGCTGCACTTCTACCGCCCGGACGGCCCCTTGCCCTACTCCACCGGCGGCATCCTCGGCGAGGGCCTGGTGGGGGCCCTGCTGCCCATGGTGGGCGTGGGCGGCACCGGGCTGATGGCCTCCGCGGCCCTGCTGTGCGGCTTCCCGCTGTTCACCGGCATCTCCTGGCTCAGCGTGATGGACGAGCTGGGCCGCGGCGCGATCCGGCTGTGGGGCGGTGTCGCCCGGCGCTTCGCCTTCACCCGCGACGAGGCGTCGGCGCCCGCGGAGGCCCCGGCCGAGCCCGATCAGCCCGACGAGGGGCCGCCGGCATCGCCGAGGCCTGCCTGGTGGCGACGCCTGCTGTCGGGGCGCTTCGCCGCCCCCCGCGAGCCGGAGCTGGACGCCGAGGCCCGCCGAGAGCCGGCCTTCGGCGACGACGGCGACACCACCATCCCCTGGGAGGTGGCGGAGCGCACTCCCTCGGCCAAGCAGCCGGGCGCCGCCTATGCGGAGCACGCCGCCAGCGCGCGTCGT
>JBKHEO010000076.1:0-11169 GCA_046540755.1 Halomonas sp. | reverse complement strand
TCGATGCCCTGCACGTACCAGGGGGCGCCGTCGCGCAGCTCGCGCACCAGGTGCCAGGTTTCGTTGAACTCGTTGTGCTCGCCGTTCTCGTCGAGGATGCCGTGGAAGATCACCGTGGCCTCGGCCTGGGAGCCGACCTCCTGCACCGTGCCGAGCTCGGCGAACAGGCGTACCACCTCGGTGCGGTTGTTGGCCGGCTGGCGGGCGCGCTCCTCGCGCAGCAGGTTGTAGAGCTCGGGGGTGACGTACTCCTGGATGCCGGCGAGGTCGTTGTTGTCCCAGGCGCGCTGCAGGGTCATGAAGTGCTCCTTGGCGCCGCCCAGGAAACGCTCGCGGTCGAACCACTCGGGCTCGCCGGCGAGGGCGCCGCCGAGCGGGGTACCGCTGGCCTGGAAGGGCTGGGCGCTGGCGTCGCCCCGGGTTTCCTCGGCGCTCGGCGAGGGGCCACCCGCTACCGCCGGTCGCCGGCGCGCCAGCAGGCGGAAGAGCAGGAAGGCGACCCCGGCCATCACGAGGATGTCCATCAGCCGCAGCTCGTCGAAGGCGCCGCCGAAGAAGAGCGCGGCGAGTAGCCCGCCGGCGAGCAGCCCGCCCAGCATGCCGGGCATGCGCGAGCCGGCGCGGCCCTGGGTGGCGCGCTTGTCGGCGGCCTGGTTCTGGGTGGCGGCCGGCTGCTGCTGGACGCTGCGCGACTGGGTGCCGAAGCTCTTGCCGCCGCCCAGGCGTCGCGCCTCGGCGTCCTGCAGGGCCGGGCCCAGGGTGAAGAGGCCGGCCACCAGCATGATCAGCAGGTGGCGGAACAGCGAGGAGTGGGCGAATCGTGGGGTCATGGGCGTGTCGTCACCGGTGGGGGAAGGGGAGAGTCGAGTCTGGCCATTCTAGCGGCTATTCTGGGAGCTTCCACGACAAATGCACGAAGGGGAGCGAACGCCATGCGCCTGACACGAGAAGAGAGCCTGCTGCTGATCGTCGACCTGCAGGCGGGCCTGCTGCCGGTCATCGAGCACGGCGACCAGGCGGTGAGCGAGGCGGCCTGGCTGGGCGGCCTGGCCGGGTCCCTCGAGGTGCCGGTGTGGCTCACCGAGCAGTATCCCGAGGGGCTCGGCGGCAGCGAGCCGCGGCTGCTCGAGGCGTTGCCGGGGCACCGTCGCTGGCAGAAGCTCACCTTCGACGCCTGCGCCAACCCGGAGTTCGCCGCGGCCCTGGCGGAGAGCGGAAGGCGCCAGGTGGTGCTCTGCGGCACCGAGGCGCATATCTGCGTGATGCAGACCGGGCTCGGGCTGCTGGCGGCGGGCTACGAGGTTTACTGGCTGACCGAGGCCTGCGCCAGCCGCCGCGCCGGCGAGGCACGCCTGGCGCGGGAACGCCTGGTGCAGGCCGGGGCGGTGGCGGTGAGCGCCGACATGGTCGCCTACGAGTGGCTGCAACGCTGCGACGACGAGCGCTTCAAGCAGGCCCACCGCCGCTTCCTCAAGGGGCGCGCCTCGCGGCCGCTGGTCTTTACTTAGTGAGGTGTGAGCGCGCTGCGCGCTTGTGAGGAGTGAGGGGTGTGTGGGACCGAACTTCAGTTCGCGCAGCGCGCTCACCTCTTACAGCTTAAAGCTTACGGCTTACAGCTCCCGGCGAAGCCGGGCGGGCTCAGGCGGCGCCCTCGGGGCGGGTGAAGACCAGGGTGTCGCCCTCGCTCAGGGCGGCGTTGTAGGCGTAGCCGGCCACGTCGAACTCCTTGAGGCCCTCCGGGTCATCCAGGCGCTGGCGGATCATCCACGCCGCCATCAGGCCGCGCGCCTTCTTGGCATAGAAGCTGATGATCTTGAGCCTGCCGTTCTTCTCGTCCTTGAACACCGGGGTGATCACCCGCGCCTCGAGCCGCTTCGTATCGATCGCCTTGAAGTACTCGTTGGAGGCGAGGTTGACCAGCACCGGGCTGCCACTCTGCGCCACGGCGCGGTCGAGCGCCTCGGTGAGGGTCTCGCGCCAGAAGGCGTAGAGGTCCTTGCCCGCGGGGTTCTCGAGCCGGGTGCCCATCTCCAGGCGGTAGGGCTGGATCAGGTCCAGGGGGCGCAGCAGGCCGTAGAGGCCGGAGAGGATGCGCAGGTGCTCCTGGGCGAAGGCGTTGTCGTCGTCGTCGAAGGTGTCGGCCGCCAGCCCCACGTAGACGTCGCCCTGGAAGGCCTGGGCGGCGGGCTTGGCGTTCTCCGGGGTGAAGGGGGTGTGCCATTCGCCGAAGCGCGCGGCGTTGAGGGCGGCGAGCTTGTCGCTGATGCCCATCAGCTCGCTGAGCCGCTGGGGCGAGACGTCGCGCAGGATCTCGATCAGCTCGCGGCTCCGGTCGAGGAAGTCCGGCTGGGTATGGCGGGAGGTGGTGGCCGGGGTCTCGAAGTCCAGGGTCTTGGCGGGCGAGATCACGCTGAGCATGGGGCGCTCCTGAATCCGGTGGGGTCGCGGCGAGTATACCAAGGGCGCCTGGCCCGCGGGGCTATCGCGGTGATAGCCCCGGAGACGGGGGCTCAGGGGGCCGGGTTGGAATGGCGGCGGTGCACGTCCTCGATGGCCTCGAGCACCTCGCCGTCCAGGCGCAGGGACTCGCTGGCCAGGTTGCTCTCCAGCTGCGCCATGGTGGTGGCGCCGATGATGTTGCTGGTCAGGAAGGAGCGCGAGTTGACGAAGGCCAGCGCCATCTGCGCCGGGTCGAGGTCGGCCTCCCGGGCGATCCTCACGTACTCGGCGGTGGCGGCCTGGGCCTGGGGGTTGGTGTAGCGCTGGAAGCGCTCGAACAGCGTCAGCCGGGCCCCCTCGGGGCGGGCGCCGTCCAGGTACTTGCCGGAGAGCATGCCGAAGGCCAGCGGCGAGTAGGCCAGCAGCCCCACCCGCTCGCGATGGGCGATCTCGGCCAGGCCCACCTCGAAGCTGCGGTTGAGCAGATTGTAGGGGTTCTGCACCGAGGCGACCCGCGGCAGGCCCTGGCTATCGGCCAGCTGCAGGGCGCGCATCACCCCCCAGGGTGTGTCGTTGGAGAGGCCGATGGCGCGCACCTTGCCGGCGTCCACCAGCTCCTTGAGGGCGGCCAGGGTCTCCTCGAGCGGGGTGGCGTCCTCCTCCTCGTCGTGCTCGTAGCCGAGCTTGCCGAAGAAGTTGGCCTTCCGCTCCGGCCAGTGCAGCTGGTAGAGGTCGACGTAGTCGGTCCGAAGGCGCGCCAGGCTGGCGTCGATGGCCTGGTGGAGGTGCTCGCGGGTCAGCCGCGGGCCGCCGCGGATATGCGCAAGGCCGGGGCCGGCGGCCTTGGTGGCGATGATCACGTCGTCGCGGCTGCCGCGGCGTTCGAGCCAGCTGCCGATATAGGCCTCGGTGCGGCCCTGGGTCTCCGCCTTCGGCGGCACCGGGTACATCTCGGCGGTGTCGATGAAGTTGATGCCGAAGGCCACCGCGCGGTCGAGCTGTTCGTGGGCCTCGGCCTCGCTGTTCTGTTCGCCGAAGGTCATGGTGCCCAGGCAGAGGCGGCTGACTTCGATGCCGGTATCGCCCAGCGGTCGCGTCTGCATCCTGACGTCCTCGCGGTTCGGGAATGGAGTCGGCATGGTAGCCAGGCGCCGGCAGGGCGGCAAATGCCGGGGGTTGAGTCCCCGCGGGGGCGGGCGTATGCTGGCCGCCCGTTGCGCCCCGCGGGGAACCGGGGCGACACCGATCACAGACGCCGTGCACAGGATAGTGCCGGGTGTCTCCATGCGTTACAGGATCCGGCAGAAGGCCATGACACAGGCATCCTCTCTGTTTACCCGGCTCGAGTACCGCCTGGCGGAGCAGCTCTTCCATACCCGCTGGCTGCCCCGCTCGCCGCGCACCCAGCGACTGACCATGCACCTCTTCCAGCGCTGCGCCGACGCCGGCCACCCGGCCGCGCTCTCCACCTACGGGCACATGCTGTTCCATCGTGGCCTGACGCCCCAGGACAAGGCGCGCGGTGCCCGCTACGTGCTGGAGGCGGCCCATGCCGGCGATGCCCGGGCCCAGTACCAGGCCGGGCAGATCTACGAGCACGGCTGCCTGCTCTACCCGCGTCGCGACGACCATGCCGTGACCTGGTTCGCCCGTGCCGGCGAGGCGGGTCACCCCCTGGCCGCCCGGCGCCTGGCGCGCGCCTACCGCGAGGGGCAGCTGGGGCTACCGGTGGACGCCGAGCGTGCCGCCCACTGGCAGGCGCTGGCCGAACGCACTGCCGGCTTCGACGACGCGCTGGACAGCGTCGAAGAGCAGACGCGACACTAGTCTCGAGGCGCCGGCTCGACGGCGCCCTCCCGTGGCTGCCTCGAGGACCCCGCCCGCCGTGATGCTACCGACCCTGCTCGATATCGAGGCGTCCGGCTTCGGGCGCGGCAGCTACCCCATCGAGGTGGGCCTGGCCCGCCCGGACGGCAGCAGCTGTGCCTTCCTGATCCAGCCCCTGCCCGAATGGACCCACTGGGACCCCAAGGCCGAGCTGCTCCACGGCATCAGCCGGGCGCGGCTGCGTCGCGAGGGGCATCCGGTGCGCCAGGTGGCGCAGTGGCTCAACGACGAGCTGGGCGAAGTGGGGATCTGCTACAGCGACAGCTGGGGCTACGACAACACCTGGCTGTCGCTGCTCTTCCACCACGCCGGCATGCTGCCCGCCTTCCGCCTGGAGGCGCTGCGCCGGCTGCTCAGCGAGCGCCAGCTGGCGCTGTGGACGCCCACCAAGGAGGCGCTGATCGAGGAGCTGGGCATCCACCGGCACCGCGCCGGCGAGGACGCCCGGCTGCTGCAGCTCACCTACCGGCGCACCCGGGAGCTGGCCGGCGAGGCCTGACCCGGCTCAGGCCTCGGCCAGCCGCGCCTCCACCCGCTCGATCAGTTCCCACGGCTCGGCGGCGTCGAGCAGCTCGGCGCGGGTGCGGGCGTTGAGGAAGCCCCGTTCGACGGTGCCGTCCAGGAAGGCCAGCAGCGGCGCGTAGAAGCCCTCGCTGTCGAGCACGCCGATGGGCTTGTCGTGCAGCCCCAGGTAGTGCCAGGTCCAGGCCTCGAAGAACTCCTCCAGGGTGCCAATGCCCCCGGGCAGCACCAGGAAGGCGTCGGCGTGGGCGGCCATGCTGGCCTTGCGCTCGTGCATGTTGCGCACCCGGATCAGCCGGGTGAGGCCATGGTGGGCCTGCTCGCGCTCCACCAGGTGGTCCGGCATCACCCCCACCACCTCGCCGCCGGCGCCCAGGGCGGCGTCGGCCAGGGCCCCCATCAGGCCGATGCGGGCGCCGCCGTAGACCAGGGTGTGGCCGCGGCGTGCCAGGGTCTCGCCCAGGGCGCGGGCGTCGGCCAGGAAGCGCGGGTCGCGCCCCTCCCGGGAGCCCAGGAAGACGCAGAATCTCGCCATGCTCCTCTCCTTGTCGTCTTGGTGGGATCGCCACGGCGTGGCTCAGGGCAGGCAGTCGGCCACGCCGTACTCGGCGTCCATCCAGCGGCCGATGGCGTTGTCGCCACACAGGTGGTGGGCGTACTGGGTGTGCAGGCAGCGCACCTGGTCCCAGTTGGCGATGCCGCCGATGCCGCGCGCCGTGAGCACGCCATCATAGCCCCGCCGGATGACGTCTGCCTTCTGTGCCGCGCTCATGTGGCGCCAGCGCGCCGCCACGTAGTCGCGGTGGCTTTCGTGGTAGGCGGCGAGCAGTTCGGGGTCCTCCTGCAGGCGCGCCTCGAGACGCTTGATGGCGCCGTCTGCCTCGATGCGCGAGATCACCACCTTGAGGCGGTCGCAGCTCAGCCAGTAGAGGGTGGGGAAGGGCCGGCCATCGACGATGGGCGCCATGCGCAGCACCAGCGGGGTGCCCTCGCCATCCACGGCGGCCACCGTCTCGATGCCGCGCGGCGTGCGGCCGAGCTGGCGAGCGATGGTCGCCAGCTGGGCGGTGTCGGGCGGGCTATCGGGGCGGGTCACCATCGTCGCGGTCTCGCAGGAACTTGTTGGATTCGCCGACGGCCAGGAAGAAGGCGCGGTTGAGCTGCTCCGGGGTAGGCACGTAGCGCCACTCCCGCTCGCAGTACTCCGCGGCGCGGGCCAGCAGGACGTCATAGAGGCGATTGAACGGCGCATCATAATCGTAGGGGTCGGCGCCGAACAAGCGGATATGGGGATAGTCGGCGAAGCGCTCGACGAAGTAGCGGCGCAGCTGCGCCTCCATGGCGCGGTGGCGCTCGGTGTCCTCCGGGTCCAGCCAGAGGGTGTAGCGGATGGCCATGGGGGGGCTCCTGTGGCGGTGGTGGCATTGGGACAGCGCCGCCGGCGATTCGGCTCAGGCCTTGGCCAGCGGCGCCAGCCGGCCCCGGGTCAGGGCCAGCAGGTCGGCCGGCGCCAGGCGGATCTCCAAGCCGCGGCGGCCACCGCTGACGTGGATCACCGCCAGGGACTCGGCGCTGGCGTCGAGGAAGGTGGCCAGGCGGCGCTTCTGGCCCAGCGGGCTGATGCCGCCCACCACGTAGCCGGTGGCGCGCTCGGCCTCCTCGGCCTCGGCCATCCGCGCCTTGCGGGCGCCGGCGGCGCGGGCCAGGGCCTTGAGGTCGAGCTGGCGCGACACCGGCACGATGGCCACCGCCAGGCGGTCGTCGTCGAGCCGGGCGAGCAGCGTCTTGAATACCGCGTCGGGGGAGAGCCCCAGTGCACGGGCGGCCTCCTCGCCGTAGGCGGGGCTTCGCGGGTCGTGGGGGTACTCGGCCAGGGTGAAGTCCACTCCGGCCGACTCCAGCTGCTTGACGGCGGGGGTCATGCCTCGGCGGGCTCCTCGTGGAAGTGCGCCTCCAGGGCCTCGCGCAGCTCGCCCGTGATGGGGATGGCCTGCTTGGCGTCATGGTCGTAGTGCACCATCACGGTGTGGCCCAGATTGGTGAGCTTGCCGCCCTGGCGCGCCTCCTGGCTGACGGTGAAGGAGCTGTTGCCGAGCCGCGAGACGTAGGTGCGGATCTCGATCTCCTCGCCGTACTGCAGCTCGGCGCGGTAGTCCACCTCCATGCGGGCCATGATCAGCCGCCACTTGCGCGGGTCCAGGTCCGGGGTGAAGAGCCGGAAGAGGTCGTTGCGGGCCAGCTCGAACCAGGCCGGCAGGCGGGTATTGTTGACGTGGCCCAGGGCGTCGGTGTCGTAGAAGGCGGGCTCGACGGTACGAACGAACATCTGGCGTTTCCTTGTGGTTATCGCTTCAGACAGGCTAGCTTTGCCACTAGCAAGCGCTTGGTCAAGTCCTCGCCACCCGCCGCGCGCCCCGCCACGCCTGGAGGCGGGTCCAGGCGAGCAGCCACAGGGTGGCCACGGTGAAGCCCGCCAGGGTGCCCGGCGCCAGGCCCAGGGCGGGGTAGGCGAAGGAGATGCACAGCGCATAGCAGAGAAGCGCACCGAGCCCCATGGGATAGTGCTTGATCACCGTGGCCACCGGGCCCGGGCCCTGGGTCAGGTGCAGGATCACCAAGAAGGGGTACAGGGTGACCGGGAAGGCGGCCATCACCCCGGCCCAGGCGGCCGGCAGCACATGGGCGAGGCCGGTGATCACGAAGATGATGGCGGCAGCGAGCAGGGCGCGTACCGTGAGTGCCGCCCAGGAGAAGCCCCCGGCAGGGCGCGCCACGCTGTCCGGCACCCGGCGGTAGAGCCAGGTGAACGCCGCGATGGCGACCAGGGTGGTGAGGGTGCCGGTGAGGCGGTCGAACTCCACCCGGGTCAGCACCAGGCTCACCGCCAGGAAGGCGACGAGCCCCGCGGCGGTGCCCCCCAGTACCCCGGGCAGCCCCGGGCGGCGGCCGGCCAGCAGGTAGCCGCCCCCCAGCGCCAGGGTGGCGGTGAAGCCGGCCAGGGTGTGCACTGCGCTCTCGGCGGCGAAGCCCGGCGAGAGCTCCAGGCCGATGAAGAACAGCGCGATGGCGGTGCCCAGGGGATAGCCCGCCAGCAACCCGGCGACGCGGGGGCTGACGCGCACGGCGATGGCGCCGAGGCCCAGCACCATGCCGATCGATACCGCCAGCTTGGCCAGCTGCCAGCTCAGGGGAACTTCCATCTCGTTTTCCTTATCCTTGTGGGACGTCGCGTGTCATGGATCCCGTTGCACCGGAGGCCCGCATGGCCGGCCACGAGCTCTCGCCCCCGCCGCGCCCGGACGCCTGCGAGCTGTGCGGGCGGGCGGCGCCCTTGACCAAGCACCACCTGATCCCGCGCTCGCTGCACGGCAAGGCGCGCTACCGCCGGCGCTTCGAGCGTGCCGAGCGGCTCACCGCTATCCTCTGGGTCTGCCACCCCTGCCACCGGCACCTGCATGCGGTGCTCTCCGAGCGCGAGCTGGCCGACCACTACCGCAGCCGCGAGGCGCTGCTGGGCCACCCCGAGATCCGTGCCTTCGTCGACTGGCTGGCCACCAAGCCGGCCGGGTTCAAGCCCAAGCGGCCGCGTCGCCGGCGCCGCTGAGGGCCTCCCGATGCTAGCGGCGGGCCCGCCGGCGTCAAGGCGGGCATCACACCAGCCGCAGCCCCTCGCGGTCGCGCCAGGCCGCGGGCAGCGCCTCGCCCAGCGCCTCCCGAAGGTGCGCCGGCAGCGCCGCCTCGGCCGCGTCGAGGCTTTCGAAGTCGCGGTTGCGCAGCCAGCAGTAGGCCCAGGCGCACGCCTCGTCGGCGTCGCGGGGCGCGGGCCGGCCGGGCATCTGGACCAGCAGGAAGGTGGCGGTGCGGGCGGCCCACAGCGGGATCTCGTCGCCCGCCTCCGCCTCGCTCCAGGCCGCCAGGGTGGCGGCGTCGGGGGTGGCCTCCGGCCGGCCGATCCGCGCCACCCGGGCGGTCTCGGCGAGCAGCAGGGCGAGCCGCTCGGGGGAGTCGCGGCCCAGGTCGCGCCACTGGGCCACCAGCCGCGGCATGCCGCGGCGCACCTTGGCATAGAAGTCGTCCTGGGGCATGGTCGAGGTCATGGTCTAAGCCTTGAAGTGAGGAGTGAGCGCATGGCGTTCGATTTTGCCACGCCGGTGGAGCGGCGGCATCCGGCGGGGGGCTGGCCCTCCCAGAAGTGGCACCGCTACGGCGAGGAGGTGCTGCCGCTGTGGGTGGCCGACATGGATTTCGTCTCGCCGCCGGCGGTGCGGGAGGCGCTGCGGGCGCGGGTCGACCACGGGGTCTTCGGCTACGGCCTGGTGCCGGACTCGCTGCGCGAGACACTGTGCGCCTGGAGCCGCGACCACTACGGCTGGGAGATCGCCCCCGAGTGGCAGCACTGGCTGCCCGGGGTGGTGCCGGCGCTGCACCTGGCGAGCCTGGCGCTCACCGAGCCGGGCGACGGCGTGCTCACCGTGACGCCCATCTACCCGCCCTTCCTGCACGTCGCCGAGCACACCGGACGCACGCCCCAGCAGGCCCGCCTGGGCGAGCCGGCGGCGCCGGGCGCTCCCTGGCGGCTTGACCTCGAGGCGCTGGAGGCGGCGATCACCCCCGAGACGCGGCTGCTGCTGTGGTGCCAGCCCCACAATCCCACCGGGCGGGTCTGGAATCGCGACGAGCTGGCCGGCCTGGCCGCGCTGGTGGAGCGCCACGGGCTCTTCGTGGTCTCCGACGAGCTGCACTGCGACCTGCTGCTGGAGGAGGGGGCGCGCCACGTGCCGCTGGCGGTGGCCTTCCCCGAGCTCGCCGCGCGCACGATCACCCTCTGGGCCCCCTCCAAGACCTTCAACCTGGCCGGCCTGACCGCCGCCTGCGCGGTGATCCCCGACCCCACGCTGCGCCGGCGCTTCGCCGCGACGGCCAAGGGGCTGATGCCGGACGGCAACGTCATGGGGCTGGTGGCGGCCGAGGCCGCCTATGCCCACGGCGACCCCTGGCGCCAGGCGCTTCTCGAGGTGCTGCGCGGCCACCGCGAGACGCTGGTGGCGCGGGTGGCGCGCTGGCCGGGGGTGACCATGAGCGCGCCGGAATCCACCTACCTGGCCTGGCTCGACCTGCGCCAGGCGGGGCTCGGCGACGCGCCCCGGCGCACACTGCTGGAACGCGCCGGGGTGGCGCTCTCCGATGGCGCCGACTTCGGCCATCCCGGCTTCGCGCGGCTCAACTTCGGCACCACCGCCACCCAGCTCGAGGCGGCGCTCTCGCGGCTGGATGGGGTGCTGGCTCAGTAGAGCATGGCGAAGAGCTTGCGGCGGTAGGCAACGGTGAGGGGGTGGTCGGCGCCCAGGGCGTCGAAGACCCGCAGCAGGGTCTTGCGGGCGGCGTCGTCGCCGTAGGCACGGTCGTGCTTCATCAGCGCCAGCAGCCCCTCCAGGCCGGCCTCGTAGTCGCCATCGGCGACCCGGCGCATGGCGCGCAGGTACTGCGCCTCGCTGTCTTCGCGCTCGCCCAGGGCGGCGAGCTCCTCGGCGCTGGGGGCCTCCTCGCCGAACTCGATGCTGGCGCGCACGCCGCGGGCCGGGGCGGCATCGCGCTCCTCGGGCGGCAGGTTGTCGAGCACGCCGCGCGCCTCCTCGGCGCGGCCCTCGGCCACCAGGGCGCGGGCCAGCTCCACCTGGTAGGGGACGTGGTCGGGGTACTGCTGGGCCAGTTCCTGGTAGAGGGCGCGGGCGGTGGCGGCATCCCCGGCGGCCAGCGCCTCGGCGGCCTGCTCCTCGGGGCTTGCCGGGGCGTCCTCCGGGGCCGGGAAGTAGCGGCCCAGCCACTCGCGGATCTCCTTCTCGGGCAGCGCGCCCTGGAAGTGATCCACCAGGCCGCCCTGGCTGACCAGCTTGACGTCGGGCACCGAGCGCACGCCGAGTTGGGCGGCGATCTCCTGGTTCTCCTCGATGTTGAGCTTGGCCAGCAGGAAGGCGCCCTGGTACTCGCGGGCCAGCTTCTCCAGCACCGGCATCAGGGTCTTGCAGGGCTGGCACCAGGGCGCCCAGCAGTCGAGCAGCACCGGCACGCGCATGGAAAGCTCCAGCACCTGCTGGATATTGCTCGCGTCGACGTCGACGATGACCTCTGGTGCCTCGCCCGCCTCGGGCTGGGCCGGCTGCCCGGCCTGGGGGGCGCTGGTGTCGGGGGTGAGCGGCTCACCGGTACGCGGGTCAACGATGGACATGATGGGGATTCCCGGGGTGGTGTGGGTTTATCCCCGAGATGCGGGTGAAGGCGGGCGACTTCAAGGGGAGTGACGTCGATGGCGAGGATCTGGCG
>JBKHEO010000075.1:0-11315 GCA_046540755.1 Halomonas sp. | reverse complement strand
GCAAGATCCAGCGCTTCCTGTCGCAGCCGTTCTTCGTCGCCGAGGTCTTCACCGGGGCGCCCGGCAAGTACGTGTCCCTCAAGGACACCATCCGCGGCTTCCAGGGCATCCTCAACGGCGAGTATGACGAGCTGCCGGAGCAGGCCTTCTACATGGTGGGCACCATCGACGAAGCGGTCGAGAAAGCCAACCAGTCGAAGTAATCGGCGTCCCACCAGGAGGACTTCGCTATGGCGAACAGCTTCAAGTGCGAGATCGTCAGCGCCGAGGAGGGCATCTTCTCGGGCCAGATCGAGCGCGTGGTCGCCACCGGCCGCATGGGCGAGCTGGGCATCCTGCCCGGGCACGCCCCGCTGCTCACCGAGCTCGAGCCGGGCCCGGTGCGGGTGATCCACGACGGAGGCGAGGAGGAGCACTACTACGTCTCCGGCGGCTTCCTCGAGGTGCAGCCCGACGTGGTGACCATCCTCGCCGACGCCGCCGTCCGCGCCCATGACCTGGACGAGGCGGCGGCCGAGGAGGCCCGCCAGCATGCGCTGAAGGCGTTGAACGACAAGTCCGCGGAGCTGGACTACACCCGCGCCGCGGCGGAGCTCGCCGAGGCGGCGGCCCAGCTGCGCACCGTCCAGCAGCTGCGCAAGAAGCTCGGCAAGGGCTGAGCCCGCGCCGGGACGCGCATCGCCCCCCTGCCTGGCGGAGACGTCGGGGCAGGGGGGCTTTTTTGTTTCTGCCGTGGTCACGACCCGTTCCGATGAGGCGCCTGCCGGCGCCCGGAGGCTGTCATGTCACTCAACGACGTCCTGCAGGCTCACAAGGCCACCCTGCGCGAGGCGCTGGTGGCCGACGACCGCGAGCGCCTCACCGCGCTGCTCCCGGAGCTGCGCTCGGCGGATATCGCCGAGATCCTCGAGGCGATCCTCGAGGAGGACGCAGACCCGCCGCTGGCCCTGGCGCTGCTGGGCAGGCTGCCGCTGGAGCGCCAGGCGAGCGTGCTGGGCCACCTGCCGGGGGAGGCCCAGCGGGTGCTCAGCGAGGCGCTCGCCGACGAGCGGCTGTTGCCGATCCTCGAGGAGATGGGCTCCGACGAGCGCGCCGACCTCTTCAACCTGCTCGACGAGGATCGCCGCCAGGCGCTGCTGCGGCGCATGGCGCGGCGCGAGCGCGAGGAGCTGATACGGCTGGCGAGCTATGAGGAGGGCACCGCCGGGGCGATCATGACCGCCGACTACGTGGCGATTCCCAGCGGCATGACGGTCTCCCAGGCGATGATGCGGGTGCGCCAGACCGCGCCGGACGCCGAGACGGTCTACCAGCTCTACATCGTCGACCCCGAGGGGCGCCTGGCCGGCACCCTATCGCTGCGCCAGCTGATGGTGGCGCCCCCCGGGGAGCGCATCGACGCCCTGATGATCCGGGATGTGATCCGCCTGGGCGTCGATGCCCCCCAGGAGGAGGTGGCCCGCACCGTGGCCCGCTACGACCTGCTGGCGCTGCCGGTGGTGGATGACGAGGCGCGCCTGGTGGGCATCGTCACCCACGATGACGCCATGGATGTGGTGGAGTCCGAGGCCACCGAGGATATCCACAAGGGGATGTCGATCGGCGCCCTGGAGGATGGCGTCAGCCGGGTGCCGCTGTGGAGCCTCTATCGCAAGCGGGTGACCTGGCTGGTGCTGCTGGTGTTCGCCAACCTCTTCTCCGGCGCCGGCATCGCCTACTTCGAGGAGACCATCGCCGCCCAGGTGGCGCTGGTCTTCTTCCTGCCGCTGCTGATCGGCAGCGGCGGGAACGCCGGGGCCCAGGCCGCCACGCTGATGGTGCGCGGCATGGCCACCGGCGATGTGGGCATCAAGGACTGGGGCAAGCTGCTGGGGCGCGAGCTGCTGGTGGCGGGCTCCCTGGGGCTGACCATGGCGCTGGCGGTGGCGCCCATCGGGGTGATGCGCGGCGGCGAGGCGGTGGCCCTGGTGGTGGCCATGAGCATGGTCGCCATCGTGCTCTTCGGCAGCCTGCTGGGGATGTGCCTGCCCTTCCTGCTCGACCGCCTGGGCTGGGACCCGGCCACCGCCTCGGCGCCGCTGGTCACCACCCTGATCGACGCCTCCGGGGTGCTGATCTACTTCGGCATCGCCTCGGCGCTCCTCGCCGGCGCCTGAGCCTTGGCCAGTCGGACCGGGTTGGTCTGGCTCGCGGTGCCTCTCGGGACAGGCCTGGCAATGACAGGGCAGGGCGGACAGCAGGGACGCGGGCGTGTATCCTCTGCGCGTCGTGCCGCCCGCGGCTGACGGCTGACTCCATTCATCGACGGAAGGCTCCATGGACTGGCTACAGGTCGTCATCCTCTCCATCGTCCAGGGGCTCACCGAGTTCCTGCCCATCTCCAGCTCCGCCCACCTGATCCTGGTGCCGGTGCTGACCGACTGGGAGGACCAGGGGCTGGCCTTCGACGTGGCCCTGCATCTCGGCAGCCTCTCCGCGGTGGTGATCTACTTCCGCCAGGAGCTCGTGCGCATGGCGCGAAGCTGGCTTTACTCCCTGGCGGGGCGCGGCGTGGATGGCGATGCCCGCCTGGCCTGGTGGGTGATCCTGGCGACGATCCCGGTCTGCGTGGTGGGCCTGGCCTTCTACGACACCATCTCGCAGGCCATGCGCTCGCCCGTGATCATCGCCCTCGGCCTGATCGTCTTCGGTTTGGCGCTGGCCTGGGCCGACTGGCGCCACCACGGGACGCGCGACGAGACCCAGCTCAGCCTGCGCGATGCCCTGCTGATCGGGCTGGCCCAGGCGCTGGCGCTGATCCCCGGCACCTCCCGTTCCGGCATCACCATCACCGCGGCGCTGCTGGTGGGCATGAGCCGCGAGGGGGCGGCGCGCTTCTCGTTCCTGCTGTCGATCCCGGTGATCGTGCTCGCCGGCGGCATGGAGACCCTAGGGTTGATCCGCGAGGCGGCCGAGGTGGAGTGGTTCACCCTCATCGTGGGGACGCTGCTCTCCGGCGTCAGCGCCTATCTCTGCATCCACTTCTTCCTGGTCTTTATCCGGCGGGTCGGGATGCAGCCCTTCGTGGCCTACCGGCTGCTTCTCGGCGGCTGGCTGCTGTGGCTATTCTGGTAACCTACCCTCGAGCAAAGGCGACGCCATGAGACCCCTGCTGCTGCTATCCCTGTTCCTGCCGATCGCGCTCGCCGCCTGCTCCGAGCGTGACCGCCCACTGGAGTCGCCGGTGCGCCTCGAGGGGGAGATCTTCGGCAGCTTCTATCAGGTGACCATCGCCGACTCCCTTACCCAGGGCGAGGCGAACGCGCTGGAGGAGGGGATCCTCGCGGAGCTTTCGGCGGTGGATGCCCAGATGTCGCTCTATCGCGAGGACTCCGAGCTCTCCGCCTTCAACCGCGCCCCGCCGGGGGAGTGGCAACCGCTCTCCGACCCCCTGATCGAGGTGCTGGCGATCAGCCGTGCGGTGGCCCAGCGCAGCGATGGCGCCTTCGACATCACCCTGGGGGGGCTGGTCAACCTGTGGAGTTTCGGCGCCGAGGCGCGTCCCCGGGAGGTGCCCGACGACGACGAGCTCCAGGCGCGCCTGGCCGAGGTCGGCATCGACGCCCTGGAGCTGGACGAGGCCGAACGCGAGGCGCGCCGGACCCGTGACGTCACCCTCGACCTTGGCGCCGTCGCCAAGGGCTACGCCACCGACCGGGTGGCCGACTTCCTCGACCACGAGGGGGTCGAGCACTACCTGGTCAACCTGGGCGGCGACCTGCTCGCCGAGGGGTATCGCGACGGCGAGGAGACGCCCTGGCGGGTCGGCATCGAGGCCCCGCTGGAGGATCGCCAGGAGGCCCAGCACGTGGTGCCGCTCCACGACATCTCGGTGGCCACTTCCGGCAACTACCGCAACTACTTCGAGGACGACGAGGGCCGCCGCTACTCCCACACCCTCGACCCGCGCAGCGGCCGGCCGATCACCCACCGCCTGGCCTCGGTGAGCGTCTTCCACGAATCCAACGCCTGGGCGGATGCCTGGGCCACGGCGCTGACGGTGCTGGGCGACGAGGCGGGCATGAAGCAGGCCGAGGAGGAGGAGCTGGCGGTGCTGATGATCGTGCGCCAGGACGAGGGCTGGTCCAGCCGGGCCAGCCCCGCCTTCGTCGAGCGCTTCGGCGAGTCCCTGCTCGACGAGCTGGGGATCGAACAACAGAATCAGGAGTGAAGGATGACGCTTGATGTGGTGATACTGGCCGCCGGGCAGGGCACCCGGATGCGTTCGACCCGACCCAAGGTGCTCCACCGCCTGGCCGGCAAGCCCATGGTGCGCCATGTGCTGGACACCGCCGCGGCACTCGAGGCCGAGCGCACCCATGTGGTGGTCGGCCACGGCGCCGAGCAGGTGCGCGAGGCGCTGGCCGACTGCCGGGTGCGCTTCGCGCTCCAGGCCGAGCAGAAGGGCACCGGTCACGCCGTGGCCCAGGCCCTGGACGGCCTCGGCAGTGGCCGCGTGCTGGTGCTCTACGGCGACGTGCCGCTGATCCGTTGCGAGACCCTGTCGCGCCTGCTGGCCGGCGTCGACGACGACCACCTCGGCCTGCTCACCGTGACCCTCGACGACCCCGGCGGCTACGGGCGCATCCTGCGCAACGCCGAGGGCAAGGCGGTGGCCATCGTCGAGCACAAGGACGCCAGCGAGAACGAGCGCGCGGTGCGCGAGTGCAATACCGGCATCATGGCGATGACCGCCGACCAGCTGCGCCGCTGGCTGCCGCGGCTCTCCGCCGACAACGCCCAGGGCGAGTACTACCTCACCGACATCATCGCCATGGCCGCCGCCGAGGGCGTCGAGATCGTCACCGCCCAGCCGGAGGATCCGCTGGAGGTGGAGGGGGTCAACAACCGCGCCCAGATGGCGCGCCTCGAGCGCGCCCACCAGCGCGCCACCGCCGAGGGACTGATGGCCGAGGGCGTAGCGCTCGTCGACCCGTCGCGACTCGACGTGCGTGGCAGCCTGCGGTGCGGCCACGATGTCGAGATCGACGTGGGCTGCGTCTTCGAGGGTGAGGTGGAACTGGGCGAGGGGGTGCGCATCGGCCCCCACTGCGTGATCCGCGACAGCCATATCGGCGCCGAGAGCGTGATCGAGCCCCACAGCGTGATCGAGGGCGCGGTGATCGCCGGCCACGCCACCATCGGCCCCTTCGCCCGGCTGCGCCCCGGCTCGCGCCTGGCGGTGGGGGCCAAGGTGGGCAACTTCGTCGAGACCAAGAACGTCGAGGTGGGCGAGGGCAGCAAGATCAACCACCTGAGCTACGTGGGCGACGCCCGCCTGGGGCGCGGGGTCAACGTCGGCGCAGGTACCATCACCTGCAACTACGACGGCGCCAACAAGCACCGCACCGAGATCGGCGACGACGCCTTCATCGGCTCCAACAGCGCCCTGGTGGCGCCGGTGAGCATCGGCCGCGGCGCCACCGTGGGGGCCGGCTCCACCATCGGCAAGGACGTCGCCGATCACGCCCTGGCCGTCACCCGCGCCCGCCAGGTGAGCAAGGCCGACTGGCCGCGGCCCCGCAAGCAGGACGACTGAGGAGAGCAGCACATGTGTGGAATCGTCGGAGCCGTTGCCGAGCGCAACGTGGAAGCCATCCTGCTGGAGGGGCTCAGGCGCCTGGAGTACCGCGGCTATGACTCCGCTGGCATGGCGGTGCTGGCCGCGGACGGCACCCTGCAGCGTCGCCGTGCGGTGGGCAAGGTGGCGGCCCTGGCCGAGCGCCTGACCGAGGCGCCGCTGACGGGTCGCTGTGGCATCGCCCACACGCGCTGGGCGACCCACGGCCGGCCCAGCGAGGTCAACGCCCACCCCCACCAGTCCGGCGAACGCCTGGCGGTGGTGCACAACGGCATCATCGAGAACCACGAGTCGCTGCGCCGCTCGCTCGAGGCCGACGGCTACCGCTTCGACTCCGAGACCGACACCGAGGTGGTGGCCCACCTGGTGGCCCGGGAGAGCGAGGCGGCGGGTGACCTGCTCACCGCGGTGCAACGGACCCTGGCCCGCCTCGACGGCGCCTATGCGCTGGGCGTGGTGAGCGCCGACGAGCCCGGTGTCATCGTCGGGGCGCGCAAGGGCAGCCCGCTGGTGGTGGGCGTGGGCATCGGCGAGGCCTTCCTGGGCTCCGACCCCCTGGCGCTGCTGCAGGTCACCGACCGCTTCCTCTACCTGGAGGAGGGCGACGTGGTGCGGATCGAAGCCGGCGGCCGCATCCAGGTGTTCGACGCCGAGGGAACCCCGGTGGAGCGCGAGGTGCACACCTTCGAGCACGGCGATGGCGCCGCCAGCAAGGGTGACTATCGCCACTTCATGCTCAAGGAGATCCATGAGCAGCCGGCGGTGGTCGCCGCCTGCCTGGAGGGGCGCCTGGGCGAGCGCTCGGCGCTGGTGGAGAGCTTCGGCCCCGACGCCGACGCGCTCTTCTCGCGGGTGCGCCAGGTGCATATCGTCGCCTGCGGCACCAGCTACCACGCCGGCATGGTGGCCCGCTACTGGCTGGAGCGCTTCGCCGGGGTCCCGGTGCAGGTGGAGGTGGCCTCGGAGTATCGCTACCGCCAGGTGGTGGTGCCGGAGGATACCCTCTTCGTCACCCTCTCCCAGTCCGGCGAGACCGCCGACACCCTGGCGGCGCTGCGCTTCGCCCGGGAGCGCGGCTACCTGGCCAGCCTGGCGATCTGCAACGTGCCGGGGAGCTCCCTGGTGCGCGAGTCGGACCTCTCGCTGATGACCCAGGCGGGCCCGGAGATCGGCGTGGCCTCCACCAAGGCCTTCACCACCCAGCTCACCGCCCTGATGCTCTTCACCCTGGCCCTTGGCCGCCTCAAGGGGCTCGACGAGGGCGTGCAGGCCGAGCTGGTGGCGGCGCTGCGCGGCCTGCCGCGGCTGATGGCACGGGTACTGGAGCTCGATGGCGAGATCGAGGCGCTCTCCACCGCCTTCGCCGAGAAGCAGCACGCCCTCTTCCTGGGGCGCGGGGCGCACTTCCCCATCGCCCTGGAGGGGGCGCTCAAGCTCAAGGAGATCTCCTATATCCACGCCGAGGCCTACCCGGCGGGTGAGCTCAAGCACGGCCCCCTGGCGCTGGTGGACAGCGAGATGCCGGTCATCTCCGTGGCCCCCAACGACGAGCTGCTCGACAAGCTCAAGTCCAACCTCCAGGAGGTGCGCGCCCGCGGCGGCGAGCTCTTCGTCTTCGCCGACGAGGGGGTGGGGCTGGAGGCGGCCGAGGGCATCCGGGTGCTGCACCTGCCCCATGTCCCCGAGGGGCTGGCGCCGATCCTCTACACCCTGCCGCTGCAGCTGCTCAGCTACCACGTGGCGGTGCTCAAGGGCACCGACGTGGACCAGCCGCGCAACCTGGCCAAGAGCGTGACGGTGGAGTGACGCCTCCCGCCGAGCCGCCCCTCCATCTGGGGCTGCCCCTGTGGGCCAACCCCGACTGGCGCGGCGGCCTCTATCCCCCGCACGGCGGCGGCCTCGAGGAGTATGCCCGGGTCTTCAGCGCCGTGGAGGGCAACACCACCTTCTACAGCGGGGCGCCGCGCGCCGCGACCGTGGCGGCCTGGGCCCGCCAGGCGCCACCGGGATTCCGCTTCTGCTTCAAGCTGCCCGCCGCCCTGACCCACGATAAGCGCCTGGTGGGCATCGATGCCGAGCTCGACGCCTTCCTCGAGGCGCTGGCGCCGTTGCACGACCGCCTGGGCCCGCTGATGGTGCAACTGCCCCGGGACTTCGGTGCCCAGGAGCTGCCCCGGCTGGAAGCCCTGCTGAGTCGCTGGCCGACAGGAATTCCCTGCGCGGTGGAGGTGCGCCATAGCGAATTTTTCCACAAGGGGACGGCAGAGCGGGATCTCAATAGATTGTTGATAACTCACGGCGTGGATCGCGTGATGCTCGACGTGCGCCCGCTCTTCGCCAACCCCGCCGGCGATCACCCGGGCCTGCGCCAGGCACGGCGCGAGAAACCGAGACGCCCATTACACGTGCTTTCCACGGCGGATCGGCCGCTGGTGCGCTTTATCGGGCACCTGAAAGGGGAGATCAACGAGCGCCTTTTCGAGCCCTGGATCGACCGCTTCGGCCTGTGGATAAAACAGGGGAAAACCCCTTACCTGATGGTGCATACCCCGGACAACCGGCGGGCCCCGGAGCTAGCGCGGCGGCTCTATGGGCGCCTGGCCGAGCGGCTGGGACTGACGCCCCTGCCGGCCTTTCCCGGCGAGGCCCAGGCCAGCCTGTTCGGGGCCTGAGGCCTTCGCCGAAAGGTTGAGTCGGGGCGATGCGGTGAGACTGGCCATCGAGCGTTTGATCGGATAGTTTTATGGGCCGGAGCGCCCTTATCCCTGGATTATGACTGGATATGACGCAAAAGCCGCGTCGATCTTGCGATGATCCTGCGCTCCCGTCCCCTTCGGTCAACGGCCACCCGCCGGCGTCCGCGGGGGCCGAGGCAGCGATCCTGCCCGGATCCTGTCATGCTCTGGACGGCGCCCTGCGACCCATGGCGCCCTGGACGTGGCAACGACAAGCACAAGCCACCATCGCGCCGGATCGGCCGCTGGTGACACGACCAAAACAGGGTGAAACATGTCGAAACTCTCCCACGCTCAGTGGTCATCGAAGATGGCCTTCATCCTGGCAGCCACCGGTTCGGCGGTGGGGCTGGGCAATATCTGGCGCTTCTCCTACATGGTGGGTGACAGCGGGGGCGCGGCCTTCGTGCTCGTCTACCTTGCCTGCGTAGCCTTGGTGGGCCTGCCGATCCTGGTCGCCGAGTGGATGATCGGCCGCCGCGGCCAGGAGAACCCTATCAATTCCATGCTGGACCTGGCCCGCCGGAGTGGTCGTCTGCCGGCCTGGGCGCTGGTCGGCGCCAGCGGCGTGCTCGCCGCCTTCCTGATCCTCTCCTTCTACAGCGTCATCGGCGGCTGGTCGCTCTCCTATACCCTCGGTTCGGTGACCGGACAGTTCAGCGGCCAGGATTCCGACGGCATCGGCGCCCTGTTCAACGGCCTGCTGGGCAACCCCACCGTCCTGACCCTGTGGCACACCGCTTTCATGGCGCTGGTGGTCTTCATCGTCGCCCGCGGCGTGACCAAGGGGCTCGAGGGCGCCGTTCGCACCCTGATGCCGGCTTTGGTGATCCTCATGGTGATCCTGGTGATCTACGGCATGACCACCGGTCACTTCGGCGAGGCGATGGCCTTCATGTTCAGCCCCGACTGGAGCGCCATCGACGGCGAGGTGGTGCTGGCCGCCATGGGCCAGGCGTTCTTCACCCTCTCCCTGGGCATGGGCATCATGATGGCCTACGGTTCCTACCTGGGAGAGGATGTCAGCCTGATCGGCACCGCCCGTACCGTGATCATCTTCGATACCGTCATCGCGCTGCTTGCCGGCATGGCGATCTTCCCCATCGTCTTTGCCAACGGCCTGAGCCCGGGCGAGGGGCCGGGGCTGATCTTTGTCACCCTGCCGCTGGCCTTCGGCAACATGGCCGGAGGCACCATCCTCGGCCTGATGTTCTTCCTGCTGCTGACCTTCGCCGCCCTGACCTCGGCGATCTCGCTGCTGGAGCCGACGGTGGAGCTGCTCGAGGAGCGCACCCCGCTCTCTCGCGTGGCCGCCACTCTGGTGGCCGGCGTGGCGGTGTGGGTACTGGGTATCGCCGCCCTGATGTCGTTCAACGTCTGGAGCGAGTTCTCGATCGCGGGCCTGAACATCTTCGACTTCCTGGACACCCTGACCAGCAAGTTCATGCTGCCGCTAACCGGCCTGGGGGCGATCCTGTTCGTGGCCTGGCGCCTCGATCGTGATGGCGTGCTGGGTGAGCTGGGCCTCTCCGGTACCCAGGCCCAGCTGTGGCAGGTCGTCGCCCGGGTGGTGGCACCGCTTGGAGTGATCGCCGTGTTCGTCTACGGCCTGATCTAGGCCGGCGACGCGCTGCCACGGGCGAAGGCCCCGGCGAGCCCCGCGACGCGGGGCTCGCTGCGTATGGAAAGGGTCAGTGGATGGCGTCGTCGGCCAGTTCCTCCTCGGGCAGCTCGGCGATATCCCGGGATAGCCGCCGGAATTCGCGGTGAAGCTCGATGCCGCGGCGGGCGCGGAGGTGGCGCTGGGCGGCGGTACGAGTGCGCTGTTCGTGCTCCTGGACCTTCATGCTCATGAAGATGTCGAGGAGTTCGCTCTTGAGGGAGGTTAACCGTTCGCTTTTCTGCATGATCGACTCTCCTTGGAGGCTAGGCGACACTGCCTTTCCTACTATACCGCACTTGACAGAATGATGACGCTGTGAACGTTTTGCCACAACGCTCCGCCAACGCTGGGTGGCCGACGCTGCCCATCGCCCCCCGCCTTCGGGCATACTGTGGGCAGATACCCCGAGCGCCGTCGCCGGCCAGCCAAGGAGGCCCCACGTGAGTCGTGCCCTGTTCGATGAGATGAGACGCCGCATGGAGCATTTCCGTCGCTCCGAGCAGAAGGTGGCGCGCTTCGTGCTGCGCAATCCCGAGGAAGTGATCCATATGCGCATCGTCGATCTGGCCACCGAGGCCAAGGTCAGCGAGCCCACCGTGGTGCGCTTCTGCCGGGCGCTGGGCTGCAACGGCTTCCAGGACTTCAAGCTGCGCCTGGCCCAGATGCTGGCCTCCGGCAGCCAGTTCGCCCAGTTCTCGATGAATGACAGCGACTCGGTGGCGGAATTCTCCCACAGCATCTTCGACTCCACCGTGGGCACCCTGCTGTCGGTGCGCGACCGCCTCGACAACGAGGCGCTGAGCAAGGCCATCAACGCCCTGGCCATGGCCAACCGGGTGGAATTCTACGGCTTCGGCGCCTCCGGCGCGGTGGCCTTCGACGCCCAGCACAAGTTCTTCCGCCTGCAGATCTCCACCGCCGCCTACGCCGACCCTCATATGCAGAACATGTCGGCGGTGACCCTCAAGGAGGGCGACGTGGTGGTGGCCATCTCCCAGACCGGCCGCACCCGGGCCCTGGTGGCCAGCGTGCGCCTGGCCCGGGAGGCCGGTGCCACGGTGATCGGGCTCTGCCCCAGCGGCTCGCCGCTGGCCGAGGAGGTGACCCTGCCGCTCTACATCGATGTCCACGAGGACACCGAGATCTACACGCCCATGAGTTCGCGAATCGCCCACCTGGTGCTGGTGGACGTGCTCGCCGTGGGCGTGGCCAAGACCCGCGGCCCCAGGCTCGCCGAGCAGCTCAAGGCGGTGAAGAAGAGCCTCACACCCCTGCGCTTCCCCGAGCAGGAGTCCTA
>JBKHEO010000074.1:0-11369 GCA_046540755.1 Halomonas sp. | reverse complement strand
AAGCTGGAAGCTGGAAGCTGGAAGCTGGAAGCCAGCTTGTGGCCTCCAGAACCCGCGTCAAGGGTTTTCTTCCAGCTTCCAGGCGCGAAGCGCCGCTCTTCCAGCTTCAAGCTATTGGCCGGCGAAGCCGGGTCATTGCATGCGAATCCCGCCGTCGAGGCGGATCACCTCGCCGTTGAGCATGGGGTTGGTGATGATCTGCTCCGCCAGGCGGGCGTACTCGTCGGGCCGGCCGAGCCGCTTGGGAAAGGGCACGGCGGCGGCCAGGGCCTGGGCGGCCTCGTCGGGGATCTCGCTCATCATGGGGGTCTCGAAGACCCCGGGAGCGATGGCCATCACCCGCACGCCGTGGCGCGAGAGCTCGCGCGCCGCCGGCAGGCTCATGCCCACCACGCCGGCCTTGGAGGCGCTGTAGGCGCACTGCCCCACCTGGCCGTCCATGGCGGCGATGGAGGCGGTGTTGATGATCACCCCGCGCTCGCCCTCCTCTCCCGGGGCGTTCTTGGCCATGGCCGCCGCGGCCAGGCGCATCACGTTGAAGGTCCCCACCAGGTTGATCTGGATGGTGCGGTTGTAGGCCTCGAGGTCGGCGGGGTTGCCCTCGCGGTCGACCAGCTTGGCCACGCTGACCACGCCGGCGCAGTGCACCACGCCGGCAAGGCCGCGCTCGCCGCCGAGGGCGACGGCGGCGTCCACCGCCGCCTGGATGTCGTCACCGGAGGTGACGTCGCCGCGCACCGCCCGGGCGGCGTCGCCCAGGCGTTCGGCGTGAGCCTCCACGGCGTCGCTCAGGTCGCAGAGCACCACCCGGCCGCCGGCGGCCACCAGGCGTTCCGCGGTGGCCGCCCCCAGCCCGGAGGCGGCGCCGGTGATCAGGAAGGTATGGTCCTTGACGTGCATATCGGTTCCTCAGGAAGTCTTGGCCGGCGCCTCGGCCTTCTCGACGGCGTCGGCGCGCAGCTTGAAGCGCTGGATCTTGCCGCTCGGCGTCTTGGGCAGCTCCTCGACGAACTCGATCACCCGAGGGAAGGCGTGGGTGGAGAGCCGCTCGCGCACCTGCTGGCGGATCGCGTCGGCCAGCTCGTCGCTGGGTTCGAAGCCGGCGCGCAGCACCACATAGGACTTGATGATCTCGCCGCGGATCTCGTCAGGCTGGCCCACGGCGGCGGACTCGGCCACCGCCGGGTGGGTCATCACGCTGTTCTCCACGTCGGTGGGGCCCACACGGTAGCCGGCGGTGGTGATGATGTCGTCGTCACGGCCGGCGAACTGGAAGGTGCCGTCCTCGTTGCGGATCACCACGTCGCCGGTCAAATAATACCCTTCGGCGAAGGGGTGCTTCTCCTGCCAGGTGTAGCCGGCGAAGAAGTGCGCCGGGGAGTTCGCGATGTCCACCGCCAGCACGCCGGGCTCGCCCGGGGGCAGCTCGTTGTACTCGGCGTCGAGGATCGCCAGGCGGTAGCCCGGCATCGGCACGCCCATGGCACCGACGTGCTTGGGATGGTCCAGGGCATGGTGGTTGTTGCAGGTCATGCCGGTCTCGGTCTGGCCGTAGTGGTCCATGACCGGGCAGCCCAGGGAGCGCTCCACCCAGGTCACCACCTCGGTGTTGAGCGGCTCGCCGGCGGAGCTCGCCGCGCGCAGCTCGAGGGTCTCGTGGGCGTCGTCGAACAGGCCCGAGGCCTTCATCAGCCGGTAGGCGGTGGGAGCGGCGGCGAAGTTGGTGATGCGGTGGCGCTTCATGAAGGCCAGCGCCCCTTCCGCGGAGAAGCCCGCCTCGCAGAAGTGGGTGGTCACGCCCAGCAGCAGAGGCCCGGCGATGGCGTAGTAGAGGCCGTAGGCCCAGCCCGGGTCGGCCATGTTCCAGAAACGGTCGGTGTCGCGCAGGTCGACCGCCAGCTCCATGTAGAGGGCGAAGGCCGGCATGGCGGACAGCGGCACCGCCACGCCCTTGGGCTTGCCCACGGTGCCGGAGGTGAACATCTGCAGGAAGGGGGCGTCACGGGAAAGGCGCGGCGGCGTGGCCTCGATCGGCGCATGCGCCAGGGCGTCATGCCAGTCGAGGTCCTCGTCGTGGTCGGCGCTGGGGCCGCCCACCGCCAGCACCGGCGGGCACTGGGAGAGGCCGTCGAACTTGAAGCGGTTGGCGTGATCGGTGATCACCAGCCGGGTGTCGGCACGACCCAGGCGGTAGTCCACGGCGTCGGGGCCGAAGGCGGTGAACAGCGGCTGGTAGACGGCGCCGATGCGCCAGGTGGCCAGGATCGCCACCAGCAGCTGCGGCGAGCGCGGCAGCATGCAGGCGATGCGGTCGCCCACGCCCAGGCCGCGCTCGGCGAACCAGCCGGCGAGCCGGGCGCTCTCGGCCTCGAGCTCGGCGTAGGTCAGGGTGTTGACGTTGCCCTGGGTGTCCTCCTGGACCAGGGCCAGCACCTCGCCGCGGCCGGCGCGCAGGTGGCGCCCGCAGCAGGATTCGAAGGCGTTGGCCTTGCCATCCCGGTGGTCGTCCAGGCGCGCGATGACGTTATCGATGGAGAAGCGCTCCAGATAGTCGCGATAGTCGGGCAGGCGGGCTGGCGTGCTCATGGGCGGATCCTCTCTGGCCAGTTGTGGTTGTTGTGGCGTGGTGGTCGTGGCGTCAGCGCTGCAGGGAGCCTTATGGATTGCAGTTGACGTAAGCGTTAACCTAACAAGCGCTTGGTCCAAGCTAGCGAGTCATGCCGCACAGGGCAAGGCCGAAGGGAGGAGAAACGACTAGACGTTGGTCGAGACGCGCCGGCTCAGGCGGCCGGCGCGGTGCGGGTGATCATGGCGACCAGCTCGTCGGCGAGCTCGTCGGGGGTGCGCGGGCCGTCGGGGTCGTACCAGCGCACCGTCCAGTTGAGTGCCCCCATCACGAAGCGCGAGACCAAAAAGCGGTCGCCGTGGACCAGCCCCTCGGCCAGGGCCGCATCGATCACCTCCTCCCACAGCGCCTCGTAGGCGTCGCGCAGGTGGCTCAGGTGGGCACGAGCCTCGGGGCCCAGGCGGCGCCACTCGTAGAGCGCCACCACGTGGGCGTTGCGGTCGGTGAGCAGGGTCTCCAGGTGGGCGCGCGCCATGGCGTGCAACCGGGCCAGCGCGCTACTGTCACAGCGGGCAAGGGCCTCGCGCGCGATCATCAGGGCGTTCTGGGTGCCCTCCTCGATTACTGCCGCGAGGATCTCCTGCTTGTCGCGGAAGTGGTGGAAGAGGCTGCCGGACTTGATCCCCATCTCCTGGGCCAGCATGCGCACCGTGGTGCGCTCGAAGCCCTCCTGGACGAACAGCTGGGCGGCCAGGCGGGTAAGTTCCTTGCGACGCGGTGAGGCATTCATTACATTCATCGACGTTTACACTAGCGCTTGCTTGGTTGACCCCGAGAAAACCATAGCCCCGCGGACGGGTCAACGCGGCACAAGCCCCGAGCGCCCCGCGGCGCTCACCACGACCACTGCCACGACCATCACAATCACAACGGAGGCCACGCCATGAGCCACGCCAACGATATCGTCTTCCTCTCTGCCGCCCGCACCCCCATGGGCGGCATGCTCGGCAGCCTGTCGAGCCTTACCGCCCCCGAGCTCTGCGCGGTGGCCATCCGCGCCGCCATCGAACGCGCCGGCATCGGCGCCGACAGCATCGACGAGGGCATCCTGGGCTGCGTGCTGCCCGGCGGGGTCAAGCAGGGCCCGGGCCGCCAGGCGATGCGCCAGGCGGGCATCCCCGACGGCATCGGCGCCACCACCATCAACAAGCTGTGCGGCTCGGGCATGAAGGCCACCATGCTGGCCCACGACCTGATCCGCGCCGGCAGCGGCGAGGTGATGCTGGCCGGCGGCATGGAGTCCATGTCCAACGCCCCCCATGTGCTCACCAAGGCGCGCACCGGCTACCGCCTGGGCCACGGCGAGCTCAAGGACCATATGTTCCTGGATGGCCTGGAGGACGCCGAGACCGGCAAGCTGATGGGCGTCTTCGCCCAGGACATCGCCTCCGCCCGCGACTACAGCCGCGAGCGCCTGGACGACTTCGCCATCGCCTCGCTGGAGCGCGCCATGGAAGCCACCAACGCCGGCCACCTGAAGGCCGAGATGGCGCCGGTCACCGTCACCGACCGCAAGGGCGAGACCGTCGTCGACCACGACGAGCAGCCCTTCCAGGCCCGGCTGGACAAGATCCGCTCGCTGCGTCCCGCCTTCGCCAGGGAGGGCACCATCACCGCCGCCAACTCCAGCTCCATCTCCGACGGCGCCTCGGCGCTGATACTCGCCAGCGGCGCCGCCGCCGAGCGCCTGGGGGCCAGGCCGCTGGCGCGCATGCTGGGCCACAGCACCCACTCCCAGCATCCCAGCGAGTTCACCATCGCCCCGGTGGGCGCCATCGACAAGCTGCTGAAGAAGCTCGACTGGCGCGTCGATGACGTCGACCTCTTCGAGATCAACGAGGCCTTCGCCGTGGTCACCCTGCTGGCCATGGACGGGCTCGATATCCCCCACGACAAGGTCAACGTCTTCGGCGGAGCCTGCGCCCAGGGCCACCCCATCGGCTCCACCGGCTCGCGCATCATCGCCACCCTGATCCACGCCCTGCGCACCAAGGGCGGCAAGCGCGGCATCGCCAGCCTGTGCATCGGCGGCGGCGAGGCCACCGCGGTAGCCGTAGAACTGGTGGATTAGGAGCGGGGCGACGAAATGGAGAGGCGTTACCGGATCCCCACCCCCGAAGGGCCGCTGCACGCCGTCCGCTGGTCGCCCCCGGCGGCCACGGTCGGCACGGGTCCTATCGTGTTGATGCACGACTCGCTCGGCTGCGTCTCCCTGTGGCGAGACTTCCCCGAACGGCTGGCCCGATCCCTGGGCCGGCCCGTGGTGGCCTACGACCGCCTGGGCTACGGGCAGTCGGCGCCCTACCCCGGCCCGCAACCGGCGAGCTTTATCGCCGATGAACCGCACGGCGATTTCACCACCGTGCGCGATCACCTGGGCTTCGAGCGCTTTATCCTGCTCGGCCACAGCGTGGGTGGCTGCATGGCGACCACCACCGCCGGGCAACACCGCGACGCCTGCGAGGCGCTGATCACGCTGGCAGCCCCGGCCTTCACCGAGCCGCGCACCCTGGCGGGCATCCGCGAGGCGGAGCGCGGCTTCGCCCATCCCGAGCAGATGGCGCGCCTGGCCCGTCACCACGGCGACAAGGCGTCCTGGGTGCTGCGCAGCTGGGTCGAGACCTGGCACTCGGAGGCCTTCCGCCACTGGCGCCTGGATGACGCCCTCGCCCGGGTCCACTGCCCTACCCTGGCGCTGCACGGCGAGCACGACGAGTACGGCTCTCGGGCCCAGGCCGAGCGCATCGCCGCGCTCACCGCCGGCCCTGCCGAGGCGAGGATCCTGCCCGACTGCGGCCACGTGCCCCACCGCGAATGCCCGGACCAGGTCATCACCGCCGTCGCGGCCTTCCTGGAGACGCTCCCCGGCGCTCACCTCACTCAAAGGGGGAACAAAGCGCGCTAGCCAGGTGCCGCGAGGCGATCCAGGCGCAGCCGCTCGCGCGAATCAAAGAGCCGTCGACTGCCCGCCGCCACCGCAGCCAGGGTGCCGAAGCCGGTGCCCAGGGTGATGGTGAACATGATGAGGATCTGGTACTTCACCGCCAGCGCCGGCGGGCTGCCGGCCAGTATCTGGCCGGTCATCATGCCCGGCAGGCTCACCACCCCCGCCGCCGCCATGGCATTGATCATCGGCATCAGGCCGCTGCGCATCGCCTCGCGGCGGATGTCGCCGATCGCCTCCTGCCACGGCTGACCCAGCATCAAGCGATTCTCGATCACGGCGCGCTGCCGCCAGGCGGTATCGGTGAGCCGGTCCAGCGCCAGGGCCACGCCGGTCATGGTGTTGCCGAGCATCATGCCCAGAAGCGGGATGGCGTACTGCGGGCGGTACCAGGGCTCGGGGCCGATGATCAGGATGAGGGTCAGCACGGCCACCGAAAACGATGAGACAAACATCGAGACGGTGCCGATGCCAAAGGCCCAGCCGCCGGTGAGGCGGCGCTTCTGGCGCGCCATCACCTCGCGGCCGGCGATCAGCAGCATGGCGAGGGCCATCAACGCCACCCAGTAGAGCCGCTCGGCGGCGAAGAGCGCCTCGAGCACCAGGCCGACCAGCGCCAGCTGGATCACGGTGCGCGCGGCGGCGATCAGCAGGCTTTTCGTCATGCCGAGGCGGGCGGCAGCCGTGCAGCCGGCCAGCGCCACCACCAGCAGCGCCGCGGCCGCTAGCTGCCACCAGGAGAGCGCGATCACGTCCATGCGGCTTGCCCCTCCTCCACCAGGCGGCCCTGTTCGATGCGGCAGTGGCGATCCGCTACTCGGCCAATCTGCGCCATATCGTGGGCGACCCATACCGCCGGCCAGCCACGTTGACGAATGCGCTCGGTGAGCCACACCTCGACCCGGCTTGCCGTGGCAGCGTCCAGGTTGGCGGTGGGCTCGTCGAGCAACAGCGCTTGGGGCTCGCGGGCGACCGCCCGCAGCAGGGCCAGGCGCTGCTTCTCGCCGGAGGAGAGCCGCACGACCGGCCAGTCGAGCACCTTGGGCGAAAGGCCCAGCGCTTCGAGATCGGCCGGGGCGACATGCGGCATATGCTCGCCCACGCCCTCGGCCCACCAGTGGCTCTCCGCCGGCACCAGCATCACCGCCCGGCGCCAGGCGTGGCCGGGGATGGCCGACTGGGCTCGTTCGCCCAGCCACACCTCGCCGTCATGCGGCTCCAGGTCGGCGATGGCGCGCAGCAGTCGGCTCTTGCCCGAGCCGCTCTCGCCGGAGAGGCAGAGGATCTCGCCGGGGACGAGGTTCAGGTCGACGCCTTCGAGCTCGCCGATGGCGAGACGCTCGAGTCGCAGGGAATCGGATCGGGACAAGGCGGGCTCCGCTGGGAAGGCGTCTTCGGCGATGGTAGCAGCTTGCCCCGCCGAGGTAAGGACGACACGGCATCGTCATGTGGACGTCATCCAATCGCCATCTCCACGACTCACCGCTGTCACAGCCGGCCTTCAGGGTAAGCCTTGCGCTACATTCCACCGACAAAGGTAGACTCCCATGCAATCCCTGATCCGTTCTTTGATCGCCGGCGGTTTCACCGTCGCCGCCCTCACCGCCGGCATTTCCCAGGCCCAGGCCGAGTTCACCCTGAGCGATCGCTTCACCGATGCCGACGGCGACCTGGTGGCCGATATTCCCGACGACGAGAGCCAGTGGCGCGACCCCGATACCCTGGTGTTCGCCTACACCCCGGTGGAGGACCCCGCCGTCTACGCCGAGGTGTGGGACGGCTTCCTGGAGCATATGGAGGAGGTCACCGGCAAGGAGGTGCAGTTCTTCCCGGTGCAGTCCAACTCCGCCCAGATCGAGGCGATGCGCGCCGGGCGCCTGCACGTGGCCGGCTTCAATACCGGCTCCAATCCCCTGGCCGTGGCCTGTGCCGGCTATCGTCCCTTCACCATGATGGCCGCCGAGGATGGCAGCTTCGGCTACGAGATGGAGATCATCACCCATCCGGACTCCGGTATCGACGAGGTCGAGGACATCCGCGGGCGCACCCTGACCCACACCTCCGAAACCTCCAACTCCGGCTTCAAGGCGCCCACCGCGCTGATGGCCTCGGAGTTCGACATGGTCTCCGGCGAGGACTACGAGGTGGATTTCTCGGGCAAGCACGACAACTCCGTGCTGGGTGTGGCCAATCAGGACTACGCCGTGGCCACCGTCGCCAACTCCGTTAAGGGGCGCATGATCGATCGTGGCGTGGTCGACGAGGACCAACTCGAGGTGATCTACCAGTCGGACACCTTCCCCACCACCAGCTATGGCACCGTCCATAACCTGGACCCGGAGCTTCAGGAGGCGATCCAGGAGGCCTTCTTCAGCTTTGAGTGGGAAGGCAGTGCCCTCGAGGAGGAGTTCGGGCGTAACGGAGAGGAGCAGTTCATCCCCATCACCTTCGAGGAGCACTGGGCGGTGATTCGCCAGATCGATGAGGCCAACGGGGTCGAATACGACTGCAACTAAGCGTCGTGCCATGGAAGGCGCGGGCGATATGTCGCCCGCGCCTTCGCGTCGTTCAGACGCCTTCGAGACGTAGGGGAGAACCTGCAACGTGCTTACCATCAACCAGCTTACCAAGACCTATGCCGCCGGCGACACCGCCCTGTGCGATGTCACCTTTCGGGTGCCGCAGGGCCAGGTCGTGGGCTTGATCGGCCCCTCCGGCGCCGGCAAGTCGACCTTGATTCGCTGCATCAACCGCCTGGTAGAGCCCTCCAGCGGCACGATCCGTCTGGGAGAGACCGACCTGGTCAACCTGGGCAGTCGCGAACTGCGCCAGGCGCGGCGTCGCATCGGCATGATCTTCCAGGAGTACGCCCTGGTGGAGCGGCTGACCGTGATGGAGAACGTGCTCTCCGGGCGGCTCGGCTATGTGCCCTTCTGGCGCAGTTTCACACGACGCTTCCCGGGCCGCGACATCGAGAACGCCTACCGCCTGCTCGACCGGGTGGGCTTGCTCGATCACGCCGACAAGCGCGCCGACGCCCTCTCGGGCGGGCAACGACAGCGCGTCGGCATCGCTCGAGCCTTGGCCCAGGAGCCGGAGCTACTGCTGGTCGACGAGCCCACGGCGAGCCTCGACCCCAGGACCAGCCGCCAGATCATGCGCCTGATCACCGAGATCTGCGCCGAGCGCCAGCTGCCCGCCATCGTCAACATCCATGATGTTCCGCTGGCCCAGCAGTTCGTCGACCGCCTGATCGGCCTGCGCGCCGGCCGCATGGTCGTCGACGACGCGCCGGCTCGCCTCGACGAGACCATGCTGACCGAGATCTACGGTGCCGAGGACTGGAGTGCCACCGACCAGGACGACGACGACACTGATCCCGACGGCGAAGCACAGGGCGCATTACGGCTGGTAGGGTCAGCGACATGACGCCAAATGCCTCCTATCCGCGCCGCTGGAAACGCCCGCCACAGCTGGTCACGACCCGAGGTTGGCGGCTGGCCCTGCCGCTAATGATACTGGCCTACCTGATCCTGGCCGTCGGCTCACTGGAGGTCAACGTCGACCGCGTTGTCGAAGGCCTGGAACGCGGTGCGCGCTTCGTCCAGGGCTTCCTGCAGCCGGACTTCGTGAGCCGCTGGGGCGACATCCGCCAGGGGTTGATCGAGAGCCTGACCATGACCCTGACCGCCACCGTGGTGGGCGTGCTGATCTCGATCCCCATCGGCATCGGGGCAGCGCGCAACCTCTCGCCGCGACCGGTCTATCTGGTATGTCGCTCGATCGTCGCCGTGAGTCGATCGCTCCAGGAGATCATCATTGCCATCTTCCTGGTCGCGATGTTCGGCTTCGGCCCCTTCGCCGGCTTTCTTACCCTGGCCTTCGCCTCTATCGGTTTTCTCGCCAAGCTGCTGGCCGATGACATCGAGGAAGCCAGTGCCAGCCAGATCGAGGCGATCCGCGCCACGGGCGCCAGCGGGTGGCAGCTGATCCACTACGCCGTCCAGCCCCAGGTCATGCCGCGGCTGATCGGCCTGTCGCTCTATCGTCTGGACATCAACTTTCGCGAGAGCTCGGTGATCGGCATCGTCGGCGCCGGGGGCATCGGTGCCACCCTGAACACCGCGATCGACCGCTACGAGTACGACAGCGCCGGCGCCATCCTGCTGATCGTCATCGCCATCGTAATGTTGGTGGAGTACAGCTCCGGCTACCTGAGGAGATTCCTGCAATGAGTGCTTTCAATACCCCTCCGGGCGAGCCGACCCACTATTCACAGATCTGGACCTTTCGTACGCCGCGTGCGCGCCTAGTGCTGTGGGCCGGTTGGCTGGCCCTGGTGGCGCTCTTCGTGTGGTGCTGGCAGCTGATGAACCAGGGCACCCTGTGGATCTTCGTCGCTGATGCACCCGACCAGGCTGTGGACATCGGCAGCCGCATGTTCCCACCAAAGCTGGCCTACCTCCCCGAGCTGCTGATGCCGCTGTGGGACACCCTCAACATCGCCACCCTGGGGACCCTGGGCGGGTTGATACTGGCGGTACCGGTAGCCTTCCTCGCCGCCCGCAACACCTCACCCTCGGTGCTGCTGATCCGTCCGGTGGCCCTGTTCATCATCGTGACCTCGCGCTCGATCAACTCGCTGATCTGGGCCCTGCTGCTGGTGGCGATCATCGGCCCCGGCCTGCTCGCCGGCATCGTCGCCATCGCCCTGCGCTCCATTGGCTTCGTGGGCAAGCTGCTGTATGAAGCCATCGAGGAGACCGAGGCGAGCCAGGTCGAAGCGGTGACCGCCACCGGTGCTGGCCGCGCCCAGGTCATCCACTACGGCATCGTGCCCCAGGTGCTGCCCGCCTTCTGGGGCATCTCGATGTTCCGCTGGGACATCAATATCCGCGAAAGCACCATCCTGGGCCTGGTGGGGGCCGGTGGCATCGGCATGAAGCTGCAGTCCTCCATCGACACCCTGGCCTGGTCCCAGGTGGCGACCATCCTGATCGTGATCCTGGGCACGGTGGTGGTCAGCGAAGCCCTCTCGGCACGGGTGCGTAACGCGTTGATCTGAGCCAATGCGGGCATGGCAGCCGCCACGAACTCCCTGGAGTCTGCTAACGTGGCGGCATTCCACTCTCGAGAAGATGACTCATGCCGCACTTCCTGGTCTTCCTGGGCTCGGCCCGCGACAGCACCCCACCCGCCCCCGCCCGGCTCGGCCTGCGCGTCGCCCGCGCCTGCGTGGAGCTGCTGGAGGCCGACGGCGCCACGGTGGAGCTGATCGATCCACTGGCGATCGAGCTCGGTGCCGTCTTCAAGCCCCATTTCGCCTATGCAAGGTCCAAGGTACCCGAGGCGCTGGAAACCCTGGCCGGCAAGATCGAGGCCGCAGACGGCTACGTGATGGTCAGCCCCGAGTACAACCACTCCATGAGCCCGGCGCTTGCCCATCTGCTCAACCATTTCGGCAGCTCGCTGTACGCCTTCAAGCCCAGCGCCATCGTCACCTACTCCGCCGGCCAGTGGGGCGGCACCCGGGCGTCGGTTGCCATGCGCACCTTCCTGGCCGAACTCGGTTGCCTGCCGGTTTCGGCGATGATCCACGTGCCGAAGGCCCAGGAGGCCCTCGACGAGGATGGTCGCTTCCAGGAGGACGCCGACCGTTGGGCCGGCTATTTCGGGCGCACCCTGGGCCAGCTCGGCTGGTGGGCCGAAGCCGCCGCACGCCACCGCGACGTCCAGGACCCGACGCGTATATCGCCGGCCTTCCAGCGCGCCCCGGACCAGCGCAACGCGCCCTGATCG
>JBKHEO010000073.1:0-11409 GCA_046540755.1 Halomonas sp. | reverse complement strand
GACCTCTCGGTGATGCTGGGGGCGGTGCCGCCGCGCTTCGGCGCCGAGGCCGAGGTGGCCGCCGGCGAGGTGGACCTGGACACCGCCTTTCGCATGGCCCGTGGCCGGGCGCCCAGCGGCGCGCCCGCCGCGGCCTGCGAGATGACCAAGTACTTCGATACCAACTACCACTACCTGGTGCCGGAGCTGCACGCCGGCCAGGCCTTCCGCCTGGCCTCCTCGCGGCTCCTCGACCAGGTGGCTGAGGCGCTGGCCGCCGGCCATCCGGTCAAGGTCACCCTGCTCGGCCCCCTGAGCTGGCTGTGGCTCGGCAAGGAGAAGGGCGAGGGCGCCTTCGACCGGCTCGCGCTGCTCGACGCCCTGCTGCCGGTCTACGCCGAGCTCCTCGCCCGCCTGGCGGAGCAGGGGGTGGCCTGGGTGCAGCTCGACGAGCCGGCGCTGGTGCAGGAGTTGCCGAGCGCCTGGCGCCAGGCCTATGAGGCCGCCTACAGCGTACTTGCCCGCGCCCCGGTGAAGCTGCTGCTGGCCACCTACTTCGGCGGCCTGGGCGACAACCTGGGCCTGGCCGCCTCGCTGCCCACCGACGGCCTGCATGTCGATGCCGTGCGCGCCCCCGGCCAGCTCGAGGCGCTACTCGACCGCCTGCCCGCCTACAAGGTGCTCTCGGTGGGTGCCATCGACGGGCGCAACGTCTGGCGCGCCGACCTGGCCCTGTGGCGCGAGCGCCTGGCCGCGGCGCGCCTGCGCCTCGGCGAGCGGCTTTGGATTGCCCCCTCCTGCTCGCTGCTGCACGTGCCCGTGGACCTCGCCCGGGAGAGCGACCTGGACCCGGAGCTTCGAAGTTGGCTCGCCTTCGCCCGCCAGAAGCTCGACGAGACCGTGACCCTGGCGCGCCTGCTCGACGGCCGCGCCACCGCGGCCGACCACGAGCGCCTGGCGGCGGCCACCGAGGCCCTGCAGGCGCGCCGCGACTCGCCTCGCCTGCACCGCCCCGAGGTCGCCGACCGCCTGGCCGGTGTGGAGCCAGAAGACCACGCACGCGAGAGTCCCTATCCGGTGCGCGCCCTGGCCCAGCGCCGCGCCCTGGAGCTGCCGCTGTTCCCCACCACCACCATCGGCTCCTTCCCCCAGACCGACGCCATCCGCGCCGCGCGGCGTGCCTTCAGGGCCGGCGAGCTCGACCGCGAGGCCTACGAGGCGCGTATGGAGGAGGAGATCGCCCACGCCGTGGCGCGCCAGGAGGCGCTGGGCCTCGACATGCTGGTGCACGGCGAGGCGGAGCGTAACGACATGGTGGAGTACTTCGGCGAGCAGCTCGACGGCTACGCCTTCACCCGCTTCGGCTGGGTTCAGAGCTACGGTTCGCGCTGCGTCAAGCCGCCGGTGATCGTCGGCGACGTCAGCCGCCCCGGGCCGATGACGGTGCGCTGGAGCGAGTACGCCCAGTCGCTCACCGAACGGCCCATGAAGGGCATGCTCACCGGCCCCGTGACCCTGCTGCAGTGGGCCTTCGTGCGCGACGACCAGCCCCGCGAGACCACCTGCCGCCAGATCGCCCTGGCCCTGCGCGACGAGGTGGCCGACCTGGAGGCCGCCGGTATCCGCGCCATCCAGATCGACGAGCCGGCCCTGCGCGAGGGGCTGCCGCTGCGCCGTGCCGAGTGGCAGGGCTACCTCGACTGGGCGGTCGAGTGCTTCCGGCTGGCGGCCTCCGGGGTGCGCGACGCGACCCAGATTCACACCCACATGTGCTACTCGGAGTTCAACGACATCATCGAGTCGATCGCCGCCCTGGATGCCGACGTCATCACCATCGAGACCTCGCGCTCGGACATGGAGCTGCTCGACGCCTTCCGCGACTTCGCCTACCCCAACCAGATCGGCCCCGGCGTCTACGACATCCACTCGCCCAACGTGCCCGAGGTGGCCTGGATGGTGGCGCTGATGGAGAAGGCCGCCGAGCGCATCCCCGCCGAGCGACTGTGGGTCAACCCGGACTGCGGCCTCAAGACGCGGCGCTGGGAGGAGGTGGAGCCGGCACTCGCCAACATGGTGGCCGCGGCGCGCGAGCTGCGTCGGCGCCACCGCTGAGGGGCGGGCACCGCGACGTCGGCGGCGGCCTTTCCTGCCGCCGCCTGCTATGCTCGGCGCTGGAAATCCCCGCCCCCAAGGAGTCGCCATGTCACGCCCCTTCCTTCCCGCCGCCCTCGGCCTGTCGTTGCTGCTGGCCGGTTGTGCCACCGCCCCCGCGCCGATCACCCCGACGGCGCATGCGCCGCTGCTGCCCTCGACGCTCTTCCCGGGGGAGGCCGAGGCCTTCACCGCGTGGCGCTGCACGCCGGACCAGGCGCTGGTCACCGCCGCCGGCGAGGAGGAGCTGCGGCTGTGGTCGGCCCACGGCAGTTGGCGCCTGGAGCCCGCGGTGGTGGCCAGCGGGGCGCGCTTCGAGGAGGGCGAGGTCAGCTTCTGGAACAAAGGCGAGGAGGCCGTGGTGGAGACGCCCCGCGGGCGGCTGGAGTGCCGTACTCGAATGCGCCGCGAGGCGCTGACCCGCGAGCAGCGCCACGGGGTGATGTTCCACGCCCGCGGCAACGAGCCCGGCTGGATGGTGAGCCTCGCCCACGACCGTCCCGAGGCCACCCTGACCCTCGACTACGGCAGCCGCGAGCAGACCCTGCCCTATCGGGTGACCACCCTCGACAACGCCGCCGGGCGGGTGATTCTGGGCAGCGGCAGGGGCGACACGCCCTTCGAGCTGCGCATCGAGGCCGGCGCTTGCCTCGACGGCATGAGCGGCGAGCCCTTCCCGGCGCGGGTCACCCTGAGCGTCGACGGGGAGCAGTATCGGGGCTGCGGGCAGGGCATCGCCCCCTGATGATTTTCGTTTCTATCGAATACGGAAGGGGGTTTGTGCGCTTTTTATGACGAAAAAACCTACGGTGTGTCACCACGGTTCAGCAGCCCTCGGCGGCCTCACGTAGCCAGCCGGCGGCGACGAAGTCGCTGGTGCACAGCGCCGGGCTCGGTGCCAGGATGCGTCCGGCCAGGCGCATCAGTGCCTCGCGGCTGCCGCGGCCGCCGGCCGGCAGCTGCCGGGAGGTGGCCACCGGCTGCCACCCCTCCCCGTCGCGGACCGCCAGGTCGAAGGCGAAGGGGTGGAACCCCGGGAAGCCCAGGCGCAGGTCGGTGGCCACCAGGGTACGGCGGCCATCGATCTCGCGGGTCTCGTAGCGCAGGAAGGGGCCCGCGAACCAGTCCAGGCGCCTGCCGCGCTCGCTGGCCAGCGCCGCCTCCTCGAGCTCGGCGCCGCGGCGGAAGGTCTCCACCGGCGGCGGAGTGTCGCCGTCGAGCACTCCCGCCAGCAGCTCGTGATGGTCGTCTCCCGCCACCACCGTGGCCCGCCACAGCAGGATGTTGAAGGGCGTGGGCTGCACCAGCCGCGGGTGCTCCTCCAGGCCGCGCTCGGCCAGCACCGGTTCGAGGCGCGCCTCCACCAGCTGCTTGGCGCCGAAGGCGAAGACCAGGTAGGCGCTGGCCAGCGCCAGGCCCCAGGCGGGGCCGCGTCGGCCATGGCCGGTGACCAGGGCAATGCCGACGCCGACCAGCAGCGGCAGGGTATACAGCGGGTCGATGATGAACACGATGGGCCAGGCCGTCGGCCTGACGTCCAGCGGCCACCAGATCTGGGTGCCGTAGGTGGTCAGGGCATCGAGCAGCGGATGGGTGAGCAGGCAGAGCCCGAAGAAGGCCGCCCAGTGCCTTGCCGAGATGTCCCGGGCCGGGGCGAAGCGCGTCGCCAGCAGGGTGAGCAGCGCCGCCACCCCGGCCAGCACGAACAGCGAGTGGGAGAAGCCGCGGTGCTCGGTGACGTTGGCCACGGCATCGCCATAATCGATCAGCACGTCCAGGTCGGGCAGCACGGCCAGCGCCCCGCCGATCAACACCGCCCGGCGGCCCAGCCGCCGGCCCAGCACCGTACCGCCGACCGAGGCACCCAGTGCCACCTGGGTAACTGGATCCATATCTCGAACTCCGTGGGGGGACCGCCTTCCTGTGATGCCGTGGCCGGTGGGCGGTTCCCGTTCAGGCCGACCGCGCCCAGGCGGGCTCGGCGGCCAGGATGCGCGCCTGCACCGGGCAGTCGTCGCGATGGGCGCCGGGCAGGTAGCCGGTGCTCATCAGGAACTCGCCGACGATCTCCGGGCCGGTGAAGCGGAAGGTGCGCCGGAAGAGCCGGACCCACTCGCCGTGGGTAAGCGGGTGGTGGTGGTCGAGCCAGGCGCGGAAGCTGCCGTGGGCGTCGCGCAGCGCGAGTATCACCCCGGCGTTGTGGATCACGGCGTCGACCTTGCGCCGGTTGCGGATGATGCCGGCATCCGCCAGCAGCCGCTCGCGCTCCTTGTCGCCGTAGGCCGCCACCCGGTCGAGGTCGAAGCCCTCGAAGGCGCGGTGGAAGGCCTCGCGCTTCCTGAGCACGGTGAGCCAGGAGAGCCCCGCCTGGTTGATCTCCAGCGCCAGGCGCTCGAACAGGGTATCGTCGTCGTGGACCGGGAAGCCGTACTCATGGTCGTGGTAGGGGCCGTGAAACGGATGCCCCGGCGCCAGGTCACAGTAGTCGCTCATGCTGGGGTCTTCCTGGCCATTACCTGCCCATCCTCTTCGGGTTTACACTGCCCGTCACGCTACACGACTCACGCAACACGACAAGGAGTTCGATATGCAGTACCTGCACACCATGGTGCGCGTCAGCGACCTGGACGCCTCGCTGCGCTTCTACTGCGACCTGCTGGGCCTCCGGGAGGTGCGCCGCAAGGAGAACGAGAAGGGGCGCTTCACCCTGGTCTTCCTCGCCGCGCCCGACGACCAGGCCCGCTCCGCCGAGCTCCAGGCCCCCGAGCTGGAGCTGACCTACAACTGGGACCCGGAGGAGTACACCGGGGGGCGCAACTTCGGCCACCTGGCCTATCGGGTGGAGGATATCTACGCCCTGTGCGAGACGCTGCAGAACGCCGGGGTGACCATCAACCGCCCGCCCCGCGACGGCCACATGGCCTTCGTCAGGAGCCCCGACGGCATCTCCGTGGAGCTGCTGCAGAAGGGCGAGGCGCTGCCGCCCCGCGAGCCCTGGGCCTCCATGGAGAACACCGGCACATGGTAAGGGCGACACCGATGCGCCGGGCCCGGCCGCTGCTGGCGCTGACCGCCGCCGCGCTGCTCGCCGCCTGTGCCGGCCGCTCTCCCGCCCCCGAGTCGCCGTCCGCCGAGGCCCTGGAGGGGCCCCTGGTGGGACAGCGCTGGGAGCTGTTGCTGGTGGGCACCAGCGAGCGGCTCTCGATGCCCGAGACGCCCTGGTTCGAGGTGAGCCGCGACGGGCGCCTCACCGGCAGCGACGGATGCAACGAGATGCGCGGCACGGTGCGCCTGGGCGACAAGCAGCGCGTCGAGGTCGAGGAGCTGGCCACCACCCGCCGCGGCTGCCCGCAGGGGGAGGAGGCCGGTCGCGTCTCCGGGATGCTGGAGACCGCCTACCGCTACCTGATCGACCATGACCGCCTGGTCTTCTTCGGCCCCGACCAGCGGGTGCTGGGCGGCTGGCGCAAGGCCGACTGAGTCACGGGCAGGCTCCCGAAACGACGGCGCCCCCGCCGAGACCTCGGCGGGGGCGCTGCGCTTCGGCCGGAGGACACCGCTCAGGGCAGCTCCTCCTCCTCCGGGTCCTCCTTCTTCGCCGGGATCAGATCCTCGCGGCTGAGTCCCAGCGGCAACAGCAGGGCCCCCGACACGTAGATGGAGGAGAAGGTGCCCACCACCACCCCGAGGATCAGGGCGATGGCGAAGCCCTCGATCATCTCGCCGCCCAGCAGCAGCAGGGCGATCAGCACCAGCAGGGTAGTGCCGGAGGTGGCCAGGGTGCGCGACAGGGTGGCATTGATCGCCTCGTTGAAGATGGTCGGCATGTGCTCGATCCGCGACTTGCGGATGTTCTCGCGGATGCGGTCGTAGACCACGATGGTGTCGTTGAGCGAGTAGCCGATCACCGCCAGTATGGCCGCCAGCACCGTGAGGTCGAACTCCCACTGGAACAGCGCGAAGGCGCCCACCACGACGATCACGTCGTGCATCAGCGCCAGCAGCGCGCCGATGGCGAACTTGTACTGGAAGCGGAAGGCCACGTAGAGCATCACGATGCCCAGCGCCACCAGCAGGCCGAGGCCGGACTTGTCGCGCAGCTGGTCGCCCACCTGGGCGCCCACGAACTCGGCGCGTACCAGCTCCACCTCGTCGCCGCCGCGGCGCAGCAGCTCCACCACGCGCTCGCCCACGTCGGGGTCGAAGGCCTGTTGCAGGCGGATCAGCACCTCGGAGGAGGCGCCGAAGGTCTGCACCGAGACGTCACGGAACTCGGCGGCTTCCAGGGACTGGCGCACCGCGTCCAGGGAGGGCGCGACGGCGTACTTGACCTCCACCAGGGTGCCGCCGGTGAAGTCCAGCCCCAGGTTGAGCTGCTGTAGCAGCAGCGCGACGATCGACGCCAGGATCAGCAGCGCGGAGACCGCGAAGGCGATCTTCCGCTTGCCCATGAAGTCGAGCTGTCGATTGGCCATGTTCATGATTACCTCTCAGATCCAGAGCTTCTTGACCGGCTTGCCGCCGTAGACGAGGTTCACCATGGCGCGGGTCACCAGCAGGGCGGTGAACAGCGAGCTGAGGATGCCCAGCGACAGGGTCACGGCGAAGCCCTTGACCGGCCCGGTGCCGATCGAGAACAGGATCACCGCCACCAGCAGGGTGGTGATGTTGGCGTCGACGATGGAGGAGAAGGCGCGCTCGTAGCCGGCGTGGATTGCCTGCTGCACCGAGAGCCCCGTGCGCAGCTCCTCGCGTATTCGCTCGAAGATCAGCACGTTGGCGTCCACCGCCATGCCCAGGGTCAGCACGATGCCGGCGATGCCCGGCAGGGTGAGGGTGGCCCCCAGCAGCGACATGACGGCGACCAGCATGGCCAGGTTCAGCGCCAGGGCGACGTTGGCGAAGACGCCGAACACCTTGTAGCGCACCAGCATGAACAGCGCCACCAGCAGCAGGCCGACCTGCACCGACATCAGGCCGCGCTCGATGTTCTCGGCGCCCAGGCTCGGGCCGATAGTGCGCTCCTGCACGAAGTACATGGGCGCAGCCAGGGAACCGGAGCGCAGCAGCAGGGCCAGCTCCTCCGCCTCGGTGGGCGACTCCAGGCCGGTGATGCGGAAGCTGTTGCCCAGCGCGCTCTGGATGGTGGCCAGGCTGATGATGCCGCGCTCGGTGTAGGTCTCGCGCTCGGTGGTCTCCTCGCCATCCTCCTCTACCGTCCGCTCGCGGCTCTTGTGCTCGATGAAGAGCACCGCCATGTTGCGGCCGATGTTGCTGCGGGTGGCGCGGTTCATCAGGGTGCCGCCGGTGCCGTCCAGGTCGACGTTGACCTGGGGCCGGCCGTTCTCGTCGAAGTTGCGGCTGGCGCTGGAGACGCTGTCGCCGGTGATGATGACGTCACGCATCAGGTCGGCCTCGCGGTTCTCCTCGTTCCGGAACGGGAACGACTCGATCTCGTTTTCCGGTGTGTCGGAACGTGCCTCGAGGCGGAACTCCAGATTGGCGGTGGCGCCGATGATGCGCTTGGCGGCCACGGTGTCCTGTACGCCGGGCAGCTCCACCACGATGCGCTCGGGCCCCTGGCGCTGCACCATGGGCTCGGCCACCCCCAGCTCGTTGACGCGGTTGCGCAGGGTATCGAGGTTCTGCTCGACGGCGTAGTCCTGAAGCTCGGCGATCGCCTCGTCGGTCATGGTCAGGACCAGTTCGGCGCCGCGACCGTCGCCGACGTTCTCGTAATCGAAGTCGGGGAACTCCTGGCCGATCAGCCCGCGCGCGGAGTCGCGGTCATCTTCATCGGTGAAGGTCAGGGTCAGGGTGCGGCCGTCGATCTCGGTATCGCGGTAGCGGATGCGCTCGTCGCGCAGCAGCTCGCGCATTGCGCTGGCATTGGTCTCGAGGCGCTGGTCGAGGGCCTCGTCCATGTCCACCTCGAGCAGGAAGTGCACGCCGCCGCGCAGGTCCAGGCCCAGGGTCATCGGCGAGGCGGAGAGCGCCTGCAGCCACTCCGGGGTCGACTCGGCCAGGTTCAGGGCCACCACGAAGTCGTCGCCGAGTTCGTCGGCCACCAGGTCACGGGCGTTGAGCTGCTCGTCGACGTCGTCGAGGCGGATCAGCACGCGGGTGTCCTCCTCCTCGACGGCCTTGATGCCGATATCGGCCTCGTCGAGCAGGTCCCGAACGCGCGTCAGCTGGCGTTCGTCCAGGGTGGCGTCCCCGCGCTCGCTGCTGATCTGGATCGCCGGGTCCTCGGGGAAGAGGTTGGGCAGCGAATAGACCAGCCCGGCGAGGAGGACGAGAAGTATCAGCAGATACTTCCACAGGGGATAACGGTTGAGCATGCGGGCTCGTCCCAGGTTGCTGACGGAAGGAGGCTGATGCGATCACACCACGACCGCCGCCGGCGAGGCCGGCAGCGGTCGTGGCGGGCTTTGCCTGGCGGCGGAGCCGGCCAGCCCAAGGCTCAGATGGACTTGAGGGTGCCCTTGGGCAGCACGGCCGCCACGGCGTTCTTCTGCACGTTGACCTCGGTGCCCTCGGCGATCTGCATGGTCAGGAACTCGCTGTCGTCGCTGACCTTGGTGATGCGGCCGAGCATGCCGCCGCCGATGACGATCTCGTCACCCTTGGAGAGGCCGGCGATCAGCTGCTTGTGCTGCTTGGCACGCTTGGCCTGGGGACGCCACAGCAGGAAGTAGAAGATGGCCACGAAGCCGACCAGCATGACGATCTGGGCGATGCCGCCGCCGGCGGCGCCGGCGTCCTGTGCCATGGCCGGGGAAATGAAGAAATCCAGCATGGATGAGAGTCTCCTGGTTGAGATGGGTAAGGTGGTTGCCCCCGCGTTGCGGGGCAAGGCCGGCGGCGCCCGCTCGTGGCGAGCCGCCGCCGGCGATCAATTCGGGCCGGGAGGCACCGGCAGGCCGCGCCGGGCATAGAAGCCTTCCACGAAGTGGGCCAATGTACCCGCTTCGATGGCACCGCGCAAACCGGCCATCAGGCGTTGATAGTGGCGCAGGTTGTGGAAGGTATTGAGCATCGAGCCGAGCATCTCGCCACAGCGATCCAGGTGGTGCAGGTAGGCCCGGGAGAAGTGCCGGCAGGTGTAGCAGTCGCAGTCATCTTCCAGCGGCCGGGTGTCGTGGCGGTGCTTGGCGTTGCGAATCTTGACGGTGCCCTCGGCGGTGAAGAGGTGGCCGTTGCGTGCGTTGCGGGTGGGCATCACGCAGTCGAACATGTCGATGCCGCGGCGCACTCCTTCCACCAGGTCCTCGGGCTTGCCGACGCCCATCAGGTAGCGCGGGGTGGCCTCCGGCATCCAGGTGGGCAAGTAGTCGAGCACCCGGATCATCTCCTCCTTGGGCTCGCCCACCGAGAGGCCGCCGATGGCCAGGCCGTCAAAGCCGATCTCCATCAGCCCCTTGAGTGACTGCTCGCGCAGCTCGGGGTACATGCCGCCCTGGACGATGCCGAACAGCGCCGAGGGCGAGGCGCCGTGGGCCTCCCGGGAGCGGCTTGCCCAGCGCAGCGAGCGCTCCATGGAAAGGCGCGCCTCCTGCTCGGTGGCGGGGTAGGGGGTGCACTCGTCGAAGATCATCACCACGTCCGAGCCCAGCGAGCGCTGCACCGCCATGGACTCCTCGGGCCCCATGAACACCTTGGCGCCGTCCACCGGCGAGCGGAAGTGCACGCCCTGCTCGGTGATCTTGCGCATGGCGCCCAGCGAGAAGACCTGGAAGCCGCCGGAGTCGGTGAGGATCGGCCTGTCCCACTGGGCGAAGCCGTGGAGGTCGCCGTGGGCCTCGATCACCTCCATGCCCGGGCGCAGCCACAGGTGGAAGGTGTTGCCGAGGATGATCTCGGCGCCGATCTCCTCCACGGAGACCGGGGTCATGCCCTTGACGGTGCCGTAGGTGCCCACTGGCATGAAGGCCGGTGTTTCGACCGTTCCCCTGGGGAAGGTCAGTCTGCCACGGCGCGCCCGGCCGTCGCTGGCCAGGCGCTCGAAGGTCATGAAGCAGTCATTACGCATGATCGATCTCGGTGCCCTTGCTGCGGGTCAGGAAGGCTGGCGGGTGAGGAACATGGCATCGCCATAGCTGAAGAAGGCGTAGCGTTCGGCCACCGCCTCGCGATAGGCCGCCATGGTGGTATCGAAGCCAGCGAAGGAGGCCACCAGCATCAGCAGGGTGGATTCCGGCAGGTGGAAGTTGGTGATCAGGGCGTCGACGCAGCGCCACGCGTAGCCGGGGTAGATGAAGATATCGGTCTCGCCGCGGTAGGGGGCGATCTCGCCGTCCTCGTCGGTGGCGCTCTCCAGGCAGCGCACGCTGGTGGTGCCCACGGCGATCACCCGCCGCCCGGCGGCGCGCGCGGCGCGTACCTTCTCGCACACCGTCTCGTCCACCTCCAGCCACTCGCTGTGCATGACGTGCTCGCGGATGTCGTCGACGCGCACCGGCTGGAAGGTGCCGGCGCCCACGTGAAGGGTGACGAAGGCGCGCTCCACGCCCTTCTCTTCGAGGGCTTCGAGCAGCGGCTCGTCGAAGTGCAGCCCGGCGGTGGGGGCGGCTACGGCGCCTTCGCGGCGGGCGTAGACGGTCTGGTAGCGCTCGCGGTCGGCCAGCTCGTCCTCGCGGTCGATGTAAGGGGGCAGCGGCATATGGCCGTGGCGCTCCAGCAGCTCGATCAGCGGCGTCTCGCCGAGGAAGCGCAGCTCGAAGAGGGCGTCGCGACGCCCCTCCACCACGGCACGGATACCGCCCTCGAACTCGAGCTGGGTGCCGGACTTCGGCGACTTGCTGGCGCGCAGGTGGGCGAGGCCGCGATGGGCGTCCAGCGGGCGCTCCAACAGCATCTCGACCCTGCCGCCGCTGGCCTTGTGGCCGTGCAGGCGGGCCGGGATCACCCGGGTGTCGTTGAACACCAGCAGGTCGCCGGGCTCGAGCAGCTCGAGCAGGTCCGGGAAGCGGCGGTGGGCCAGCGCGCCGCTCGCGCCGTCCACGCACAGCAGCCGGCAGTCGGTGCGCTGCTCGGAGGGGTAGCGGGCGATCAGCTCGTCGGGAAGCTCGTAGTGGAAGTCGGCGCGCTGCATGGGCGGTGTCGGGTCCGATGTGCGGGTAGGGGGATGTGCCGGGAAATCGATAAGCCGCCTAGGATACCGTCTGGCGGGCGTGAAGTCAGGCCCGCGATTGACCCGTCGTGGGGCCCACGTATAATGCTTCGCGCGTTGCCGGCGTGGCGGAATTGGTAGACGCAGCGGATTCAAAATCCGCCGGG
>JBKHEO010000072.1:0-11456 GCA_046540755.1 Halomonas sp. | reverse complement strand
TTCTCGGCGCCCGAAGCCGCGCCGGAACATCACTGGCCACACCACGTCAACCCGGCCAGTGCGCAAGGGGAGGTGCCACATGAACATGAAGCTGTCCAGGACGCTGTCCACCCTGCTCGACGATCCGCGTCTGTTCCGTCAGTACGCCTATGTCGACGGCAGGTGGACCCACGGCGACGGCGGCCGCGAGGAGGCCGTCCAGGACCCCGCCACCGGCGAGGTGATCGGACATATCCCCTGGCTCGAGGCCGACCAGATCCATGCCGCCGTGGACGCTGCCGACGCCGCCTTCGTGCACTGGCGCGCGCTGCGTGCCGACGAGCGTTGCGAGCGCCTGCTGGCCTGGTACGACCTGCTGCAGGCCCACCGCGAGGACCTGGCCACCATCATGACCCTGGAGCAGGGCAAGCCGCTGCCCGACGCCCGCGGCGAGGTGGAGTACGGCGCCAGCTTCGTGCGCTGGTTCGCCGAGGAGGGCAAGCGCACCTTCGGCGAGACCATCCCCAGCCATATCCCCAATGCCGCCCTCGGCACCCTCAAGGAGCCGGTGGGCATCGCCGCGCTGATCACGCCATGGAACTTCCCGCTGGCGATGATCACCCGCAAGGCCGCCGCCGCGATGGCCGCCGGCTGCCCGGTGATCGTCAAGCCCGCCGGCGAGACGCCCTTCTCGGCGCTGGCGCTGGCCGAGCTCGCCGAGCGCGCCGGGATCCCCGCCGGGGTCTTCAACGTGGTGCTGGGCGAGCCCGCCGAGGTATCGAAGATCCTGTGTGCCGAGGACCGCGTCAAGGCGCTCTCCTTCACCGGCTCCACCCGGGTCGGCCGCCTGCTGCTGGAGCAGAGCGCCAACACGGTGAAGCGTGTCTCCCTCGAGCTGGGAGGGAATGCCCCCTTTATCGTCGGGCCGGACATGGACCCCAAGGAGGCGGCCTTCGCCGCGGTGTCGGCCAAGTTCCAGACCGCAGGGCAGGACTGCCTCGCCGCGGACCGCATCCTGGTCCACGAGTCGATCCACGACGCCTTCGTCGCGCACTTCGCCGAGCGCATGGCGGCGCTGACCGTGGGCAACGGCCTTGCGAGCGAGGTCGACCTGGGCCCGCTGATCCACCGCCAGGCGGTGGAGAAGGCCGCGACCATCGTCGACGACGCCGTCTCCAAGGGCGCCACCCTGGTGGCCGGCGACCAGCGCCAGGCGCCGGGTGAGAACTTCTTCATGCCCACCCTGCTCACCGGGGTGACCCATGACATGAAGATCTGGCACGAGGAGAGCTTCGCCCCGATCGCCGGCATCACCGCCTACGCCGACGACGACCAGGTGATCGAGATGGCCAACGACACCGAGTACGGCCTGGCGGCCTACCTCTACACCCACGATATCCGCCGTATCTGGAAGGTCCTGCGGGCGCTGGAGTTCGGCATGGTGGCGGTGAACTCGGTGAAGATGACCGGCCCCCCCGTGCCCTTCGGCGGCGTCAAGCACTCCGGCCTCGGCCGCGAGGGTGGCATCAGCGGCATCGACGAGTACCTGGAGACCAAGTACTACTGCCTGGGTGCCCTGGGCTCCGTATCGGGTAGTTAGTGGCACCTCCGAGATTGCTGAGCTCTATTCGTGGTGACGCTCAGCGAGAGGCGTCGGGGACTGGTCGTAGAGGGGGTCCGAGGACCAGGGATGGCCGAGGTAGCGTACAGGGGCGTATTCACAGCGCCCCCTCGAAGGCCAGTCGCCGGGACAGCCGTGAGCGTGTCAGCCAATTACGATGACCTTGTAAGATTTGTCGTTTTGCTTATTTGACCGAAACCTTCTCCCCGGCGGGACGCCGGGGAGCCCTTGAAAACAGAGAGAATGAGATGAGCCAGCAGCACCAGGACCTGATCGACCGCGACCGCCAGGTCACCTTCCACGCCTCCACCCACCTGCGCGACTTCGCCCAGGGCGAGGCAGCGGGCCGGGTGATCACCGGCGGCAAGGGCATCCATATCCGCGACAAGGACGGCCGCGAGTTCATCGACGGCTTCGCCGGGCTCTACTGCGTCAATATCGGCTACGGCCGCACCGAGGTGGCAGAGGCGATCTACCAGCAGGCGCTCGAACTCTCCTACTACCACACCTACGTGGGCCACGCCAACGAGCCGCAGATCGCGCTCTCCGAGCGGATTCTCGAGTTGGCCGGCCCCGGCATGTCCAAGGTCTACTACGGCCTGGGCGGCTCTGATGCCAACGAGACCCAGCTCAAGCTCGTGCGCTACTACCACAACGTGCTGGGTCGCCCGCAGAAGAAGAAGGTCATCTCGCGGAGCCGCGGCTACCACGGTTCGGGCATCGCCTCCGGCTCGCTGACCGGCCTCAAGGCGTTCCACGACCACTTCGATCTGCCCATCGAGACGATCCGCCACACCGAGGCGCCCTTCTACTACCAGCGCGCCGCCGAGCTCGAGGGCCTGAGCGAGCGCGAGTTCTCCGCCTACTGTGCCGAAAGGCTCGAGGCGATGATCCTGGCCGAGGGGCCGGAGACCGTGGCCGCCTTCATCGGCGAGCCGGTGCTGGGCACCGGCGGCATCGTGCCGCCGCCCGAGGGCTACTGGGAGGCGATCCAGGCGGTGCTCGCCAGGTACGACGTGCTGCTGATCGCCGACGAGGTGGTGTGCGGCTTCGGGCGGATCGGCGCCGACTTCGGCAGTCACCACTACGGCATCCGGCCCGACCTGATCACCGTGGCCAAGGGGCTGACCAGCGCCTACCAGCCGCTCTCGGGCGTGATCGTCGGCGACCGCGTGTGGCGGGTGCTCGAGCAGGGCACCGGCGAATACGGCCCCATCGGCCACGGCTGGACCTACTCCGGCCACGCCCTGGGCTGCGCCGCGGCGCTGGCCAACCTGGCGATCATCGAGCGCGAGGGGCTCACCGCCAACGCCTTTGATACCGGTGCCTACCTGCAGCAGCAGATGCAGGCCGCCTTCGGCGACCATCCGCTGGTCGGCGACGTGCGCGGCGTGGGCATGCTGGCAGCGCTGGAGTTCGCCGCCGACCCGGCCAGGCGCCAGGCCTTCGACCCGAGCCTCAAGGTCGGTCCGCGCATCGCCGCGGCGGCGCTGGAGCAGAACCTGATCGCCCGCGCCATGCCCCAGGGCGACATCCTCGGCTTCGCGCCGCCGCTGATCACCAGCCGCGCCGAGGTCGACGAGATCGTCGCCCGGACCCAGCGCGCCGTCGACCGGGTGGCGGACGAGCTGGTGCGCAGCGGCGAAGCCCAGCTCGCCTGATCGCGCACTCGCCACGTTTCGACCTCGCCGCGGCCCGACCGCGGCGAGGTGCTTGAGGGGAGGTGACATGACCGAACCCGTGCACGGCGTCACGTTGGAAGGCGTCTACCGGGCGCGTCACCGCCTGGCCGGCCAGGTGGTGCGCACGCCGCTGGTGCGCTCGGCGGCGCTCTCCGAGCGCTTCGACGCCGAGATTCTATTGAAGCTGGAGACCTGCCAACCCACCGGCGCCTTCAAGCTGCGCGGCGCCACCAACATGGTCGCCGCGCTCATCGAGCAGCACGGCCGTGATGCCCTGGCCGCCGGCGTCACCACCGCCTCCACCGGCAACCATGGCCGCGCCGTGGCTTATGCGGCGGCCCGACTCGGCGTGCCGGCGGTGATCTGCCTTTCCAGCCTGGTGCCGGCCAACAAGGTGGCGGCCATCGAGGCACTGGGCGCCGAGGTGAGGCGCGTCGGCGAGAGCCAGGACGCGGCCTTCGCCGAGGTCGAGCGGCTGGTGCGCGAGCAGGGCATGACGCCGATCCCGCCCTTCGACGACCCCCTGATCGCGGCGGGGCAGGGCACCATCGGACTCGAACTCATGGAAGATGCGCCCGGTCTCGACCGCGTCGTCATCGGGCTCTCCGGCGGCGGGCTGCTGGGCGGCATCGGTGCGGCGGTGAAGGCGATCCGACCGGCGTGCCGGATCACCGGGGTGAGCCTCTCGCAAGGCGCCGCCATGTGGGAGAGCCTCCAGGCCGGCCATCCAGTGGCCGTGGCGGAGGTCGAAAGCCTCGGCGATTCCCTGGGCGGGGGCATCGGGCTCGACAACCGCTGCACCTTCGCGCTGGTGCGCGAAGTGATGGACGACCACCATAAGGTTTCCGAGGCGGCCATCGCGCGGGCCATGGTCGATATCCTCGAGTATGAAAAGCGGCTGGTGGAGGGTGCCGCCGCGGTGGGGCTCGCCGCACTCGCCGAGCACGCCATCGACGTGCGCGGCGAGACGCTGGCGCTGATCCTCTCCGGCAACGGCGTGGCGCTTGAAACCCTCGATCGGGCGCGGAAAATCGCTGGCAGGTGATCCGCGTCAGTGCCAGATGAGGAGGTCGCTCCATGCAGCTCTACCAGCGTGATGCCATTGCCGAGGCCGTGACCCTCGACCGGGACGCCCTGGCGGCGGTGGAAGCGGGCTTCGCCGCGCTCGGTCGCGGCGAGGTCGTCCAGCCGCCGATTCTCTCCATGGCCATGGAAGAGTTCGCTAGCGAAGTGGACGTCAAGACGGCGCACATCCGCGACGCGCCGCGCTTCGCCATCAAGGTCAGCACCGGCGCCTTCGATAACCCCAAGCGTGGCCTGCCGAGCCTCAACGGTCTGATGATGGTCTTCTCGGCCGAGACGGGGCGCGTCGAGGCGGTGCTCTTCGACGAGGGCTACCTCACCCTGGTGCGCACGGCGCTGGCCGGGGCCATCGCTGCCAAGCACCTGTCGCGGCAGAACAGCCGCCGGGTGGCGGTGCTGGGTGCAGGTGAGCAGGCCGAGCAGCAGGTCCGGGCGCTGCGCCTGGTGCGCGATATCGACACCCTCGACGTCTGGGCGCGCCGGCGCGAGGCGGCCGATTCCTACGCCGAGCGGATGCGCGAGGCGGGGCTTGCCGTGAACGTCCACGACAGCGTGCACGGCGCCTGTCAACGGGCCGATATCGTCGTCACCGCCACGCCGGCTCGTGAGCCGATCCTGCGCGGCCAGGACCTGCCCGAGGGTGTGCACGTCACCGCCATGGGGTCCGACAGCCCCGACAAGCGTGAGCTCGACGACGAGGTGATGATCCGTGCCGACGCCTTCGTCGCCGACACCCGGGCCCAGAGCGAGAGCAACGGCGAGCTCAAGGTCTTCGCCGGCAAGGAGCCCCCCTTCAAGGTCCACGAGTTGGGGCGGGTGATCGCCGAGGGGCAGCGCCTGCGGCTGTCCGATGCCACCATCACGGTATGTGACCTGACCGGCACCGGCGTGCAAGACACGGCCATTGCCGCCTTCGCCCTCGAGCGGCTCGCTGCCGGTTGAGCGGAGACGTGGGGCTTGCCGCCAGGCGGTGACTGGCGCAGGCTGAAGACGGTTCTCATCCACAAGAGGAAGGATGGCAATGTCCGCCAAGGTACTGGCCTTCGATGTCTACGGTACCCTGATCGACACCCACGGCGTGGTCACCGAACTGGAAAGGCGGCTGGCAGGCCGGGCGACGTCGGCCGTAGAGTTCTCGCGGCGCTGGCGCGACAAGCAGCTCGAGTACAGCTTCCGCCGCAGCCTGATGGGGGCCTACGTGCCCTTCTCGCAGTGCACCCGCGAGGCGCTGGATTTCACCGACCGTGTGCTGCAGGCCGGGCTGTCCGATGTCGACAAGGAGCGCCTGATGGGCGTCTACGCACGGCTGCCGGCCTTCCCCGAGGCGGCGGGCGCGCTGGCGCGTCTGGAGCGGGCCGAGGTGCGCTGCGCGGCCTTCTCCAACGGCACGGCCGAGGCCGTGGAGGGGCTGCTCGACCAGGCCGGTATCCGCGGCCACTTCGAGGCGGTGGTCAGCGTCGACGAGGTCAAGCGCTTCAAGCCCGACCCGGCGGTCTATGCGCACCTGCGCCGGCGTCTCGAGGTCGACCCCGGCGACACCTGGCTGATCTCCAGCAACCCCTTCGATGTCATCGGCGCCCGCCACGCCGGCCTGCATGCGGCCTGGGTACGCCGCAGCCCCGAGGCCCCCTTCGACCCCTGGGGCATCGAGCCCGACCTTACCGTCACCGACCTGGATACCCTGGCCGAGCGGCTCGGCTGAGGCGGGAGGCGAAAAACGCCGGGGCCCCGCCGCGTGCGCTTGCGGGGCCCCGAGGTTGTGGAGGGCGTGGCCCTCGTGGTCGGCAGGCTCAATCGGCCAGGTCCCCGACACTGACCGTGCCGCGTTCCGCTAGGTGCAGCGGGCGTTCGTCGTCCTGGGTCCACTCGGCCATGGAGCCGTCGTACATGGTGGTGTTCTCCAGGCCGGCCACCTCGCTGAGCTGGAACCAGCCGCTGGCGGCCCAGTGGCCGGTGTTGCAGAAGGCCACCGTGGGGGCGTCCCGGTCCAGGCCCAGCTCGTCGACGTTGGCCTTGAGGGTCTCGGCGTCCAGGTAGTAGGCGCCGTCACGCTCCACCAGGGCGTCGTGGTGGGGAAGGTTCACCGCGCCGGGAATGGTGCCCGGTGCCCGGGTGTCGGGGGACTGGTTCTCGCCGATGTAGAAGTCCGTCGGGCGTGCGTCCACCAGCGCCTCGTCAGCCTGGCGGGCGGCCTCCACCTCATCGGTGCTGGCCAGCAGGGATTCCTGCAGGCTGCCCTCGAAGTCGGCGGCCTCGACGGCTTGCGGGGCGCCCGAGGCGACCTCGAAGCCCTGGGCCTCCCAGCCGGCGACGCCGCCGTTGAGGATGGTCACCTCGTCGTGACCCAGCGCCTTGAAGGTCCAGTAGACCCGGGCGGCGCTGCCGAAGTCGGTGGGGCCCGTACCGGCGGCGGCCACCACCACGGTGTCGTCATTGTCGATGCCCAGCTCGCCGATCAGCGCTTCGAGGTCGTCGACCGCGGGCATCAGGCCGGCGACGCCGTCGCGCTCTTCGCGCCAGCCGGCCTCGGTGTAGTGGGAGTAGCGGCTGCCCGGGATGCGTGCCGCCTCGAAGCTCTCGCGGTCGCCGCCGTCATCGATGGACGAGCGCACGTCCAGCACCACTAGGTCGTCGCTGTCGAGATGCTCGCTGAGCCACTCGGCCTCCACCAGGGGGGAGGGGTGCAGGGCGTGGGCCTGGCCGGCCACGGCCAGGGCGCCGGCGGCGATGATCAGTCGGGATCTCATGGCGGATCCTCCTCGTCAGGGATGGGGAGAGGGTCAATGCTGCAACGAGTTGGCGCTCCCTCGCCAAGAATGCTTCCTGCCATTTTCAGTGCTAAAAGTTATATAAAACCTTTCTCTTATCACTGATATCCCGCCCTGTGTCAGCCTTCCCAGGCATGGCCGGCGAAGGCGTCATCCAGCGCCGGGTGATTGACGTGGTTGGCGTAGTTGGAGAGCGTCTTTACCGCGAGGGCCAGCACGATCTGCAGCACCTGCGGCTCCTCGAAGCCGGCCTCCAGGAAGGCTTCCACCTCGTCCTGGCGCGGCATGCCGCGGCTCTCGAACATCACCCGGGTAAACTCGGCCAGCGCCGCCAGGCGCTCGTCGGGGATCGGTCTGTCCTCCCGGATCGCCTCGAGCACCTCGGCCGGCACCCGGGAGGCCTTGTCGGCCAGCATGCTGTGGGCGGACATGCAGTAGTCACAGCCATTGAGCCGGCTGATGGTCAGGAAGACCACCTCCTGCTCGGGGGGCGTGAAACCGGAGTCGTTGCGGAACAGCTCGTAGCCATGCAGGTAGGTGCTCAGCACCCCCGGGGCCTTGGCCATGCCCGCGTACATGTTGGGCACGAAGCCCAGCGTTTCATTGGCCTTCTCCAGCAGCGGCTTCGCCTTGGCATCGGCGCTCTCCAGGGTTCGGGGCGCCATCTGCATCTGATATTCGGCTGCCATGGTGCGTCCTCCTTCGTTGTCGGGTCGGATGATCGTGGGCTTGGCGAAACGCCATATATGGAACGATCGATCCATATATGGCAAAAAAACTCAGCGGTCCGGGCGGCCACCCTTCAGGGTCTCGAGCAGCAGCTCGGCCGCCTGGCGTGCCTGGCGGGCGTCGGCCCCGCTCTTGAGCAGGGTGCGCAGGCCGGCCATGCCCATCGTCAGGTAGCCGGCCAGTGCCTCGGCGTCGTGTGCGGAGGGGATATCGCCTTCCGCCTGGGCCTGGCGCACCGCTCGGCGAAAGAACCCGGTGATGGCGGCGAGGCTCTCCCGGGCGTGTTCCGAGGGCGGGTCGCCGCGCTGACCGAGTTCGGTGGCGGAGTTGAAGATCAGGCACCCCATGGCGGCTCGCTCGCTGCCCGCCTCGTCGGCGGTATCACCGAACAGCGATTCCAGGAACGCCATGGCCGAGGGGGCAGCCGCCAGGCCCCGATCGAGTCGTGCCAGCAGGGCCTCGCGATAGCGGCGAAGGGCCACCAGGAACAGCTGCTCCTTGTTGCCGAAGGCCTGGTAGAGGCTGCTGCGCGAGATGGCCATGGCCTCGAGCAGGTCGCGGGTCGAGGCGGCTTCGAAGCCGAGCCGCCAGAATACCTTCATGGCGGCGCCGGCGGCCTCGTCGGGGCTGAAGGCGATGGGGCGTCCACGAGTCATGCGTTGAATTTAGTATCGTTCGGTCCATAATTCAAGGGCGAGACAGGAGCGCCCCGAGTTGCTATGACGTTAGGGTAGGGCTGTAAGGGTTGCCGTGGCGCGGCGACCAAGCAGCACTGCCCATGATCGGCCGGTCGGCCCGACACGAGGAGATATCGCATGCCCCAGGAGAGGCACCAGGACAGGTCCCCGCGACGCTTCTGGCTGAGTGGCCGGCGCGCCGCCGAACAGGACCGCTTCTTTCGCGAGGCGCTGGAGGCGCGAGGCTGGGAGGAGGGTGACGAGACCCGCTGGGATGCCGCCTGGGTGACCGGCATGCCGGCGTCGCGGCAGTTCCGCCGCGTCTCGCCGTGCCGCAAGCTCAACCACTTCCCGGGCAACGCCGCCCTGACGGTCAAGAGCCGCCTGCACGAGAGCCTCGCCGCGCTGCGGGCACGGCTGGTCGAAGGCTTCGGGGCAGGGCATCCGCTGGTCTCCCGGCTCGACTTCTTCCCCCACGCCTGGATCATGCCCCGCGACCATCAGGCGCTGCAGCTCGCGGCCCTGGCGGCGCCCGACTCGCGCTGGATCCAGAAGCCCACCAACGCCTCCAAGGGCAAGGGGGTGAGGGTGCTGCGCGATGCGGCCGAGGCACCGGCGGCGCGCGACCACCTGGTGCAGGCGTACCTCGATCGCCCCCACACCCTTCGCGGGCACAAGTACGTGCTGCGCCTCTACGTGCTGATCAGCTCGCTGACCCCGCTGCGGGTCTACCTCTACCGCCAGGGGTTTGCCAAGCTCGCCTCGGAGCCCTGGGACCCCGAGGATGCCGACAATCCCTACAGCCAGCTCACCAATCCCGACATCAATGCCCTCAACACCCGCGCCGAGGTGCCGGTGGAGTTCATCGATCTCGCGCGCTACCGCGCCTGGCTGCGCGACCAGGGGCACGACGACGAGCGCCTCTTCGCCAGGCTGCGCGACCTGGTCAGCCTGACGGTCATCTCGGCGGTGGACGACCTGCGTCGCCGCGGCGAGGAGGTGGGCGCCGACCCCCGCGGCGGCTACGAACTGCTGGGACTCGATTGCCTGGTCGACGCCGACCTCAAGCCATGGATCCTGGAGTGCAACCTCAGCCCGTCGCTGGGTACCTGCGCCGCCCCCGAGGATGGCGGCCTCGTCGAGGAGCGCATCAAGGGCGAGCTGGTGCGGGACATGCTGCACCTGGTGGACGTCGAAGGCGACCACCCGCCGGCGCAGGGGAGCGACCCCGCCACCCTGCTCGCCGAGGCCCGGGCCGAGGAGAGTCGGGCCGGCGGCTTCGAGCGGCTGCTGCCGGCGACCGAGCCGGAGCGCTACCTGCCCTTCTTCTCGCTGCCGAGCCTGGCCGACGTCACCCTCGCGGAGGCGGTGGCGGGGCGTGCCCTGCCGCGACCGCGCCTGGTCCGGCGTCGCGTGGCGGAGTTCCACGAGGAGGAGAGCCTGGCACTCTATGCCGAGGCCAGCGGTCGCCTCTATCGGCCCAATGACGCCGCGGCGCTGATCTGGCTGCTGGCCACCGAGGGGCTGGACCCAGAAGCCATCGCCGAGGCCCTCGCCGAGGCGAGCGATCCACCGGCGTCGGCGGATGCCCTGCGCGACACGGTGTGGTCGACCCTGGGGGCGTGGTGTCGCGAGAGACTTCTCTGCCAGGGCCAGGAGGTGGACGGCAGCGAGCTCGAGGCTGACGTCAAGGCGCCCGCCAAGGCGAGCCCTTCCCGGTGGCGGCTGCACTTCGACGATCGCGACTGGTGCCTGATGCTGCCCGATGCGGCCGTCGAGCGGCGCCTGCGCCAGGCCTTCGACGAGCGGCTCTCTCCCGTCACGTCGGAGGCGGCGGCCGGCGCTCCGTCGGCATTCCTGGTGGTGCTCGCCTCGCCGAACGGCTATGCCCTGGCCGAGGCCGGGTGCCTGGTGGCGAGCGGGCTCTCCCTGGCCGAGGTTGTGCCGGCGCTCGGCGCGCGCCTGCTGCACCTGGCGGTGCGTTCCGGGGCGCCGGTGCTGGATCTCGCCTGGTGGCAGCCCGGCCCCGGTCAGGCGGCGCTGGTGGCGTGCGGCGAGGCCGCGGGGGGCGATGCGTTGGCCGCCCTGCCCGGGGAGGTCAGCCGCGGCGTGAGACTGGTGTTCGAGGCCGCGGGCGTGCGCCTCGAGCCCCTGGGCCTGCCCCTGGCGGGGCGTCCCGTCGGGGCGCCGTCCCCGCGGGAGGCCGACGGCGTGCCGCTGGTGGTGATACAGGGCAGTGGCGAGGGCGAGGAAGGCGGCGCCCCCCGGCCGCTGCCCCGGCTCGACGCCCTGGCCACGCTGCTGCCGCTGGCGTATGGCCCCGACGAGCCGTCGCCGTCGGTCGAGGCGATGGCGCGGCTCGATGCCTGGATGGAGCAGGCGACGCGCTGGCGGATCGACGCACGAACCGCTCCGGAGCGGCTGGCCGCCTGCCTGGTGGGCCCTGATGCACATCGCTTCCGGGCGAGTGATGCACCGGCCAATCCGGCGTCGGTCGATGCCTGAACAGCGGGAGCTTCGGCTCCCCTGTCGAGGAGGTTGCGGCCTCCTCGCTATCCCGAGGGCAGGGGGTGAATCCTGCCCGAGCACCCTGACGGAGGTCATGTCATGAAGGAAACAGACGAGAAACGCCGAAACCTGATCGAGCGGCTGGGCCGTCGACTGGGGTATGCGGCGCCCGCCCTGGCGCTGGTCGCCAGCGGCGCGGCGATGCAGGCGGTGGCCGATGAGGCCAGCGAACCCGCCTACACCAGCGGCCAGGAGGCGCCGCTGATGCTCGCCGAGGCGGATGCCGAAGGCGATTCAGAGGGAGGCGCCGAGGGCGCCGACCACGATGAAGAGGAGGCTAAGGGCGAAGCGGAGGCCGAAGCGGAGGCCGAGGGAGAGGCCGAAGGGGAAGACGAGGAAGAGGCCGAAG
>JBKHEO010000071.1:0-11590 GCA_046540755.1 Halomonas sp. | reverse complement strand
GCTCGCCGATCACCACCTGGCTCTCGTTGCCGACGAAGCTCTTCAGGCGGCTCCAAAGCCACATGTAGTCATCACGCTCGACGTCGGCGTCCCGGGGCAGCATGCTCAGGTGCTCGCGGGCCAGCTCTTGCAGCTCATGCATCGCCTGGCTGCGCGCCTCGTAGTGCGGCTTCAGGCTATCGCGCAGCGACGGGCGCAGGCGCTCCAGGTTGTCCTGGAAGTAGTCGATGCTGTCGGCCAGCGCTTCCAGCACACTGTCCATCGCCACCTGGCGATTGTCGAGAAACATGAGCGGTCACCCCCTTTGGTGACGCAGATTGTGGCTGGGGAAACGCTGTTTTGCTACCCCCAGGCGGTGAATACGATCATGCCTATTGGACCTGGCCGGTACCGATTCGGCAATTACCCCTTGGGCTTAGGTGGCGCCTTGCGGGCCGGGGCCGCGTTCTTCTCCAGGTGCTCGATGACCAGCCCGGCGATGTCCTTGCCGGTGGCGCTCTCGATCCCCTGCAGCCCCGGAGAGGAGTTGACCTCCATGATCACGGGGCCGTGGTTGGAGCGCAGCAGGTCGACACCGGCCACCCGGAGCCCCATGGCCTTGGCGGCGCGGATTGCCGTGGAGCGCTCCTCCGGGGTGATGCGGATCACGCTGGCGGTACCGCCACGGTGCAGGTTGGAGCGGAATTCCCCCTCGGGAGCCTGGCGCTTCATCGCCGCCACCACCTTGTCGCCGATCACGAAGCAGCGGATGTCGGCGCCGCGCGCCTCCTTGATGTACTCCTGCACCATGATGTTGGCCTTCATGCCCATGAAGGCCTGGATCACGCTCTCGGCGGCCTGGTTGGTCTCGGCCAGCACCACGCCGATGCCCTGGGTGCCCTCCAGCAGCTTGATCACCAGCGGGGCGCCCTTGACCATGGTGATCAGATCGGGGATGTCGTCGGGGGAGTGGGCGAAGCCGGTGATCGGCAGCCCCAGCCCCTTGCGGGAGAGCAGCTGCAGGGAACGCAGCTTGTCCCGGGAGCGGGTGATGGAGACGTTGTCGTTGAGCACGTAGGTGCCCATCATCTCGAACTGGCGCAGCACCGCGCAGCCGTAGAAGGTGATCGAGGCGCCGATGCGCGGGATCACCGCGTCGAAGGTCTCCAGCTCCTCGCCCTTGTAGTGGATCGAGGGGTGGTGCGAGGCGATGCTCATGTAGCAGCGCAGGGTGTCGACCACCCGGGCGCTGTGGCCGCGCTGTTCGGCTGCCTCGATCAGGCGCCGGGTGGAGTAGAGGTTGCGGTTGCGGGACAGCAGCGCGATATGCATCGGGTGACTCCGGGTGGGGCCGGTGGGCTCAGGGTTCGCCGTGCAGGAAGGCGGCGCCGGGCGCCACCAGCAGGCGTCGCAGGGCACGACGCCCCAGCAGCATGGGGTGGCGCATCTCGCGCCGGTCGGTCAGGGTCAGCTCCACCGGGTACTCCAGCGAGCCCAGGCGCATGGGCGTGCGGATCACGTAGCGCCACTCCTCCTGGCCGTTCGAGCTGCGCACCTTGCGCCGATCGTGCAGGTGCATGCGGAAGATGTGGGGCGGGGTCTCGGGGCCGCCGCTGCGGGTGGTGAAGCTGACCCACAGGTGGCCGTCCTCCTCGAAGGACTCGATGTCCTCGGCGTGCAGCGCCGAGGTGCGCGCCCCAGTGTCCGCCTTGGCGAAGAGGGTCAGGTGCATCTCCGGCAGCTCGACCATCTCGCGGCGGCCGATCACCGCCTTGGGGGTATAGGGGAGTTCCTTCATCATCGTCATGCTTGTTCTCGCCGTCAGCGCGTCAGGGCGGCGAGGCGCCGGCCGACCGGGGAGTCGGCAGGCGCCTCGCGCAGGGTCATCAGCAGCGGCAGCCGCAGCCGGGGGATCAGGGCCAGGTCGCGGGCCACACGGGTGAAGTCGGCCTGCTCGCACTCGGCCAGCCGCGTCAGGTAGCGGGGTAGCCGCTCGCCATCCTCCAGGTGCTGCCAGCCGCGAGCGGCGATGGCCGCCAGCAGGTCGGGGCCGCAGGCGTGGGGGTCGGCCAGCAGGCTGTCGAGCCAGGCCCCGGCCGGGGCGGCGGGGGCGGCGGCGCGCACGCAGGCGCACAGCCCCTCCACGTCGCCGGCCACGGCGGCCGCCTCGCCCCGGGCGCGCAGGGCCGCGGCCAGCGGCGCATCGATGGCCACATGCTCCAGGCAGTAGCAGAGCGAGGGGAGCATCTCGTCGGGCAGCTCGGGCAGCGCCATGGCGAGCTGACGTCGCTCGTCATCGCCCATGCGCACCGCGAAGTCGGCCAGCCCCTGCAGGCCCAGCGCTCGCCAGTCCAGGGCCTGCTGACCGCTCAGGTAGGCCTCCACCGGCTCCAGGTGCTGGCTCGCCGGCTCGCCCAGGTCGTGGCGGGCGCGGGCGTGAAGCACCGCCTGGAAGGGCAGCGAGGGGGTGAAGGCGAGCGGGTTGTCCTGCATCAGGTTGTCCACCGCCTCGCCATCCTCGCGACCGACGCTTCCCACGCTGCGCCCCAGGGTCTCCAGCAGGCGCTGGACGAAGGCGTCCCGGGGTGCCGGGTCGAGGTAGCCCTGCTCGTCCAGTGGCAGGGCCAGGAACCAGATCACCGACTCTTGCATGTCGCCCAGGCGGAACACCAGGCCCAGGCGTGCCTGCCCCTGCCAGGGAAGGGGCCAGGGGGCCTCGCCGGCCTCGAGGGCCGCCAGGGTCGCCATCTCGCAGGGCTCGACGCGGCGGCCCAGGTGGTAGAGCCGCACCTCGGCACCGCTGCGCACGAAGAAGTCGTGAAGGGTGTGGATGGGTTGCATGGCATCTCCGCGTGTTGGAGCGTGCACTCTACCGCGGCACCGCCGCACTGTCAGCCATCCGGCGCGGCCGGGCCGGATGGCTGGTCAATTGTTGATCGAACCTCGCCATCGCCCATGGTCTCTGGGCTGGCGCGCTCTTTCCAGCGCTTATCCACAGCCCCGTTCACGGAAACTGTGAATGTGCCGCGCCCCGGCTGGCCAGTCGCGTTCGCGGCCGGGATAATGGGCGCAGACACTATCAGGAGGGGAGAGCGATGAGCGTTCACGACGAGCTCGACCAGGCCCTGCGCCGGCTCGAGGCGACCATGAAGGCGGCCAACCTGTGGCGCATGGCCACCCCCGAGCCCGAGGCTTTCGACAGCCAGCAGCCTTTCTGCGTCGACACCATGGCGCTGCCCCAGTGGCTGCGCTTCGTGTTCATCGCCCGGCTCGATGCGCTGGTGGAGCGCCGCGCACCGCTGCCGGCGCGCTGCGAGGTGGCACCGGCGGTGGCGACCTACCTGGCCGAGGAGGGCGTGCGCGCCAGCGACCGCCTGCTGCTCTGCCAGGCGGTGGAGGCGATCGACCGCCTGGTCACCGAGAACTGACCCGGCCCCTGCCTCGGGCACTTGTCCACAACGACGCAGGGCCCGCCGACGGCGGGCCCTGCGTGATCCGGCGGTCGGCTCGGGATCAGAAGCGGTAGCTGATACCGCCCATCACCACCACCGGGTCGATCTCCACGGTGCCGATGTCGTTACCGTCCAGGCTGGCGTCGGAATCGATATCCATGTACCAGACCGAGCCGTTGAGGGCCCAGTTGTCATCGATCAGCACGTCCACGCCCAGCTGGCCGGCGGCGCCCCAGGAGTCATCTAGCTCGAGGTTTGCATCGGGGATATTGATCTCTTCATCGGAGAAGCGGGTGTAGTTGATGCCCACCCCGACATAGGGCTGCACATAGGCGTCGGTGCCGCCCAGCGGGTAGTACTGCAGGGTCAGGGTCGGCGGCAGATGATCGGTAGAGCCGGTGGCGGCGCCATCGCCCAGGGTGAAGTTGTGGTCGAAGGGTTCGGCGGCCAGCAGCTCCACGCCCAGCTGGTCGGTGAAGCGGTAGCCCAGGGTAAAGGCAAAGGCGCTATCGTCCTCGACATCAACTGCCAGGTCATCCGTTGTCAGGTTGCCGTTATCGCTCTTGGGCTCGACCTTGGCGACGCCGATGCGGGTGAAGAAGTCGCCGGCGCCGTAGGCGAAGGCCTGGGTGCTGGTGGTGACGGCGGCGGCGGCCACGCCGGCGGCGATCAGGGTGGAAAGGGCACTCTTGCGCATGGTGTCGGCTCCTGCTGGCACGGGTGCGGCGCGACGCCGCATGGGAAGATAAATTCAGTGTAACCCCCGCTCCCGGGCCATGAATTGATCCAGCGCAAGGGAATGACGCGGTGCGGCGAAAGGCCACCCTCGGGGCGGCGCCACGGTGACGGGCATGGCGTCGCGCTGCGGCAGCGGCTCGCCGAACGCCTCCGAATCGGCTTCACTGAGGGGGCGAACCATGGAGGAAGCCGGCATGGGAGACCTGAGCCCGCGGGACGAGAGCCGCCTGACCCTGGCGGGGCTGCTGCTGGCCGCCGGCCTGGCGGTATGGCTGCTGCTCGAGCCGCAGCTGATCGCCGCCCTGCCCATGGTGTTGCGGCTGCCGCTGATCCTGCTGGGGGCCGCCACCCTGGGAGTGGCCTTCGCCGCGCCGCTGGTGCGGGAAAGCGGCAGGCGAGCGCCGCCGCCCGCCTGGTGCCTGGGGGCGCTGGTCGGCTTCACCCTGCTGCTGGCGGGGCTTGCGGTCACCGGCTGACTTGTCGGTGGAAGGGCGACAGGCCGCCCGAGGGCGGCCTGTCGCGTGGAAAGGGGGCAGGCGATGGCCCGCCCGTTGGGGATGCCTCGCCGTGAGGCGCCTACTCGGCCGTCGCCAGCAGGCTGGCGTTGCCGCCCGCCGCCGTGGTGTCGATGCACAGGTGGCGTTCCACCACGTAGCGCTCCGGCGCGATGGCCTGGGTCTCCAGCGGCACGATGGCGCCATCGCGACGGGAGAGGGCGAGGCGCAGGGCGCGGGTCCAGTCGCTGGTGCCGGCCGCGGCGACCGTCACGATACCCTCGAGCTCGGTCAAAAGCTCGGCCTCGACGCTGCCGTCAAGGGCGGCGACCGGTGCCCCCGCTTCGACCAGCGGCTGGATCGCCTGGGCCGCCCCCGGGACGACCACCAGCGCCGGGGAGCCACAGCCGAGCGCCTGCACCGCCTGGGCGATGGCGATCTCCAGCGTCGGGCCGAGGCACAGCGCCGGACCCTTGGGGTACATCGACAACCGGTTGCTCTCCCCGGTCGGCCCGGGCAGCGTCTGGGGCGTCATGTCCAGCGCCGCGGTCTCGGCCAGCGCCTTGCGGATCACGCCGCCCTTGCCGGAGAGCGCTCGGCGCAGCACCTCGACCCGGTCCGGCCGCGCCGACCAGTTGCGCGCATCGAGCCCGTCCAGCGCCGACTGCAGCGCCTCGCGCGCCACGGCGTCGCCCTTGGGCGCCTCCAGGCGCTCCTCCCGGGCGGTGCGCCGGAAGCGGTTGACGTAGAGCGGGCCGCCCGCCTTGGGGCCGGTGCCCGAGAGCCCCTCGCCGCCGAAGGGCTGGGAGCCGACGATGGCGCCGATCTGGTTGCGGTTGACGTAGATGTTGCCCACATGGAGGCGCTCGACGATCTGCTGGACGCGGTCGTCGATGCGGGTATGCAGGCCGAAGGTGAGGCCGTAGCCGCGCTCGTTGATGGCGTCGACCACCTTGTCGATGTCCCGAGCCTTGAAGGTGGCCACATGCAGCACCGGGCCGAAGATCTCGCGCTCGAGGTCCTCGATGCCGCCGACCTCGACCACGGCCGGGGTGACGAAGGTGCCGGTCGTCGGCGCGGGCAGCTTCTTCACCACCTTGCCGGCCTTCTCCTTCTCCGCCACGTAGCCGCTGATATCGGCCTGGGCCTCGGCGTCGATCACCGGCGAGACGTCGGTGTCGGTGTTCCAGGGGTCGCCGATGGTCAGGGCATCCATGGCGCCGTCGAGCATGTGCAGCAGCCGGTCGCGCGCCTCCTCCTGGACGTAGAGCATGCGCAGCGCCGAGCAGCGCTGGCCGGCGGACTGGAAGGAGGAGATCAGGATATCGCGCACCGCCTGCTCGGTCAGCGCCGTGGAGTCGACGATCATGGCGTTCAGGCCCCCGGTCTCGGCGATCAGGATGGCCTCCGGTCCGGCGTTCTGTGCCAGGGTCCTGTGGATGATCTGCGCCACCTCGGTGGAGCCGGTGAAGCAGACCCCGGCGAGGCGCGCATCGCCGGTCAGGGGCGCACCCACCGTGGGGCCGTCGCCGGGCAGCAGCTGGAGCGCCGCCTCGGGCAGGCCCGCCTCGCGCATCAGCGCAACGGCTCGCGCGGCGATCAGCGGCGTCTGCTCGGCGGGCTTGGCCAGCACCGCGTTGCCGGCCGCGAGTGCCGCGGCGATCTGGCCGGTGAAGATGGCCAGCGGGAAGTTCCAGGGGCTGATGCAGACGAAGATGCCGCGGGCGCTGCCGGGTTCCTCCTCCTCCAGCCGCTCGCACTCGTTGGCGTAGTAGCGCAGGAAGTCGACCGCCTCGCGCACCTCGGCGATGCCGTCGAAGAGCATCTTGCCCGCCTCGCGGGTACAGATCACCGTCAGCTCGGCGATATGCGCTTCGTAGAGATCGGCGGTGCGGCGCAGCACCTCGGCGCGCTCGGCCACGGAACGTGCCGACCACTCCGTGAAGCCCGCCTCGGCGGCGTCCAGCGCCGCCGCGACCTCCTCCGGCGTCGCCTCGTGCACCTGGCCGACGACCCGGCTGCCGTCGGCCGGCGACAGGGCATCGCGCGCCGGGCCCTGCGGCGCGGGGCTGCCGGCCAGCATGGGGCCGGCGGTCCAGGTGGCGTCGGCGAACGCCTCGCGGGCCTTCAGCAGCGGCAGGACGGAGGCGGGCTCGTTGATGCGGTAGCCGCGGGAGTTCTTGCGCTCGGGGGCGAAGAGCTCGCCGGGCTGGCGGATCATGGGGCTGGCGATGGCGTCGCCCAGGGCCAGCACGCCGGACACCGGGTCCCTGGCCACTTCGCTCGGGGGGATCGAGTCGTCCACCACCTGGTTGACGAAGGAGGAGTTGGCCCCGTTCTCCAGCAGGCGGCGCACCAGGTAGGCGAGCAGGTCGCGGTGGGCGCCTACCGGGGCGTAGATGCGGCAGTGGGTGCCCTCGGTCTGCTTGACGATATGGTGCAGCGACTCGCCCATGCCGTGCAGGCGCTGGAACTCGTAGCTGTCCTTGTCGTCGCCCGCCATGGCGACGATGGCGGCGCAGGTGTGGGCGTTGTGGGTGGCGAACTGCGGGTAGATGCGGTCGCGCCGCTCGAGCAGCAGCCGCGCACAGGCCATGTAGCTGACGTCGGTGTTGACCTTGCGGGTGAAGACCGGGAAGGTCTCGACGCCCATCTCCTGGGCCAGCTTGATCTCGGTGTCCCAGTAGGCGCCCTTGACCAGGCGCACCATGATCTTGCGGTCGAGCCGCTCGGCCAGGTCGTAGAGGGCCTCGATCACCGGCCCGGCGCGCCGCCCGTAGGCCTGCACCACGACCCCGAAGCCGTCCCACCCCTCGAGAGTGGGGTCGGAGAGCAGGGCCTCGATCACGTCGAGCGACAGGTCCAGGCGGTCCTGCTCCTCGGCGTCGATGTTGAAGCCGATGTTGGCCCGGGCGGCCTGCTGCACCAGCTCCTTGGCGCGCGGCACCAGGACCTCCATCACGGTCTCGCGGTGGGTGGTCTCGTAGCGGGGATGCAGCGCCGAGAGCTTCACCGAGATGCCGGGGCTGCCGCGCACGTCGCCCTGGGCCTGCCTGGCGATCGCCTCGATCGCCGCGGCATAGGCCTGGTGGTAACGAAGCGCGTCCTCGTCGGTGCGTGCCGCCTCGCCCAGCATGTCGTAGGAGTAGGTGTAGCCCTGCTTCTCGAGGTCGCGAGCGTTCTTCATGCCCTCCTCGATGGTCTGGCCGAGCACGAACTGGCGGCCCAGGATGCGCATCGACTGGCCCACCGCGGTGCGCACCACCGGCTCGCCCATGCGGCGCACCAGGCCGCGCAGCGCGCGCACCGGGCCCTTGGGGTCGTCATCGAGCACCTTGCCGGTCAGCATCAGCGCCCAGGTCGAGGCGTTGACCATCGACGACGAGGACTTGCCGAGGTGCGCGCCCCAGTCGGAGGGCTCGATCTTGTCGTGGATCAGGTCGTCGATGGTCTCGGCATCGGGCACCCGCAGCAGCGCCTCGGCCAGGCACATCAGGCCGACGCCCTCGGCGGTGGAGAGCCCGTACTCGGCCAGGAAGGCCTCCATCATCGAGGGGGAGGTCTCCTTGCGCACGCGGGCCACGTAGCTGGCGCCGGCCTCGGCGATCCGGCGTCGCTCCTCCTCGGAGAGGCGAAGCTGCTCCAGCAGCCCCTTCAGCACGCTGGCTTCATCGATCGAGTAGTGGTCGCGGATGCGCGCGCGGAGGGGGTTGGCGGCGTCCTTCGGACCCCGGGTGACATGGTTCATGGTTGCGACTCCTGCGAGTGGCCCCGACGTGCGGGGCCACATCCTGTTGCTGGGTTCGGCACGTTCGGACGCCGACTTACCGCGCGATATGCTGGTACTCGCCGGCGTCGGCGGTAGCGAGGCTCACCGCCATGATCGCCACCCAGGCCGCGATGAAGCCGGGGATGATCTCGTAGACGCCAGGCCCGCCCAGGAAGGAGGCGTTCCAGCCCAGCGAGATCCAGGCCATGACGGTCAGGGCGCCCACCACCATGCCGGCGATGGCCCCCGCGCCGTTGGTGCGCGGCCACATCAGCGAGAGGATGATCAGCGGACCGAAGGCGGCACCGAAGCCTGCCCAGGCGTTGCTGACCAGTCCCAGCACCTGGGAGTCGGGGTTGGAGGCGATGATCACGGCGACGACGCCCACCAGCACCACGCAGAGGCGGCCGATCGCGACGGTCTCCTTCTCCGTCGCCTGTTTGCGCAGGAAGAGCCGGTAGAAATCCTCGGTCAGCGACGAGGAAGAGACCAGCAGCTGGCTGGAGATGGTGCTCATGATCGCCGCCAGCAGCGCCGCGTAGAGGAAGCCGGTGACCAGCGGGTGGAACAGCAGGTCGGCGAGGATGATGAAGATGGTCTCCGGGTCCTCGACGTCCATGCCGTTGCGCACGGCGAAGGCGCGGCCGAAGATGCCCAGGGACACGGCGCCGATCAGCGAGATGGCCATCCAGGACATGCCGATGTTGCGTGCCACCGGAACCTCCTTGAGACTGCGGATGGCCATGAAGCGCACGATGATATGCGGCTGGCCGAAGTAGCCCAGGCCCCAGGTCACCGCCGAGAGCCAGCCGATCAGCGTGAGCCCCTCGGTCCAGGAGAGCAGGTTGGGGTCCGTCTCGTTGAGCGTCTGCGACGCCTGGGAGAAGCCGCCTCCGCCTTCGCCGAAGAGCACCACCGCCGGCATGATCACCAGCGCCAGCATCATGATGCAGCCCTGCACGAAGTCCGTCAGGCTCACGGCCAAAAAGCCGCCCACCACGGTGTAGACCAGCACGATGCCCAGGGTGATGATGACCCCGGCGCCGTAGTCGCTCATGCCGCCGAAGTCGAACACGCCGGAGAAGGCGCTCTCGAAGAGCTTGCCGCCCGCCACCAGGCCGGAAGCGGTGTAGACCGCGAAGAACACGACGATGACGACCGCCGAGACCGTCCGCAGCGACAGGGCGCGGGTCGGGAAGCGGTTCGCCAGGAACTCGGGGATGGTGATGGCGTTGCCGTAGTGGACCGTCTGTTCACGCAGCCGGGGCGCCACCAGGGTCCAGTTGAAGAAGGCCCCCACCAGCAGGCCGATACCGATCCAGGCCGATCCGAGGCCCGAGGCAAACAGCGCCCCCGGCAGGCCCAGCAGCAGCCAGCCGCTCATGTCCGAGGCCCCGGCCGACAGCGCGGCCACCTTGGGACTCAGGCCGCGCCCCCCGAGCATGTAATCCTCGGATGACGAGGTCGCCTTCTGCATCGCATAGATGCCGATGGCGATCATCAGCACGAAGTAGCCTATCAGGCTGATCCATACACCAATTTCCATGAAACCTCTCCAGTTCATCAGGGCGGAGCTTGGCTCCGAGGGATAGGTGCCATACCCGCCGGCTGCCGGTGGTGGAGCACCTTTTGTTTTGCAAGCGCTGGGTCTCGGGGGCGGCCATCGGGTGCCGGGGCCTTCCTCGGACCTTCCCTGACTGTAGGCCGCAAGCGACGCTGATGCTTGCCGATTCCGCGGGAGTTGTTGTGAAAACCGCGGGAGTTGCCCGACGATGGTACCAGAAGGTTAGACTTTGGTCTTAATTTGTGGTGTAGGGGGGGGCGCGCCACGCTGCGACGGTGGCCGGGCGACGGACGCCGCGAGCTTCCGACGCAGGCGGCTCGGAGGCTGGCCATAGGCCTCGCGGCAGGCGTGGGACAGGGCGCTCTGGTTGCTGAAGCCGGTTAGGGCGGCGATCTGCGCCAGGGGCAGCCGGCTCTCGTCGAGCAGGCGACGGGCGGCCTCGAGGCGACGGCGGCGGACGTACTGCCAGGGTGTGAGGCCGGTCTGGCGGCGGAAGCAGTGACGGAAGTGCGCCTCGCTGAGGCATGCCTCGCGGGCCAGGTCGGCGACGCTCAGGCGGCGGGCGAGGTTCGTCTCGATGAAGCGCTCGAGTCGGACCAGGTCGAGCCGGTCCGGGGTGTCATCGGGCGCCTGGGCCAGGCGGCCGTGCAGGCAGCCCAGCAGGGTGGCGGCCAGGCGGTCGCCCTGGTGGCCCACGCCGTCGCCATGGCCCAGTTCCATCAGCAGGAAGCCCAGGTAGTGCTTGAGGGGGTCGTCCAGGGTGAAGAAGCGGGGCGCATCGAAGAGGCGGACCAGCTCCTGCTGTGGCCCGGTCAGCGCCGAGGACTGGGCCGGCAGGTCCAGGATCAGTTGGCGGTTGTCGCCGGTGCCGGCGTAGTAGTGGACATGGTTGGCCGGCACGATACAGCCTGAGAGCGCCGAGATGGCGCCACCGAGGCCTTCGATCTCGAACTCCGCGCGGCCTCGCAGCCCGATCACGATCTGGTGGAAGTCGTGAGCGTGGTGGCGGGTCGCGGTATCGAGCAGGGTCTGGCGTATCACGCTCTGCATGATGGCCTCCCATCAGCGGGCGGGCGAAACCGCATGATAACGCAGGAAGCCGAGAGTGCTCATTCCGCGCTGCATCAATGCTCGCGAAGCGCCTGGCGGCTCGCCAGATGGTCACGCAGGGCCCTGAGTTCTTCCTGGCCCTTGGCGTCCAGCAGCGGCTTGCCCCGGGCGACGCGCCGATGGTTGCCGTGCTCCTCCATCAGGCGCTGGGCGCGACGGCGCACCCCGTCGAGGTAGTCGTCATGGCGGATCGGGTAGCCCATGAGGGTGTTCCATTCGGTCTCGTCCACCCGGCTCTCCAGCGCCTCGTCCATGAGGCGCAGCAGCTGCTCGGGGTCGGTGCGAAAGCGCGGCGTGCCGGAGAGCAGCAGCAGGGCGGTCATGCCGCCGAAGATCAGCAGGCAGATGGCGAAGACCAGCAGGAAGAGGGCCATGGCGCGCACCAGGGTGACCCGGGAGGGGCAGAGGCAGGTCACGGATGGGATTCGGCTGGAGCGGGTGAAGGGAATCGAACCCTCGTCTTAAGCTTGGGAAGCTTCTGCTC
>JBKHEO010000070.1:0-11593 GCA_046540755.1 Halomonas sp. | reverse complement strand
CGTCGCAGGATCGCCAGCCAGCGCCCCAGGTTGAGCAGGCTGGCCAGCGAGGCCGCCACATAGGTGAAGGCGCAGGCGGTGAGCACGTGGCGGGCGCCGGGCATGTCGTAGGGCGGGATGTAGTCCTTGAGCAGGGGCAGGGCACGCTGGAAGCTGGCGTCGAACTCCACCGGCAGGGTCACCAGATGCACCAGGGCGGCGGTGCCGAAGCTCGCCACCGCCGCGGCCACCACGATGGCCAGGCCTCCCGGCAGGCGGGTGAGGAGGAAAAGGAAGGGGGCGGCCATCATCAGCAGCGCGCCGACCTTCTCGGCCTTCTGCGCCACCGCCACCAGCCGCGAGCGCGCCAGCAGCGGCGCATAGCCCCGATGGTGCTGGATGGCGTGGCCCACCTCGTGGGCCGCCACCGTCACCGCGGTAAGCGAGCGCCCGTCATGCACCGAGGGCGAGAGACGCACCCGGCGCGCCGCGGGGTCGTAATGATCGCCCTGCTCGGTGCGCTCCACCCTGACCCCCTCGATACCCAGCCGGCGCAGCAAATGCTCGGCCAGCTCCGCCCCGGTGCCGGGGTAGTCGTCGCGGCCGCGGCCATGGCGCCTGAGCACCCACTGGGCCCAGAGGTTGGGCAGCAGGAAGATGGCCAGCAGCAGGACGACGGCGATCACGAGCATCGAAGGCGGCTCCGGAGGCGATGAGGCATTGGACACAGCCTACCAGAGCCGGTTTCCGCGATGACTACAACAACTCGCGAATATCCTTCGCCTCCCAGTGGGGGAAGTAGCGGCGCACCAAGGCGTTGAGCTCGACCTCGAAGCCGGCCCAGTCCACCTCGCCGACGCTCGCCGGCGCCTCCTCGACCACGGCGCGGATCATGCCCGCCCCCACGGTGACATTGCTGAGCCGATCGATGACGATGAAGCTGCCGGTGCCGGGGCTCGTGGTGTACTCGTCCAGGGGCACCTCGGCGGTGAGCGTCACGCGGCAGCGGGCGATGGCGTTGAGCTCCAGGCGTTCGGCCGGATGGCGTTCCAGGCTGTTGACGTCCACCTGGTAGTCGATGGCGCTCACCTGCCCGGCCACCGAACGGCCGGCCAGGCGGATGTCGATCTGGCGCCCCGGGACCAGCGGCGCCTCATGCATCCACACGATATCCGCCTCGAAGGCGTGGGAGAGCGCCACCTCGGCGTCGTCGGCGACGATCCAGTCACCGCGGGAGACGTCGATCTCATCACTGAGCGTCACGGTGATCGCCTGGCCGGGGAAGGCCTCCTCCAGGTCGCCGTCCCAGGTCACGATGCGCTCGACCCGGGAGCGCTTGCCCGAGGGCAGCACCTTGATCGCCTGGCCCGGGCGCAGGATGCCGGCCTCGAGGGTGCCGGCATAGCCGCGGAAGTCCAGGTCGGGGCGGTTGACGACCTGCACCGGCAGGCGCAGGTCGGTGAGGTTGCGATCGCGGCTCACCTCCACCGTCTCCAGCAGCTCCAGCAGCGGCGGGCCGGGCTCTCCATCGACGGAGTACCAGGGCATGCGCTCGCTTGGGTTGACCACGTTGTCGCCCTCCAGCGCCGAGATCGGCACGAAGCGGATGTCGTGGGCGGAGAGCTTCTCGGCGAGCTCCCGGTACTCGGCGACGATCGCCTCGAAGCGCTCCCGGGAGTAGTCCACCAGGTCCATCTTGTTGACCGCCACCACCAGGTGCTGGATGCCCAGCAGGTCGGCGATAAAGCTGTGCCGGCGCGTCTGGGTCTGCACGCCGTGGCGGGCGTCGATCAGGATGATGGCGAGGCTCGCCGTGGACGCCCCGGTGGCCATGTTGCGGGTGTACTGCTCGTGACCCGGGGTGTCGGCGATGATGAACTTGCGCTTGTCGGTGGAGAAGTAGCGGTAGGCCACGTCGATGGTGATGCCCTGCTCACGCTCCGACTGCAGGCCGTCCACCAGCAGCGCCAGGTCCACCGCCTCGCCGGTGGTACCGCTCTTCCTCGAGGCCTGGGTGATCGCCGCCAGCTGGTCGTCGAAGATCATCTTGGAGTCGTGCAGCAGCCGGCCGATCAGGGTCGACTTGCCGTCGTCGACGCTGCCGCAGGTGATGAAGCGCAGCAGGTCCTTGTTCTCGTGCTCGTGCAGGTACTGCTCGATATTGTCGGCGATGAGTGTCGATTGGTGTGCCATCAGAAATAGCCCTCGCGCTTCTTCCTCTCCATGGAGCCGGCCTGGTCGTGGTCGATGGCGCGGCCGCTGCGCTCGCTGGTGCGGGTCAGCAGCATCTCCTGGATGATCTCGGGCAGGGTGTCCGCCCGCGACTCCACGGCGCCGGTCAGCGGGTAGCAGCCCAGGGTGCGGAAGCGCACCCACCTCTCCTCGGGCACCTCGCCCTCGGCCAGCGGCATGCGCTCGTCGTCCACCATGATCAGCATGCCGTCACGCTCCACCACCGGACGCGGCGCGGCGTAGTAGAGCGGCACGATGGGAATGCCCTCGAGGTAGATGTACTGCCAGATGTCCAGCTCAGTCCAGTTGGAGAGCGGGAAGGCGCGGATCGACTCGCCCTTGCTGACCCGGGCGTTGTAGAGGTTCCACAGCTCCGGGCGCTGGTTCTTGGGGTCCCAGCGGTGGTGCCGGTCGCGGAAGGAGAACACCCGCTCCTTGGCGCGGCTCGCCTCCTCGTCGCGACGCGCCCCGCCGAAGGCGGCATCGAAGCCGTACTGGTCCAGCGCCTGCTTGAGCGCCTGGGTCTTCATCACGTCGGTGTAGCCGCTGGAGCCATGGTCGAAGGGGTTGATGCCGGCGGCACGCCCCTCCTCGTTGATATGCTCGATCAGCTCCATGCCGGAATCCGCGGCCATGCGATCGCGGAACTCGATCATCTCGCGGAACTTCCAGGTGGTGTTGACGTGCAGCAGCGGAAAGGGCGGCGGCCCGGGGTAGAAGGCCTTGCGCGCCAGGTGCAGCATCACCGAGGAGTCCTTGCCCACGGAATAGAGCATCACCGGGTTGGCGAACTCGGCGACCACCTCGCGGATGATATGGATCGACTCCGCCTCGAGCTGCTTGAGGTGGGTCAGCCGCCGCGGCTCGGGGGCGGCCGAGGCGGCGCTCGCCCGGGGCGACGCCGGGCGATGGTGGGCGTGAAGCAGGGACATGGCCGGCTACCTCGCATGACGTGGAGTGCGTGATGCCAGCAGGGTAACGCCGGGCCAATAATAACCCAAAAGAATTAATGTCTATCTTTTTATAACTTATTAGGAGGTATCGACACGTTCTACCCGGGTCGTCAGCCCACCCTCGCCCAGGTCGAGGATCCGGAAGCCGGGACGCGCGGCCTCGTCCACGGCGAAGGTCTCGCTGCCGGGCAGGAAGGGGTCGGTGACCGAGGGGCAGCCATAGACGGGTATCGACGCCTCACCCACCGCCTGGTGCGTGACGAAGGCCTGGTGGGCATGGCCGCAGAGGACCGCCTTCACCTGGGCGAAGGGGGCAAGGGTCGCCCAGAAGGCCTCGGCGCGGTGCAGGCCGATGGCGTCGAGCCAGGCCGAGCCCACCGCCACGGGCGGGTGGTGCATGGCGACCAGGGTCGGGCGCCGCTCCGCGGCCAGGCGCGACGCCAGGGCCTCGAGGGCGGGCGCATCCAGTTCGCCATGCTCGGCACCGGGCAGGTGGGTATCCAGCAGCAGCAGGCGCCACTCGCCCAGGGTCAGCGTCGTCGCCAGGGGGCGCACCGCGACCATGGGCGCGAGCACGTCGTGGTTGCCGGGCAGCCATGCCCAGGGGGCCTCGAGGCCGTCCAGCAGGCGGGCGGCCAGGGCGTAGGAGGCGGCGCTGTCGTCGTGGCTGATGTCGCCGGTGACCAGCACTTGGTCCGGGCGGTGGGCATTGGCCGCCGCCACTACCGCCACGAGCTGGCGGCAGGGCACCCCGGTGCGGGAGCGCGCTGCGGGGTCTGCGAGGAGGTGGCAGTCGCTGATCTGGATCAGGCGGGGCATGGGCTCAGCGCAGCTCCGGCAGGTCCAGGGAGTGGCCATGGGCCAGGCCGTGCTCCAGCCACTCGCCCAGGAAGCGATTGAGCTGCAGCTTCTCGTCGGGCTGGTGCATCTGGGCGTTGGGGTAGCGGTAGCGGCCGTGGAAGTGGCGGCGCCGCTGGAAGTCGGTAACCTCGGCCATGCGCACGTCGTGATAGAGGTGCACCCGCATGCGCGGCGTCTCCATGTAGGCGTCGAGGATGCCGCGCTGGGAGACCCGCACGATGCTGGTATAGGGGGCGCGTTCCTGCAGCTTCAGGCACAGCTCGCCCACCCGCCGGCCGTGGCTCACCAGCTCCACCTCGCGGGTGTCGCCGGCCTCCAGGTCACCCAGCAGGCGCGTCAGGCGCAGATAGTTGGCGCTGCACTCGCCCTGAAGCCCTTTCAGGTCGGTCACGTAGGCACTTCGATTCGGCACGCTACCTCCTTGCTCGCAACGAGGCCCGCTCACCCGCCAGCCAGTGGAAGGCGATCAGACACATCGCATTGTCGAGTCGTCCCGCCTGCAGGAGTTCCCAGGCGCGCACAAACGGCAGCACCTGGACGCGGATATCCTCGTGCTCCTCGTCGAGGCCGTGCACCCCGCCCAGGCCGCGGCTGTCGATCAGGCCGCAGTAGAGGGTGACCCGCTCGTCACAGGCGCCGGGGCTGGGGTAGTAGGTGTGGAGCGGAATCAGCTCGCCCACCTCGCAGCCGGCCTCCTCGCGGGACTCGCGGCGGGCCACCTCGGCGCTGCTCTCGCCGCGCTCGACGAGCCCCGCCACCACCTCGAGCTTCCAGGGTGAGTCGGGATCCTCCAGGGCGCCGGCGCGGAACTGCTCCACCAGCGCCACGGCGTCGCGCTCGGGGTCGTAGAGCAGCACCCCCACGGCGTCAGGGCGGTTGTAGACCTCGCGCACCATGGGCTGGCTCCAGCCCCCCGCGAAGAGGCGGTGGCGCAGGTGCAGCTCGTCAAGCCGGAAGAACCCCTGGTGCAGGCAGCGCCGCTCCAGCAGCTCCACGTCCGCGGCGGTGAAGGGCGCCGCCGCGGCCAGGTCGGGCACCCCTGGCATGTCACTCATGGCCGTCTCCGCTGGCGCAAAGAGCCCCATTATCGTGACCCGGGGCGAGGATGCCAACCGCTCTTCAAAAGTGACGCTCCCGTCCGCTTGGCGGACTGGTCCACCTAACGTATGTTCGGCACCAGACAACGAACACGAGGTGAGCATGAAAGGCCGCAATATGACCCGCTGGCGCGACCCGGCCAAGGACCCGCGCCAGGCACCCAAGAGCGATCTGATCACCGCCGAGGGCGCCGAGCGGCTGCGCGGCATCCTCGACCACCTCTCGCGGGTCAAGCGCCCAGCCCTCTCCGCCAAGGTGGGCGAGGCCGCCGCCCTGGGCGACCGCTCCGAGAACGCCGACTACACCTACAACAAGAAGGAGCTCAACCGGGTGATCGCCCGGATTCGCTACCTGACGAAGCGCCTCGACGAGCTGACCGTGGTGGACCGACTGCCGGCGGATACCGGTAAGGTCTACTTCGGCGCCTTCGTCACCCTGGAGGACGAGGCGGGCGAGGAGATGCGCATCCGCATCGTCGGCCACGACGAGATCGCCCCGGACAAACGCTGGATCAGCGTCGACTCGCCGCTGGCCAAGGCGCTGCTCGGCAAGCCCCTGGACGAGGAGGTGACGGTGGCCGCCCCGGGCGGCGAGACCACCTATGTGATCACCGAGATCGACTACCGCGACCCTCCGGCATAGGAGCTCTTCCATGCCGGTTGTCTTTCGCTACAAGGGAATCAGGTTCTTCTTCTACTCCAACGAGGGTAATCCGCTGGAGCCCATGCACATCCACGCAGAGAGCGGGGATGGAGAGGCGAAGATCTGGCTCGAGCCTCAGGTCGCTATCGCTACCAACGCTGGCTACAATCGAAAGCAGCTTTCACAACTCATGCAGCTGGTGGAAGCACATCGTGACGAGATCGAGAGGGCCTGGAATGAGCATTTCCGCCAAGACCGTCAGCTTTGACGACTACACCATGTGGGTCGAGCTGGATGACGGCAGGACGCTCGGAATCCCGCTGGCGTGGTTTCCGCGCCTCCTGCATGCCAGCCCAGTCGAAAGAGCCCAATGTCGCATCAGCTATTCCGGCAAGGGCCTGCACTGGGATGACCTCGATGAGGACATCTCGGTGGAAGGCCTGCTTGCCGGCCGTGGCGACATGACGCCACACCACGAGCACGTCGCCTGATCAGCGCCTGACCGCGCGGTAGACCCGGAAGCGGCGGTCGTCGGCGAGGATCTCGAAGCCGCCGAAGGCGCGCTCGAGACGGTCGGGATAGGGCAGGAAGGCGTTGGCGACGATGACCAGCGCACCGCCGGGCCGCAGGTGCGCCGGCGCCGCCTCGATCAGCCGCGCCGCCGGGCCGTAGTCGATGGCGCGCTCCTGGTGGAAGGGCGGGTTGCTGACGATGGCATCGAAGGTGCGCTCACCCAGCGCCGAATAGACATCACTCTCCTGCGCCTCGCCGGTGAGTTCGTTGGCCGCCAGGCTGCGCCGGGTCGCCTCCACCGCGAAGGTGTTGACGTCCACCGCGGTCACCCGGGCGCCGCGGCGCGCCAGCCAGGCCGCCAGGATGCCGTCGCCGCAGCCCAGATCCAGCACCTCACCCGCCAGGCCGCCAGGCGCCCTCCCCGCCTCCGACAGAGTCTCGATCAGCAGCCGGGTGCCGTCATCCAGCTTGCCGTGGCCGAACACCCCGGGATGGCTTACCAGGGTCAGCCGCTCGTCACCGAGGTCGGCCTCGAAGGGGGTCCAGGCCGCCTCGGGGTCGATGCCCACGCGGGCGAGGCGCGTCTCGAAGAGCGAGCAGCGCCGCGCACTGTCGCGCTTGCGGCACCCCAGCCCCAGCGCGGCCAGCACCTTGAGCACCCGCCGGATGCCGCCCTGGTTCTCCCCCACCAGCTCGAGCGGCGTACCCTCGGGCAGCGTGGCGCACAGCCACAGCAGCCACCACTCGCCCAGGGCATGGCTCTTGGGCCAGAACAGCACGACACCGGGCGGGGCACCCTCGCCCCCCGGCAGCCCCGGGGCGAAGGGCGAGAACGCCGCGCGCCCGGCGGCCTGCCACGCCTGGCGCACCGCCAGGTCGGCGCTGACGGCGACGCCCTGCCCCGCCTCCAGCCAGGGGTCGCGGGGGGGCGCCACCCACCACCAGCCGCGATAATCGGCGGCCTGGCGCTCCAGCAGCTGGCAGACCGGGCTCTCGGCAGACGGGCTGACGGCACGCGGCGTCTCGGCAGTCATCTCGGGGGCTCCTCGGCGGGTGAAGGGGACGCGCCGGGGCGCACCAGGGTGTAGAGCAGGTAGCGGCCCAGGCGCCAGTGGGGCTCGGCCCGGCAGTAGCGCCACTCCAGCGCCAGCAGGCGGTCACGCTCGACGTCGCTCTGCGGCGGCTGACGCAGGTAGTCGTGGAAGACCCGCACGCCGGCCACGCCCCGCACCTCCAGGCCCAGCGCGTCGCACCACTCCATGAGCTGGGCATGGGTCAGCGGCGAGATCGGCGTCAGCCGCTTGCGCCGCCCCTGGCCCTCCAGGCGGTCGGCCAGGGCCTTCTCCAGGTTGCCCTTGACCACGTTGGAGAAACGCAGCGCGTCGCGGTTGAAGACCATCAGCGAGAGCTGGCCGCCCGGCGCCAGCAGCCTGGCCAGGATCGAAAGCGCGCCCCGCGGGTCGGCGAGCCACTCCAGCACCGCATGACAGGCGATCAGGTGCCAGGGACCGGGGGCGCGTTCGGGCAGCGCCTGTAGCGGGGCCTGCAGGAAGTCGATCTCGCGCCCCGCCAGGCCGGTACGGGCATGCGCCAGCATCTCCCCGGAGGGCTCGGCCAGGGTCACCGGATGGCCGCGGCCGGCGAACCAGGCCGCCAGCTGGCCGAGGCCGCCGCCCACGTCGAGCACGGGCTGGCCCTCGAGCGCAAGCATCTCCGGCAGCAGGCGGTCGAGCAGCGCCAGGCGCAGCTCGCCGCGCGCCCCGCCGTAGAGGCTGGCGGCGAACTTGTCGGCCAGGCCATCGAAGTGGCGGTCGCCGTGGGCGGAGAGCGGGGAGGCGGCGTCATCGGATCGGGAAGGCGGCATGGCCATATTCTACCCGATGTCTCAGACTCCTTGCCCACGCGGTTTCCCTCGGCGGCCGGTTTCCCTATAATGCGCGGCGCAGCGCCCCTATAGCTCAGCTGGATAGAGCGTCCCCCTCCTAAGGGGAAGGTCTCAGGTTCGAATCCTGATGGGGGCGCCACCTCTTGACGCGTTTCCCTGAGAGGGAGACGTTCGCGGCATGCACGGAAACGAGCTAGGCTCGGTCTATCGAGGGCTGACGACGCCAGGAGGTGATAAAAGACTGCGATGAAATCCTGTTTGAGTCCCCCCTTTAATGCCCGGCACTCGTGCCGGGCATTTTCATCAGCAGGTCATATCAGCCAAATGACCCGCAGCGTCACGAACATAGAAATGCCTCAGTGTGCCTGCTTGGTGGGCAGCTTCTCGCTCAGGGTGCGAGCGTAGGCGGCACGGGCGGTCTGGTAGATGGCCAGCTGCTGCTTGAGCTTGGCAATCTCCTGATCGGTCACACGTAAATTGATGACCTGTGCACGCGCCTCCTCGGTCAGCTCCGATAGCTGATACTCCACCCCGTCGATGGTGATGCTCTGGCTGGCTTGGTTCTTGTCGGGGGCAATCTGGGGCTGGTCCATGATGAAATCTTTCCTCTTATCAATGATGGATTCACAACGCCGCATAGTGTCTCATTGCCTGGCATTTCGCCCAAGCCCCTCCTGCATTTCGTACCAGGCATTCCGTACCAGGCAGCTTGCCTGGATAAAGGTCCGTGAAACGCCTTGCCACTCGGGTCCACCCAAGACGGTACTAATGCCGTGGCGATGATGACTTTGAAGCCTTGCTGGAGGAGCTGGCCTTGCCCAGCTGGCGTGCCATTTTCAACAGCAGCTCGATGTCCGAGGCATCCAGCCGCCGCTGCTGAGCCAATTGCGCAATGGCCTGAAGGTGACGACGAGGGCGGTCGGGTACATGACTGAGATCCAGCAACGTACTCTGCCTGGAAGTGCTGTCTTGCCCAGAGCGCTCGGCCGACGGCCGAGACGGCCATAAGGTGGCATGGGGCAATATACCCGCAGACTGGAAAAGGTGCTTTTCAGTTTCCGTCAGCTCGGTCTGGGCGATCAAGGCCTCGGCCGTATGGCCAACGAGTACCGAACAGTGCCATTGCCTCGGGGCCGGCGCATCCTTGCGCGGAGGCTTAAGCAGCTTGCACGTGCGTCGATGCAGTAACCACAAACCAAAGCGCTCGCCGTAAAGGTCGAGAAAGGTCGTGGCCTCACCGACGCAGAGGTCACTGTCATCCGCACTCCCCAGGAGGGTGGCGTCAACAGCCAGGTCCGCCTGACCACTCCGCTCCAGCAAGCACGTTTCAAGAGGTCCGAAGTGGCCAACGGGGCCGCTAAGCAGAGCTTCCTGGATACCCGCCACAGTACTCAGCGACAACACATCATGTAGCCAGACACGCAATGCTACTTCCAGCTGGCTCGACAAGGTCTGCTGACGATCGGCCGCACGGCGCCATGCACTTGGCATTTCGACAAACGGCAACCAACCCACGGCTCGAGGATGACCTTCCGGCCGGAGCCGCAAGTCGCCAAGCGAATAGTAAACTTCGGCTTGAAGCAGCTCAGGGGACCACGCCGAACCGGTGTCCGATGGCACGTCGCCCACCGATGCCGACAGCTCCACAGGCGGCTGCCAAGGAGTGCTGGTCAACTGAAGATCCAGTTGAGCGCGCTGGTCCTCTTGCCTCTCATGCAGATACACGGATACCCACAATCCTAGACGGCAAGTCTGAGCATCGCCCTCTCGCTGAAGCTTCTGAAGTACCAGATGCTCGATCTGCCAACGGGCCGGAGAACGCAGCTTATGGAGGATATCCTCAAGCCGAAGCAGGTCGTCGGCGGATAGCCTGAACAGGCCGTACGGAGCATCTTCGGGCGTTGGAGAGCTGAGGGCGCCGTCAGATGGGATATCGGGAAGCTGTGATGTCATGTCGAGGAGTGTAACAGGCCCTGGAAGCTCATGGGCAAGGTTTCATGGTTTCGCTCTCAGAGGCGACTGGCCGACCGAGACCCTGTCGACACGAACGAACATCCGATAGCGCCTTGAGCGTGCTGCCGGTGGGCCAGACTTCTTTCCACCAGGCGCATCAAGAAAAAGCCCCGCTCAATTGAGCGGGGCCAGCAGTGGTGCCCATTGATCGGGGCATGGGGGTGCAAGGCCCCGCCGTGCGGGGCACGAAAATCTTGGTCAAGCATTATTTGCGAAGTTGAAATTTTCCTCCTTCAGGTCGTCGGCCACGCCCACCAGGGTGATCTCGCCATCGAAGCCGCCATCGCCGCCGTCGGCCACGACCACGTCGTCGCCATCGCGGGTGAAGGTCAACAGCGCATCCTCCCCGTTGGTGTCGAACAGCGTCCAGCTATCGTCCTGGGCATCGAGGCTTCCCATCAGATCGTCGAAGGTCTCGCCGTCGCCGTTGGCGTCGGCAGTATTGACATCCCATTCGAAGGCATCGAAGTCGAGCACCTCGCCTCCCGGCGTATCGCCGGCATCGAAGCCGGTGATGGAGACCTCGCCGTTGTCGCCCTGATCGGCGGCGAAAGTGAAACTCCCACCGCCGGTGAGGTCGAACGCCTGCTCGGCGTTGCCGAGGCTGACGAAGGCATCGTTTTCGGTAGAGAGGCTGGCCGAGAGCCCCGGGGTGTTACCCAGCACCTCGTACTCGCTCAGGTCCAGGGTCCCATTGCCCAGGCTCAGGGCGCCCTCGGCACCGATGGACACCTGGCCGGCATCGTCGTCGCCGCCGTCGAGGGCCAGGGTGCCACCGCCCAGGGAGATATCGGAGGCGTCCTCGAGCACCAGGTGGCTGTTAAGGTCGTCGACGTTCACCGTATAGGTGCCCCCTTCGGCATCCAGCGACAAGCGCTCGATGGTGGCGGTACCCGCGCCGGAGACGCCGAGCGAGCTGCCGGTGCCGACATCGAAGCTGCCGCCGGTCACCGACACATCACCGTCACCGAGCCGCAACTCGACGTTGCCGACAGACACCGGATCGACCTCGTTACCGATCGTCCGGCTGCCGCCGCCGGCGCCGATGAGGCTCAGGTCGCCCCGGGACGAATCCAGCGTCAGGGAGTCGAGCGTATCGACGGCGACCGTCGGCACATCGCCCCCCGCGGTCTTCTCCAGGGTCAGGCCTCCCGCTCCGGCCACCAGGCTCACCGACTCGGTGACATCACGCACATCCAGCGGGCGCTGCTGCTCGCCGGTCTGGATACGGTGCGCGCCGGCACCCTCGCCCCGCAGGGTGAAGGCGCTGCCCTCGGCGGTGATGCCGGGTGAGGTGGACTCCGCCTCGCTGAGGGTCAGATCCTGATCGCTGTCGAGGATCAAGGTACCCTCCAGATCGGTATTCCCGGTCAGGCTGACCGACTCGAGCGCCTCGGCGTTGGTCACCCGCACCGCG
>JBKHEO010000069.1:0-11617 GCA_046540755.1 Halomonas sp. | reverse complement strand
CTCGGCACGTCCATGGAGGCCTTGTCGGACTCCAGGGTGATCAGCGCCGCCTCCTCCTCGACCTCGTCGCCCTCGGCCACGGACACCTCGATCACCTCGACGTCGCTGTCGCCGCCGAGGTCGGGCACGGTGATCTCCACGGTGCGCCTGCCGCCGCCGGCCTTCGCCGCCGGCTTCTCGGGGGCGGGCTCCGGGGCCTTCTCGGGCGCCGGCGCGGCCTTTTCCTCGGCTGCCGGCTCGGCGTCGCCACCGCCCTCGATCTCGAGCTCGACGATGTCGTCGCCCTCGGAGACGGTGTCGCCCTCCTTCACCAGCACCTTGACCACCTTGCCGCCCTTGGGCGAGGGCACGTCCATGCTGGCCTTGTCGGATTCCAGCGTGATCAGGGTGTCCTCGGCGCCGATGACGTCGCCTTCCGACACCGCGATCTCGATGATCTCCACATCGGTATCGCCGCCGATGTCCGGTACTTTGATGATTTCGCTACTCAAGGTCGCGCTCCTTCCAAATCGTGCCTGGAAGGGGCGGGCAGGTGCCCGCCCCACCGGATCAGTCGGTCAGCGGGTTGGGCTTGGCCGGGTCGATGCCGTACTTCTCGAGGGCCTCGCCCACCACCTTGCGCTCGACCTCGCCGCGCTCGGCGAGCGCCTTGAGGGCGGCCACGGCGACGAAGCGGCGATCCACCTCGAAGAACTCGCGCAGCTTCTCGCGGGTATCGGAACGGCCGAAGCCGTCGGTCCCCAGCACGTGGTAGTCGGTGGGCACCCAGGCACGCACCTGGTCGGCGAACAGGCGCATGTAGTCGGTGGCGGCGACCGCCGGTCCCTGACGCCCCTCCAGGCAGCGCGTCACGTGGGGCTTGCCCGGCTCGGTCTCGGGGTTCAGGAAGGCCTCGCGATCCAGGCCCAGCGCCTCGCGACGCAGCTCGCTGAAGCTCGGCACGCTCCAGATGTCGGCGCCCACTCCCCAGTCCTCGCGCAGCAGTTCGGCGGCGGCCTCGACCTCGCGCAGGATGGTGCCGGAGCCCATCAGCTGCACCCGGGCCTTGTCGCCCTGGGTCTCGCGCAGCAGGTACATGCCCTTGACGATGTCGTCGACCGGCACCTCCTCGAGTTCGGGGTGCTCGTAGTTCTCGTTCATCACCGTCAGGTAGTAGAAGCAGGGCTCCTTGTCGACGAACATCCGGGTCAGGCCGCTCTGGACGATCACCGCCAGCTCGTGGGCATAGGTGGGGTCGTAGGTGCGGCAGTTGGGGATCATCGACGCCTGAAGGTGGCTGTGGCCGTCCTGGTGCTGCAGGCCCTCGCCGTTCAGGGTGGTGCGCCCGGCGGTGCCGCCGACCAGGAAGCCGCGCGCCTGCAGGTCGCCGGCCGCCCAGGCCAGGTCGCCGATGCGCTGGAAGCCGAACATCGAGTAGTAGATGTAGAACGGCAGCAGCGGCAGGCCGTGGTTGGCGTAGGAGGTCGCCGCAGCGATCCACGAGGACATGGCGCCCGCCTCGGTGATGCCCTCCTCGAGCACCTGGCCGGCCTTGTCCTCGCGATAGAACATCAGCTGGCCCTTGTCCATGGGCTCGTACTTCTGCCCCTCGGAGGTGTAGATGCCGAGCTGGCGGAACATGCCCTCCATGCCGAAGGTGCGCGCCTCGTCCGGGACGATGGGCACCACCTGCTTGCCGAAGCCCTTGTGCTTGACCAGGCCGTTGAGCAGCCGCACGAAGGCCATGGTGGTGGAGACCTCGCGGCCCTTGGAGCCGCCCAGCTGGCTGGCGAAGATCTTGTCGTCCAGCCCCGGGATGTCCAGCGGCTCGAAGTCGTGCTGGCGCGCCGGCAGGTAGCCGCCCAGGCGCTCGCGCTGGAGATGCATGTACTTCATCTCCGGCGTGTCGTCGGCCGGCTTGTAGTAGGGCATGTCGTGCTCGATCTCCTCGTCGGAGATCGGGATGCCGAAGCGGTCGCGGAAGCGCTTGAGCACCTCCGGGTCGTCGATGGACTTGACCTGGTGGGCCTCGTTGTCCGCCTCGCCGCCGTCGGCGCCCAGGCCGTAGCCCTTGACGGTATGCGCCAGCACCACGGTGGGACGCCCGTTGGCGTTGTTCACCGCCTGGTGGTAGGCCGCGTAGACCTTGAAGGGATCATGGCCGCCGCGGTTGAGCTTCCAGATATCGTCGTCGGAGAGGTCCTTGACCATCTCGGCGGTCTCCGGGTACTTGCCGAAGAAGTGCTCCCGGGTGTAGGCACCGCCATTGGACTTGCAGTTCTGGTACTCGCCGTCGATGGTCTCGTCCATCACCTTCTGCAGCACGCCCTTCTTGTCCTTCTCGAAGAGCGGATCCCAGAGGCGACCCCAGACCACCTTGAGCACGTTCCAGCCGGCGCCGCGGAAGACGCCCTCGAGCTCGTCCATGATGCGCGAGTTGCCGCGCACCGGGCCGTCGAGGCGCTGCAGGTTGCAGTTGATCACGAAGATCAGGTTGTCGAGCTTCTCGCGGCTGGCCAGGTGGATGGCCCCCAGGGACTCCGGCTCGTCGCACTCGCCGTCGCCCATGAAGCACCAGATCTTGCGGTCCTGCATCGGCTGCAGACCACGCTGGTCGAGGTACTTCATGACGTGGGCCTGGTAGATGGCCATGATCGGGCCCAGACCCATGGAGACCGTGGGCAGCTGCCAGAAGTCGGGCATCAGCCAGGGGTGCGGGTAGGACGAGAGGCCGTTGCCGTCCACCTCCTGGCGGTAGCGATCCATCTGCTCCTCGGTCAGGCGCCCCTCGAGGAAGGCGCGGGCGTAGATGCCCGGGGAGCTGTGGCCCTGGATGAACACCAGGTCGCCCTGGAAGTCGCCGTTGGGGGCGCGGAAGAAGTGGTTGAACCCCACCTCATAGAGGGTGGCGCTGGACATGTAGCTGGCCAGGTGGCCGCCGATGCCCTTGTGCTTGCGGTTGGCGCGGGTCACCATCGCCGCCATGTTCCAGCGGATCATGGAGCGGATCTTGCGCTCCATGAAGAGGTCGCCGGGCATCGGCGCCTCGCGGTGCACCGGGATGGTGTTGCGGTGCGGCGTGGTCGCCGAGAAGGGGGGCTGGGTACCGTCGCGGCGCAGGCGGTCGGCCAGGCGCGTCAACAGGTACCGGGCGCGCTCCTCGCCCTCATGATCCAGAACCGACTCGAGGGATTCCAGCCACTCCTCGGTCTCGACCGGATCGAGATCCTCTCTTGCCTCCAGACTCATAGACGTCTCTCCGAATGACGATGGGATGTCGTGTGCTCGCTGAGCGGGCAGCAGGCGCCCTCTCGTCAGAGAGGCAGCACGCCGCATGACAGGGTTGTAATTTTCCTACGGGACGGGGCGCCGGACGCACCGTTTCTGCGGGGAAGATACCGTATACGACCCGCCCTGCCAATTCAACATACCATGGAATGGTTTTCCACAAAATACACATTGCACCGCAGCACAAGGGCTTGCGACGCCTCGGGCAAGATGATTTCGACGAAGGTCAAGGACTTGTAAGTAAACTACCGTTTCAAGCAAGCGAGCGGCCTGCGCCACTCTTCAGCCCGAGTCCGGCCGCGCGGTCAGGCGCTGCCGCCAGTAGGCCCAGTCGAAGGCCGGGCCGGGATCCGACTTGCGCAGCGGCGCCACCCGGGCGTGGCCGGCGACGCGCGAGGCATCCAGGGCGGGATAGGCGGCGAAGAGCGTGCCGGCGACCTCGGCCAGGCGCTCGTACTGGGCAGCGGTATAGGGCGACACCTCGTCGCCCTCCAGCTCGATGCCGATGGCGAAGTCATTGAGGGCGCTTCGCCAGCGTGCGCCGTCGCGCCAGCAGGAGCGCCCGGCGTGCCAGGCCCGGCGCTCGAAGGGCACGAACTGCACGCACTCGCCGTCGCGGCGGATCAGCAGGTGGGCCGAGACCTTGAGCCCCTGGATGGCGGCGAAGAAGGGGTGGCCCCCGGGGTCGAGGCGGTTGGTGAAGAGCCGCTCGATGGCGTCGCCGCCGAACTCCCCCGGCGGCAGGCTGATGGCGTGCAGCAGCAGCATCGACACCTCGCCCTCCGGACGCGCGTCGCAATTGGGCGAGGGCACGCGCCTCGCCCCCGCCAGCCAGCCCTGTTCGATCATCCTACGCCTCCCCTGACTTGCCCCGGGTGGAATGCCTATAATGGGCGCCCCCGGCCGGCTCGGCCACCCCACCTCGACCCGTGAGGCAACGCATGCACTACAAGCACGCCCTAGCCGAAGAGATCCGCGACGCCGCCGCCCGCCTGCTGGCCGAGGACGTCGGCCCCGGCGACATCACCGCCGGGCTGATCCCCGCCGAGCAGCATGCCCGGGCCCGGGTCATCACCCGAGAGGCCTGCGTGCTGTGCGGGGTGGCCTGGGTCGACGAGCTGTTCCGGCGCCTGGACCCCACGGTGGCGCTGCGCTGGCAGGCCGCCGACGGTGACCGCCTGGAGGCGGGCCAGGCCTTCCTCGAGCTCGAGGGCGCCGCACGCAGCCTGCTGACCGGCGAGCGCGCCGCGCTCAACCTGCTGCAGACCCTCTCCGCCACCGCCACCCGCACCCGCCACTACGTCGACCTGATCGGCGACACCGGGGTGCGCCTGCTGGATACCCGCAAGACCCTGCCCGGCCTGCGCCTCGCCCAGAAGTACGCGGTGGCCTGCGGCGGCGGCCACAACCACCGCATCGGCCTGTGGGACGCCTTCCTGATCAAGGAGAACCATATCGCCGCCTGCGGCAGCATCGCCGCGGCGGTACGCGAGGCCCGGGGCATCGCCCGCGACCTGCCGGTGGAGGTGGAGGTGGAGACCTTCGACGAGCTGGAGCAGGCGCTGGCCGCCGGGGCCGACGTGATCATGCTCGACAACTTCGGCTTCGACGAGATGCGCGAGGCGGTACGCCGCACCGCCGGCCGCGCGACCCTGGAGGCCTCCGGCAACGTCGACGAGACCACCCTGCGCGCCATCGCCGAGACCGGCGTCGACTGCATCTCCAGCGGCGCCCTGACTAAGGACGTCAAGGCGGTCGACCTCTCCATGCGCCTGCTGGACTGAATGCGCGCCGGGCAATGCCCGGCGTCAGGTCTCCAGCGCCAGCAGGCGCTTCTCCAGGCGGTGGCGTGGCAGCCGCTCGCCGCTGCGCTCGACCCACTCCAGGCCCAGGTCGCGCCAGCCGCGGCGCACCAGCCCCTCCACCAGCATCAGGCTGGCCTCGATGCTGGCCCGCCCGACGCCCTGCTCCACCAGCAGCCGCTCGGCGTGGACCAGCAGGGTCGCGCCGATCCCGCGACGCGAAAGCGACGGCCAGACGTAGAGGGTGACGATGCGCCCGCGGCCCGGCTCCAGCTCCAGAAAGCCCACGCAGCGCCCGTCGCAGTCCGCCACCAGGGTGGTGTAGAGCGTCTGGCGGGCCGCCCAGGCACAGGCGTCACGGGGCAACGCCGAAGCCCAGGCCTCGCGCTGGGCCACGCTGTAGTGGGCCATGGCGCCCTGCATCACGGCGTGGTGGAAGACCTCGGCCTGGTCGGCGGCGTCACGCGCCCGCGCCAGGCGATAGCGGATGCGCGGGCCACGGCGCGACGCCGCCTGGCCGGCGTCCGCATTCAGGGTGTCGTTCATGATGGTCTCGTGCCGGGGTGTTGGCGAGAGCCTACACAAGGGCGCCCGGTCCCGCCAACCGGCCTCGCCGCGGCGGCGGGCGGCAGGCATAATGCCCGCCATGAGTGCCCCAGCCCCCCCTGACGAGATCACGCTGTCGCCCATCGGCGTCATCGAGAGCGACTTCCCCGACAAGTTCGGCGTGCCCCGGCAGCCGGGGCTCGCCCCCTCGGCCCGCGCCACGCTCCGGCTGCTGCCGCCCTACGACGACCCGCTGGCGGTGCGCGGCCTGGAGGCGTTCAGCCACCTGTGGCTCACCTTCCGCTTCCACGCGAGCCCCGAGCGCTGGACGCCGCTGGTACGCCCGCCGCGGCTGGGGGGCAATCGCAAGGTCGGCGTCTTCGCCAGCCGCAGCACCCATCGCCCCAATCGCCTGGGGCTCTCCCTGGTGGAGCTCCTCGCGGTCGAGCTCGGCGACGGGGTCCGGCTGAGCCTCGCCGGCACCGACCTGGTGAGCGGCACCCCGGTGCTGGACATCAAGCCCTACCTGCCCTGGGCCGAGGCGCGTCCCGAGGCCCGCGCCGGCTTCGCCCCCGAGGCGCCACGCCGGCTGGCGGTGCGCTTCGGCCCCGAAGCCGAGGCGGCGCTGGCCGCGCGCAAGGACGCCGCTTCGCTGCGCGCGCTGATCAGCGAGGTGCTGGCCCAGGACCCGCGGCCGGCCTATCGCCGCGGCGACGCGGCGCGCACCTACGGGGTGCGGCTGCGCGACGTCGACGTGCGCTTCCGCGCCCTGGTCGACGGGGGGGGGGCGCCGCTGCTCGAGGTGGTGGAGATCGCGGCCGCCTGACGCGACCCCTTCAGTCGAAATCGATGCCGAGGCGGCGCCCCACCTCCTCGTAGGCCTCGATCACGCCGCCCAGCCCCTGGCGGAAACGGTCCTTGTCGAGCTTCTCGCGGGTCCTGGCGTCCCACAGCCGGCAGCCGTCCGGGGAGAACTCATCGCCCAGCACGATCTGCCCCTGGAAGAGGCCGAACTCCAGCTTGTAGTCCACCAACAGCATGCCGCCGTCGGCGAAGAGCCGCTTGAGCACGTCATTGACCTTGAAGGTCAGCGCCTTCATCTCCGCCAGCTGCTCGGGGGTGGCCCAGCCGAAGGTCTCGGCCAGCGACTCGTTGATCATCGGGTCGTGCAGGGCATCGTTCTTGAGGAACAGCTCGAAGGTGGGCGGATTCAGCGCCTGCCCCTCGGCGACCCCCAGCCGCCTGACCAGGCCCCCGGCGGCGAGGTTGCGCACCACGCACTCCACCGGGATCATCTCGAGCTTCTTGACCAGGCTCTCGCTGTCAGTGAGGCGACGCACGAAGTGGGTCGGTACCCCCGCCTCGGCCAGCTTCTCCATGATGAAGGCGTTGAAGCGGTTGTTGACCATGCCCTTGCGGGCCAGCGACTCCATGCGCTCGCCGTCGAAGGCACTGGTGTCATCGCGGAAGTGCAGCACCAGCAGCTCGGGGTCGTCGGTGGCGAAGACCGACTTGGCCTTGCCGGCGTAGAGTTCTTGACGCTTTTCCATGGCAGCCTCCGGGGGCTCGGGTCAGGTGGGGAGTGGGGCTCAGGCGATGGCCTGCCATGCCAGGCCATCGTCCTGGCAGGTCACCATCAGCCGCGATTCATCGCCGTCGAGCAGCGGCACCAGGGCCTCCAGCGCCAGCTCGGGGCGGTTGTTGTGTTCCGAGAGGTGCGAGCAGGCGATGCGCTGCAGGCGGTCCAGGCCGAGCCGAGGCAGCAGGTGCGCCGCCTGGGCGTTGGCCAGGTGCCCCCAGTCGCCGCCGACCCGACGCTTGAGCCGCGGCGGATAGGGGCCCTCGGCGAGCATTCGCAGGTCATGGTTGCACTCCAGCACCAGGGCGTCGCAGCCGGCGAAGGCCCGGGCCACATGCTCGGTGGGATGGCCCAGGTCGGTGAGCAGCCCCAGGCAGCGCTCGCCGCCGCGGATGCGGAACTGCACTGGCTCGCGGGCGTCGTGGGGCACGGTCACCGGATCGACGGCCAGGCCCTTCACCGCGAAGCGCTCCTGGGGGGTGATCCAGCGCCGCTCCGGCAACTCGCCGAGACGCCCCGAGGCCCAGGTGCCCGAGGTCAGCCACACCGGCAGGCGGTAGCGGCGCGCCAGGGCACCGACGCCGCGGATATGGTCGCCGTGCTCATGGGTCACCAGCACGCCGTCGAGCTGGTGCGGATGCACCCCCAGGCGCCCCAGGCGGCGCTCGGCCTCGCGCAGGCTGAAGCCGCAGTCCACCAGCAGGTGGGTCTCGCCGTCGCTGACCAGGGTGGCGTTGCCCTTGCTGCCGCTGCCCAGGGAGGCGAAGCGCAGCCTCCCCGGCACCTCCTGCGAGGCCGTCATCAGCGCAGCAGGCTCGACACCCGCTCCAGCAGCTCGCGGCGATCCTCGTCGCTGAAATCGCGCTCACTGGCGTTCTCGGCGCGCAGCAGGGTGCGCTCACGCCCGTCGCGCTCCAGCACCAGGCGCAGCTGCTGGTGCATCTGGCGCACATCGGCGCTGAAGACGACCTGCAGGGGATTGCGGTTGCGCTCGGTCACGGTCATGTAGCTGATCAGGAAGTCGTAGCCCTCGGGGTCGCTCTCCAGCAGCTCGCGACGCTCCTCGACGGTGAAGTCGCGCTCGAGCTGGTAGTCGAGTTCGGCCCAGGTGCGCTCGATATTCAGCGGCACCTCGACCACCCACTCGTCGCCTCGCTCGACCAGGCGCAGGCGCTCCTCGCCCGCCAGGCCCTGGGCGCGCAGCGAGGCGGCGTTGGAGGCCGAGGCACCGCGCGAGGCGAAGTACTCCTCGAGGGCCTCCAGGCAGGCGCCGACCGGGCGGCCGCCCTGGTCGCAGCGCACCTCGCTGTCACCGCTGCGCAGCCCCTGGCGCACGCTGAGCCGGGCCTGCCGGGTCTCGATCACGCCGCGGTCGGAGTCGCTCGCCTCGACGCCGAGGCCGCGGCTGCGGGCGAAGCCCTCCAGCTGGGACCAGACGCTGTCCGGGGCGGCGGCCACCACCAGCCAGCGATCGTCGCCCACCACGCGGCGCTCGACGAAGTCGCGCTCGACGCGGCCGGCACCCAGCGCCTGGGGCGCCGGCGCCTCGAAGCCGTCGTCGCCGGCGCGGAAGCTGCCAGCGGCCTCGGGCACCGGCATGGCATCGCGGTAGCGCTCCTGGTTGCGGCCCTCGGGCAGCACCAGGGGCTCGGCCTGGCGGGCGTCGGCGTAGTCGATGTTGCGGTCGTGATAGTAGCCGTCGTCGCGGGCACAGCCGGCGAGGGCGACGAGCGCCGCCAGGGGCAGCCATTTCAGCGCTGAGGTCATGGGTCCACCTTGCATCCAGTTCTCCAGGTTCCGGCGCGGTGCCGATCAGTCGTCGATCAGCCCGGCCAGCTGCAGGGCCTCGCTGATGGTGGAGTGGTACTTCTCCGACAGCCAGGTGAGCGGCAGGCGGATGCCCGGCTCGATCAGCCCCATGCGGTGCAGCGCCCACTTGACCGGGATCGGGTTGGCCTCGATGCCCAGATTGGTGTGCAACGGCATCAGGCGGGTATTGAGCTGGTGGGCGCGTTCGGCGTCGCCGGCGACCGCGGCGGCGCACAGGTCATGCATCGCCCGGGGGGCGACATTGGCGGTCACCGAGATGTCGCCGTGGCCGCCCATCAGCATGAAGTCGCAGGCGGTGCCGTCATCGCCGGAGTAGAGCATGAAGCCACTGCCCGCCAGGCGCCCGATCAGGTCCTCGGCGCGCTCCAGGTTGCCGGTGGCATCCTTGAGGCCGACGATGTTGTCCACCTCGACCAGGCGCATCACGGTCTCGTTGTAGAGGTCGGAGCAGGTGCGGCCGGGCACGTTGTAGAGGATCACCGGCAGCCGGCTGCCCTCGGCGACGGCCTTGAAGTGGCGGTAGAGCCCCTCCTGGGTGGGCTTGTTGTAGTAGGGGCAGACCGACAGGCAGTAGTCGGCCCCCACCTCGCTGGCATAGCGCGCCAGCTCCACCGCCTCGGAGGTGGCGTTGGCACCGGTGCCGGCGATCACCGGGATGCGCCCGTCGACCTCCTCCACCACGGCACGGATCACGTCGAAGTGCTCGGCGAAGGACATGGTGGTGGGCTCGCCGGTGGTGCCGGCGGCGACGATGCCGTCGGTGCCGTTGTCGAGGTGGAAGTTCACCAGGCGGCGCAGCGCCTCCCAGTCGATATCGCCATTGACCTTCATCGGCGTCGCCAGGGCGACGATGCTTCCCGTGACCATCCTCATCTATCCTCTCGGTTCGACTGCTGCCGGTTCGACTGCTGCGCCAGGCCCCGGCCGCACCGGAGCGCAAGGGGCAGGCTGCCCCGCAAGGGTCAAATGGTACTCAGGCGACCGGAGCCTGTACAGCGGCGGCGTCACTTTCCCCGGCCCCGCTTTGACAGCCGGGCGGCGGTTGCGTGTAATCAGATGCCTCCCATCCCAGACCCAGGAGGCTCACATGAGCGTCAGCATCGGCCAGCCCGTCCCCGACTTCACCGCCCTCGCCACCGGCGATCGGCAGATCACGCTTTCCGAACTCCGCGGCCGCCAGGTGGTGATCTACTTCTACCCCAAGGCCAGCACCCCCGGCTGCACCACCGAGGGTGGCGACTTCCGCGACCGCAAGGCGGAGTTCGACGCCGCCAACACCGTGATCCTGGGGGTCTCCCGGGACGGCATCCGCGCCCAGGAGAACTTCAAGGCCAAACAGGCCTTCAACTTCGAGCTGATCTCCGACAAGGAGGAGGCAGTGTGCCGGCTGTTCGACGTCATCAAGCTCAAGAAGCTCTACGGCAAGGAGCACCTGGGCATCGAGCGCAGTACCTTCCTGATCGACGCCGAGGGCAGGCTGGTCCGGGAGTGGCGCGGGGTCAAGGTCAAGGGCCACGCCCAGGAGGTACTGGAGGCGGCCCGGGCGCTGCATGACGGCACCCTCGACGCCGGCTGACCGCGGGCGGGGCCGCGCCCGCGGCCCCTACTCCCCCACCGGCGCGGTGCTGCCCTCGTCCTCACGGTGGCGCTTGATGCCCCGGGGCCAGGCGTAGACCAGCGCCTTGAGCAGGGTGGCCAGGGGGATGGCGAAGAAGATCCCCCAGAAGCCCCAGATCCCCCCGAAGAACAGCACCGCGAGGATGATCGACACCGGATGGATGTTGTTGGTCTCGGAGAACAGGATCGGCGCCAGGACGTTGCCGTCCAGCGCCTGCAGCACCCCGTAGGCCACCAGCACGTAGAGGAACTGGTCGGTCATGCCGAAGTGGAAGCCGGCCACCGCCGCCACCGGGAGGGTGGCCACCGCCGCCCCGATATAGGGCACCAGTACCGAGAAGCCCACCATCACCGCCAGCAGCGCCGTGTAGGGCAGCCCGAAGTAGGTGAAGGTCACGAAGGCCGCGATGCCGACGATGATGATCTCGATGAACTTGCCACGCACGTAGTTGGCGATCTGGTCGTCCATCTCCTGCCAGATGCGGGTCATCAGGGTGCGCTGCTGTGGCAGCAGCGAGACGGTGAAGGCCACCAGCGCATCGCGATCCTTGAGCATGAAGAACACCAGGATGGGCACCAGGACCAGGTAGACGATCAGCGCCAGGACGTTGCCGAGCGAGGCCAGCGACAGGGTCAGGGCGCGCTGGCCCATCTGGGTCATCTCGCGCCCGGCCACATCGATCCAGTTCTGGATCTGGTCCGGAGTGACCAGGTTCGGGTAGCGCCCCTGGAGCTCATCGAGCAGCCGCTGGCCGCTGGCGAACATGCGCGGCGTCTCCTGCACCAGCCCCACCAGCTGGTTCCAGATCAGGGGCATCAGGATGAAGGCCAGCGCCAGCATCAGGCCGACGAAGGCCAGCGTGACCAGGGACACCGCCAGCAGATGCGGTACCCGGCGGCGCTCCAGCCAGCTCACCACGCCCTGCAGCAGGAAGGCGATGACCAGCGCGGTGAGGAAGGGAGCCAGCATGCTGCC
>JBKHEO010000068.1:0-11855 GCA_046540755.1 Halomonas sp. | reverse complement strand
ATGGTTCTCGGCCAGGTAGCGCGCCTCCCCGGTCAGCCGGTAGAGGCGCTGGGCGAAGTGGCGTCGCTTCTCGGCGGGCAGCTCGGGCAGCACGGCATCGTAGGTGGTACGGATCTGCACCGCCGCCTCGCGATGGCGATCGACCGGCTCGGGGCCCGGCGCCAGGGAGCAGGCGCCGAGCAGCAGCGCCAGGCCGAGGGTCAGCCAGGCAAGGTGCCGGGCCGGCGAGAGCCTCAGGCTCATGAGCGCCTCCTTCGCCGCGACGGATCGGGGCGGATCATGCGCACCCGCACCTTGGGGCGCTTCGGCTCGGGCGGGGGCACGGATGACTGACCGGCGTCGCGGGGCGCCTCGGCGGGCGGCGTGGGTGCCTCCGCCCGCGGGATCACCACCCAGGCGAAGGTCGGCAGCGCCAGGTGCCAGTGGATGGCGGCGAGGCGCAGGCCGAGGGTGGTCGTCAGCGACAGGGCGACGGCCAGGGGGCCGGGCGCCTCCAGGGCATCCAGGCCGACATAGGCGATGCCGCCGGCGATGGCCGCGGTGGCATAGATCTCCTCGCGCAGCACCATGGGCACCCGGCGCGCCAGCACGTCGCGCACCATGCCGCCGGCCACGCCGGTCATCACGCCCATCAGCACCGCCACCAGACCCGGCGCCTGGAGCTGCAGCGCCTTGTGGGTGCCGATGACCACGAACAGCGCCAGGCCGAAGGCGTCGGCCACCGGCAGGAAGCCCCGCGAGAGGCGATGGATATAATGGAAGCCCAGGATGGAGAGCCCCACCGTGGCCAGTATCACCCATAGGTAGGTGGGGTCGGTGACCCAGAACACCGGTCGCACGCCCAGCACCAGATCACGCAGGGTGCCGCCACCGATACCGGTGACCGCGGCCAGCACCAGCATGCCGAAGGGGTCCATGCGCGAGCGGCAGGCGAGCACCACCCCCGAGAGGGCGAAGACGATCACCCCCGCCATGTCCAGCCAGTAGATCAGCGTCGACACGATGGCCTCCTTCGTCGACCGTGAGCGAGGCGCACAGCATACGCCGCCGGAGCCGGAAGGGAGGCTCCGTCGGCATCGCCCTGCCCGTCATCACGCTAGCGAGCCGGGGGGCGACTCGCCAGTCGTGGCTCAGCCGAGCTGGAAGGGATAGACGCTGCCGATCCCGAGCAGCCCGCTGAGCTCATCCAGGGCGGTAAGGGCCTCACGCGACAACGCCGGGTCGGCCAGCTCCTCGGGCAGCAGGCGGTCGCGATAGTGACGCTCCACCCAGGCGACCAGCTCGGCGTAGAGGGCGTCGTCGAGCAGCACCCGGCCGGAGAGCGCCGCGCGCTCCTCGGCACAGAGCGCCACCCGCAGGCGCAGGCAGGCGGGACCGCCGCCGTTGCGCATGCTCTGCTTGACGTCCTTCACCACCACCTCGCCGATGGGGTTGGCCCCGGCCAGCAGGTGGTCCTGCAGGGTCCGCCAAACCGCTTCGTTCTCCTGGCACTCCCCGGGCACCACCAGGGTCATGCTGCCATCCGGATTGGAGAGCAGCTGGGAATTGAAGAGGTAGGAGGCGACGGCGTCCTCGAGGCTCACCGCCTCGCCGGGGATGCGCACCGGGATCAGCGGCGCGAGCATGCGCTCGCGCAGCGCCTCCAGGGTGCCGGCCTCGTCGAGGAAGGCCATCTCGTGGTAGAGCAGCACCGGTCCGTTGCCCACCGCAATCACGTCATTGTGGAAGACACCGGCGTCGATGGCCTCCGGGTGCTGCTGGGCGAACACCCGCTGCGACTCGGAAAGGCCGTGCTGGCGGGCCACCGCCTGGCTCGCCTCCAGGGTCTGGCGCGCCGGGAAGCGCCGCGGCGCCGGGTGCTCCTCGGTGCCCCAGCCGAACGCCTCTCGTCCGTAGACATAGAGGTGCACCCCCGGCTCGCCATGGTCGCCGGCCAGCCGGGTATGGTTGGCCGCCCCCTCGTCGGAGAAGGCCGGCGAGGCGGGCAGCGCGGGATGGTGGGCGAAGCGCGTCGGGTCGCGGAAGATCGCCGCCAGCACCCGCCCGGTGGTGGCGGGCTCCAGGAAGCGGTGGAAGCTCGACTGCAGGTTGGCCGGGGTGAAGTGCACCCGGCCGTCGGGGGCGTCGAGGCTTGGGGTCACAGTGGCCGCGTTGGCGGTCCACATGCTCGAGGCGGAGCACACCGCGCGCAGGATCTGCGGCGCCTCGCCGGCGGCCCGGGCCAGTACCCGCTCGTCGCTGCCGGAGAAGCCCAGGGCGCGAAGGGCGCCGAGGTCCGGGCGCTGCTGGGGCGGCAGCACCCCCTGGAGGTAGCCGGCATCCATCAGCGACTTCATCTTGGCCAGCCCCTGCAGGGCGGCCTCCCGGGGGTTGGCCTCGAGCCCGCCGTGGCGCATGGAGGCGACGTTGCCCAGCGCCAGGCCGGCATAGTTGTGGGTCGGCCCCACCAGGCCGTCGAAGTTGACCTCGCGGACGTCGAGGTTTGCGTGCCGGCTCACAGGCTCACCCCCGGCGGCAGCTGGTCGGGCAGGTGCAGCTCCTCGCTCTCCATGGAGGCCACCGGATAGGCGCAGTAGTCCGCCGCGTAGTAGGCGCTGGGGCGATGGTTGCCGCTCTCGCCCACCCCGCCGAAGGGGGCATCGCCGGAGGCGCCGGTGGTCTGGCGGTTCCAGTTGACGATGCCGGCGCGAATGCGCAGCAGGAAGTCCTCCCAGTCCCCCGGCTCGCCGCCGATCAGCCCGGCGGAGAGGCCGTAGCGGGTGTCGTTGGCAAGCGCGATCGCCTCGTCCCAGGTGCGGTAGCGATGCACCTTGAGCAGCGGGCCGAAGTGCTCCTCGTCGGGCACCGCCAGGCCGGTGACGTCGATCAGCGCCGGGCTGACCAGGCTGGTCTCCGCCTCCAGGCGCTCCATGCGCGCCAGCACCGTGCCGCCCTGGGTCTCCAGCGCCGCCTGGGCCTCGAGCAGGCCGTCGGCGGCGGCCACGCTCACCAGGCCGCCGTAGAAGGGCGCCGGCTCCGCGAAGGGGGCGGCCACCCGCAGCCGCGAGATGGCATCCACCAGGGCGTCGAGCAGGTGGTCCCCCACCTGCCCCTCGGGGACGATCAGGCGACGCGCGCAGGTGCAGCGCTGGCCGCCGGATAGGAAGGCCGACTGCAGGATGGTCAGCACCGCGGCGTCCTGGTCGGGCACGTCCTTGACCACCAGCGGATTGTTGCCGCCCAGCTCCAGGGCCAGGATCTTGCCCGGCTGGCCGGCGAACTGGCGATGCAGTAGCCCCCCCACCTTGGCGCTGCCGGTGAACAGCAGGCCGTCGATGCCGGGGTCGGCGGCCAGCGCCTGGCCGGTCTCGGCCCCGCCCTGCACCAGGTTGATCACCCCGGCCGGCAGGCCCGCCTCCTGCCAGCACTGCAGGGTCAGGTCGGCGGTGAGCGGCGACTGCTCGCTGGGCTTGAACACCACGGCGTTGCCGGCCAGCAGCGCCGGCACCATATGGCCGTTGGGCAGGTGGCCGGGGAAGTTGTAGGGGCCGAACACCGCCATCACGCCGTGAGGGCGATGGCGCAGCACGGCGCGCGCCTCGCCCAGGTCGCGCTCGCGCTCGCCGGTGCGCTCCCGGTAGGCACGCAGCGAGATCGCCACCTTGCCGATCATGGCGCCCACCTCGGTGCGCGCCTCCCAGAGGGGCTTGCCGGTCTCGTGGGCGATGGCGGCGGCCAGGTCCTCGCGGTGGCGCTCCAGCACCTCGCGGAAGCGCTCCACCAGCGCCTGGCGCTCGGCGAAGGATGTCCTCGCCCAGGCGGGGAAGGCCTGGCGGGCCGCGGACACCGCGGCGGCGACGTCCGCGGCGGCGGCCCCGGCCCCCTGCCACAGCCGCTCGCCGGTGACCCCGTCGTGCTTGGCGAAGCGTTCGCCGGCGCCGTCGCGCCAGTGCCCGCCGATCAGCAGGGAGTGTGTGGGCTTCATCAGGCTTCCTCCTCGGTATCCAGGATGCGCAGGCTGGCGCCCGCCTCGACCTCCAGGCGCGCCGCCTCCGCGGGACTCAGGCGCAGGCGCCCTTCGGCATCGGGGCCGCGGCCCACCCAGGCGGCGCGGAAATGCGCCATCTCGGTGGTGGCGGCCAGCCAGCGCGGGCGCTCGCCCGCCTCGTCCGGGGCGGGGTCGAGGATGACGGTGGCGCGTCGCGACAGGCGCACGCCGCGCACGTCGTCGACGTAGGCCTCCACGGTGGGGCCGCCGTCGAAGATGTCGATGTAGCCCTCCCAGCGCAGCCCCTCCTTCTTGAGCATCGCCAGGGCCGGGCGGGTCTGCGCGTGCACCTGGCCGATGCAGGCCCGCGCCGCCTCGGAGAGGAAGGGCGTATAGATGGGGTACTTGGGCATCAGCTCGCCGATGAAGCTCTTCTGACCTAGTCCTGTCAGTCTGTCTGCCTCATCGAAGTCCACCGGGAAGAAATGGCTGCCCAGGCACTGCCAGAAGGGGCTCTTGCCGTGCTCGTCGAACACCCCGCGCATCTCCGCCAGCACCTTGTCGGGGAAGCGGTCGCGGAACTCGGCCATGAACAGCCAGCGCACCATGGAGAGCAGGGCGCCGTTGCGCTGGTGGCGGCGGTCGCCGCCACGATACTCGGGGCGCAGGAAAAGCGAGGCCACCTCGGCGTCGCCGGTATGGTCCGAGCACAGGAAGAGGGTGTCGATGGTACGGTGCAGGTCGAGCTGCACCGATGAGTGGGCCAGGGTGCCGAGCCGATAGTGGTAGAAGGGTACCTCGCGCCCCACCTCGCCCTCGATGGCGCAGCAGCCGGCCAGGTGGCCGCTGGCCTCCTCCTCGAGCACGAAGAAGTAGTTGCGCTGCCCCGGCGAGGTGCGCTCGAGGAAGGCCGCCTCGGTGGCGGCGATCTTGGCGGCCAGGAAGTCGCGGTTGTCGGGCAGCGAGGTAAAGCCCACGCCGCTCTCGCGGGCCAGGGCCTGCAGCTCCTCGAGGTCGCCCTCGGCGATGGGTCGGATACGCATCACAGCTCCCCCTCGTCGTACCCCGGGTCGGGCGACTCGGCATCGGCGAGCGCCAGCGGCGCGGCCAGCACCGCCCTGCCCTCCTCCACGCCGAGCACCGCGGCATGCTCCTCGGAGAGCATCAGCTGGCCGGTGGGCGAGCGCGCATAGCGCGCCACCACGCAGCGGAAGTCGGCCAGGCGCTGGTTGGCGACCATCGCCGGCTCGGCGTCGGGCAGGGCGTGGGCCGGGCGGATGCGCACCGGGTGCCAGGCGGCGCGCCGGAAGCTCTGCAGCCGCTCGCGCTCGGCCTTGATCACCGGGCCGGCATCGAAGATGTCGACGTGGCGGGAGCGCTGGAAGCCCTCGGCCAGCATCTCCGAAAGGGCCACTTCGTGGTCGGGGTGCTCGCGACCGATGGCGGCCCGCGCCGGGGGGGTGAGCAGCGGCAGGTAGAGCGGGAACTGCGGCATCACCTCGGCGATGAAGCTCTTGGAGCGCACCCCGGCCAGGGTGTTGATCTCCTCATAATCGCGCACGAAGAAGTGGCCACCCACGCTGTTCCAGAACGGCGATTCGCCGGCCTCGTCCAGAAAGCCCGGGAAGGCCATCGCCAGCACCGAGGCGAAGCGCTCGGGATACTGGGCGATCAGCATCAGCCGGGCGCGGCGCAGCAGGCTCTCGGCACTGGTGCCGCGATAGCGCGGCGCCAGGGAGAAGGCGCACAGCAGGCTCGCCTCGGAGACCTCGTGGGAGAGCGCCAGGGTCTGCACCTCGCGACGCACATTGAGCTGCTGGGAGGCGTGGATCAGCGTCTCCTGGCGATAGGTGTAGTAGGCGTCGCGGGCACCGGCCTGGGCGCGCACCGTGGCGGTGCCGGCCACCTCGCCCCGGGCCCGGTCCTCGAGCACGAAGGTGTAGTGCTCGTCGCCGGGGAACTCCACCTCGGCGGCGAAGGCCTGGCGCGAGCGGGCGATGCCCTCCTCCAGACGATCGCGGTGGGCCGGCAGATTGGTGAGCCGCGGCACGGCCTCGCCTGCCAGGCGCTCCAGGGCGGGCAGGTCGGCCGGGGCGACGGGGCGAACGACCAGCATGGGGGCGTCTCCCTCGTCGTTCACTGGCCGGCGACCAGTCGGCTGACAGCGCGCTCCAGGCGCGCCATGCCCTCGGCGATGTCGGCCTCGGGGATCACCAGGGAGGGCGCCATGCGCAGCACATTGGGGCCGGCGATCAGCGCCATCAGCCCCTCCTCGATGGCCAGTGGCAGGATGTCCTTGGCGCGGTCGCGCCACGCCTCGCTCATCTCGGCGCCGATCAGCAGGCCCATGCCGCGGATCTCCCGGAACACCTCGTGGCGGGCGTTGATCGCCTCCAGGTGCTCGCGGAAGAGCTCGTGGCGGCGCTTCACCCCCTCCAGCACCTCCGGGGTGTCGATGTGCTCGATGGCCGCCAGGGCCACCGCCGAGGCCAGCGGGTTGCCGCCGTAGGTGGAGCCGTGGGTGCCCAGGGAGAAGGCCGGGGCGACGCGGTCGGTGGTCAGCATGGCGCCCACCGGGAAGCCACCGCCCAGGGCCTTGGCGCTGGTCAGGATGTCCGGGGTCACGCCGAGCTGCTGGTAGGCATAGAGCGAGCCGGTACGGCCCACGCCGGTCTGTACCTCGTCGAAGATCAGCAGGGCGTCGTGGGCGTCGCAAAGGTCGCGCAGCCCCTGCAGGAACGCCTGTCGGCCGGGCAGCACGCCGCCCTCGCCCTGCATCGGCTCCACCATCACCGCACAGGTGTCGTCGTCGATCAGGTCGCGCACGCTGTCGAGGTCGTTGTACTCGCCGTGGACGATGCCGCCGGGCACCGGGCCGAAGCCCTGGGCGTACTTGGGCTGGCCGCCCACGCTGACGGTGAAGAAGGTGCGGCCGTGGAAGGCCTGGCCGAAGGAGACGATGCGGTGCTTGTGCTCGCCGCCCTGGTCATGGGCCCAGCGCCGCGCCAGCTTGAGGGCGGCCTCGTTGGCCTCGCCGCCGGAGGAGCACAGGAACACCTTGTCGGCGAAGGTACGCTCCACCAGGGCCCGGGCCAGGGCCAGGGCCGGCTCGTTGGTGTAGACGTTGGAGAGGTGCCAGAGCCGGTCGGCCTGGGCCTTGAGCGCCTCGACCAGCACCGGGTGACAATGCCCCAGGCCGTTGACCGCGATGCCGCCGGCGAAGTCGATGTACTCGCGGCCCTGCTGGTCCCACAGGCGGCTGCCCTCGCCGCGCACCGGTATCACCTGCTGGGGGGCGTAGTTTGGCACCATGTAGCGGTCGAAGTCGGCGCGGCTCGGGGTCTGGCTCATGACATCCTCCTGTGAAGTCGAAGACACGCATCATGCATGCGATGCCCTCGAGTATAGGGAGCCGGGGCCCCCACCGCTTTCACCGATGGCACGGGGAATTGTGAAAAAGCTCCCGGAGGCGGTTACTCTGGGTTCATCCCCTGAGGAGGAGCCCCGGATGTTCAACACCACCGGCTGGAACCGCCGCCGTTACACCCTCTACGCGCCGCTCTACGACGCCGTGGCCGATCGCGCCTTCCGTCGCGCGCGGCGCGTCTCGCTGGCCCAGGTGCATTGGCGCCCGGGGATGCGGGTGCTGCTGGTGGGCGCCGGCACCGGGCTCGACCTGCCCTTCCTGCCGCGAGAGATCGAGCTGCACGCCACCGACCTCTCGCCGGCCATGGTGCGTCGCCTGGAGCGCCGCGCCGAGGCGCTGGGCCGGGACCTGGAGGCGGAGGAGATGGACGCCGCGCGCCTGACCTATCCCGACGGCTACTTCGACGTGGTGGTGATGCACCTGATCCTGGCGGTGATGCCGGACCCGGCCCGGGGACTCGCCGAGGCGCACCGGGTGCTCTCCCCCGAGGGCCAACTCTGCGTCATGGACAAGTTCCAGGCCGACGACCATCCGGCCGGCCCCGGGCGTAGGGCCCTCAACGCCCTGACCTCGGCCATCGCCACCGATATCACCCGCCAGGCGCGGCCGCTGCTGGAGGCCGGGGGCTTCGTCATCGAGCAGGACACCCCGGTGATGATGGGCTCGTTGTTCCGGGCGCTGCTGGCCCGTCCCGCCTGAGGGCCGGGGCCGCTCAGCCCAGGCGCTCCTCGCGGGGCGTCACGCCGAAGTGGTTGCGGTAGGCGGTGGAGAAGTGGGCCGCCGAGGAGAAGCCGGTGAGCAGGGCGATCTCCCCGGCGGGGCGCCCGCCCTCGCGCAGCAGGCGGCGGGCGCGGCGCAGGCGCAGGTTGAGGTAGTAGCGGCTGGGCACCGCCTGGAGGTGCTTCTTGAACAGCCGCTCCAGTTGGCGCCGCGAGAGCCCCAGGTGCTCGGCCAGCTCATGGGTGGTCAGCGGCTCCTCGATGTTGGCCTCCATCAGCGCCACGGCGTCCACCAGGCTCTGGGGGGTGCCGGCCAGCGGCGAGGCGGGCTGGGGCTCGTCGGCCATGCGCACCCGCTCCAACACGAAGCGAGCCGAGACCCGCTCGGCGAGCTCGCTGCCGTGATGGCTGGCGATCAGGGTCATCATCATGTCCATGGCGGCGGTGCCGCCGCCGCAGGTGAGGCGGTCGCGATCGATCTCGAAGAGCTGGCGGGAGAGGCGGATCCCCGGGTGGGCCCCGGCCACCGCCTCGAAGCGGGGCCAGGGCACCGTGGCGCGGTAGCCGTCTAGCTGGCCGCTGCGCGCCAGCAGCTCGGCCCCGCCGCCGATCCCGGCCAGGCCCACCCCCGCCAGGGCCAGGCGCCGCAGCCAGGCCGCGAGCACCGGCGTGGGCGACTCGCCCCAGGGGGCGCACACCAGCAAGAGGTCGAGGGAGGTCGGCTCGCCGATGACCGCATCGGGCATCAGCAGGTGGCGGGAACCGCTGCGCACCGGGTTCGCGTCCAGCCCCAGGGTGACCAGCGAGTAGAGCGCCTCGCCGGCCAGCTGGTTGGCCACCGCGAGCGGCTCGGTGGCGCAGGCCTCGGCCAGCAGCGAGAACCCCGGCAGCAGCACCACGCCGACCCTTCGCCGGACGCACGCGGTGGAGATGGGGGGAAGGTCGGGCATGCGGGCTCTCGCGACGACGAAAGCCCCCATTGTAGCCAAAGCCCCCGCCCGGGGCAGCCTCGTCGACCCTACACCTAGTCGGCCATGCCCGTCATCAGCAGGAAGCCGACCACGGCGATCGTCACCACGATCACCAGGGGCAGCACCCAGGGCAGGCGCCGGGCGGGCTCCTTCGCCTCGGGCTGGGTCGCGTCGGGCTCGGGGTGCTCGAAGTCCTCCGGCTGTCTGACTGCCTTGAGGTGCTCGAGCTCCTCTTCGGGGGTCTGGCTCTCGCGGGTATCCATGGTGCCCTCCGGGTCTGGGAGAAGTCGGCAGGGAGCCGTGGGCGCCCTGCCCTTACAGGGTTACGACATCGAATTCCGCCACGGGGTCCACGTCGGCATCGTAGTCGACGTCGTCCCGCTCGAAGCCGAACAGCTTCAGGAACTCGTGCTTGTACCCAGCATAGTCGGTGATCTCGAAGAGGTTCTCGGTCGTCACCCGGGGCCACAGCGCCTTGCATGCCTGCTGGACGTCGTCGCGCAGCTCCCAGTCGTCCAGGCGCAGGCGGCCGGCCTCGTCGGTGGCCATCTCGCCACCGTACAGGCGTTCGCCGAACAGGCGGTTGAGCTGCTCGATGGTGCCCTCGTGCAGCCCCTTCTCCTTCATCACCTTGTAGACTATGGAGATGTAGAGTGGCATCACCGGGATCGCCGCGCTGGCCTGGGTCACCACCGACTTGAGCACCGCCACGTTGGCGCCGCCGCCGGTGGCCGCCAGGCGCCGGTCGATCTCGCCGGCGGCGCGATCCAGGTCCTCCTTGGCCTTGCCCAGGGCGCCGTGCCAGTAGATCGGCCAGGTGATCTCGGTGCCTATATAGCTGAAGGCCACGCTGCGGGCGCCCTCGGCCAGCACGCCGGCACGGTCCAGGGCGTCGATCCACAGCTCCCAGTCCTCGCCGCCCATCACCGCCTTGGTGTCCTCGATCTCCTGCTCGGTGGCGGGCTCCACCTCGGCCTCGGTGATGGTGTCCTTGTTGGTGTCGATGGCGGTGGCGCGGTAGGGCTCGCCGATGGGCTTGAGGCTGGAACGCTTGAGCTCGCCGGAGTCCGGCAGCTTGCGCACCGGCGAGGCCAGCGAATAGACCACCAGGTCGACCTGGCCGAGGTCCTGCCGGATCAGCTCGATGGCCTTCTCGCGGGCCTCGTGGGAGAAGGCATCGCCGTTGATCGCCTTGCTGTAGAGCCCCTCCTGCTTGGCGAAGCGGTCGAAGGCAGCGGCGTTGTACCAGCCCGCGGTGCCCGGCTTCTTCTCGGTGCCCGGCTTCTCGAAGAACACCCCCAGGGTGTCGGCGCCGTAGCCGAAGGCCGCGGTGATGCGCGCCGCCAGGCCGTAGCCGCTGGAAGCACCGATCACCAGCACCTTCTTCGGCCCCTTGGCCCTGTCCAGGCCCCGGGCACGGGTCGTCTCGATCTGCTCGAGCACGTTCTTCTCGCAGCCGACGGGGTGGGTGGTGGTGCAGATGAAACCGCGTACCTTGGGCTTGATGATCACGTCAGACCTCGCTGTTCGTCCTGGGGAGCGGAAGGACCGCCCGCTGAAGTGGTGCGTCGATGCCCTATTCTAGCGGCCGCGTGCGGCGCTGTCCGCCCTTGAGCCGGGCCGGCGCCTGGGGCAGGATGCCAACCTGAGGAGCATAACCGGGAGCGAACGATGGATGCCCAGAGCCTGGTCGACCGACGCGGCGAGCTGTGGCTCGCCCTGGCGCCGCTGTGGCTGGAGCGCGAGCCCGGCGAGCGCGACTACGCGGAGATGATCGAGGTCATCGAGCGCCACGACCTCACGGTGAACGAGCTGGAGTGGATCTTCAGGCTCGAGATGGCGCCGGTGCTGGCGCGCCACCAGATGTCGGTGGTGGGCGAGTGGCGCCGCTTCGACGAGCTCTCGCTGATGAAGCAGCTGGTGGCCCACAACCTGCGCCTCACGGGGTGGCGGCGCAAGAGCTGGGCACTCTTCTCGGGGCTGACCACCATGATGACCCGGCATCGCTGGAACGAGCTGATCGCGCGGCTGATGGTGGAGCGCGGCGAGGCACCTCCCTGAGGCGACTCCCGCGGCCCCCTGGGCCTGACCCCATGGAGCCTTATGCCTCGTCCAGCGCCACCTCCAGCGCCGCGCTCAGTTCGGCCTCGCCGTGGCGCGGGGAGAAGCGGCGGATCACCCGGCCGTCGCGCCCCACCAGGAACTTGGTGAAGTTCCACTTGATCATGCCGGTCCCCAGCACCCCCGGCGCCTCGCGCTTGAGCTCGACGAACAGCGGGTGGGCGTGGCGACCGTTGACCTTCACCTTCTCCATCAGCGGGAAGCTGACCTGATAGTCCCGGGCGCTCAGGGTGCAGAAGTCCAACGCCGACTCCGGCGACTGACGGCCGAACTGGTTGCAGGGGAAGCCGATGACCATGAAGCCGCGATGACGGTAGCGCCGATAGAGACGCTCGAGCTCGCGCAGCTGGGGCGTGAAGCCGCAGCGGCTGGCGACGTTGACGATGAGCAGCACCTGGCCGCGCAGCGCGGCGAAGTTGAAGGGCTCGCCCTGGGCGGTGCGGCAGCGATGGTCGTGGATGGACATGGGGATGCCTTGCGATTCGTGATCTCTCACGATGCCACGCCGCCCGCAGCGGTGCCACCCCTCAGCGCCGGCCCCGCCGCCCGAGCCGGCGGCGCACCTCGGCGACACGCCGCTCCAGGGCGCGCCGCCGTTCACGGCGCTCCGCCGCCGACAGCGGCGCATAGCGCAGCCGCTCGAGCTGGTG
>JBKHEO010000067.1:0-11960 GCA_046540755.1 Halomonas sp. | reverse complement strand
CCGCAAGCCGCGGCCCCTGCTCCTCGCCCAGGGCCAGCCGGTTGCCGGGCGAGAGTGGCAGGGTAAGGCGTGTCCCGGCGAGCCGGGTCGGTCGCAGGTGGAGGGTATCGTCCTCCGCCGTGGCGCCGGTGGTGAAGTGCTCCCAGCGCAGCCGGGTGCCGTCGGCCAGGCGCACCTCCATGTCCGCCAGCAGCAGGCGACGCAGCTCGATGGGGAACGGCAGCTCGATGGGGCCCGGCGGGCCGGAGGCATCTGACGCCTTCTCCTCGCCGCCGCCTTCTCCCTCGGCCAGGCGAACGCGGGCCCCTTCGATCGCCAGGGTCTCAAGGCAGAGGCGCCCCTTGAGCACGCAGTCGTCGGCCCATTCCAGCTCAAGGCGGCGCAGCGCCACGTCGGCAGGACCGGCCTGCACCGTGAGCCCCTCCAGCACCAGGCGATCCAGGGGCGCGCCTTCGTGGGCCTCGATCTCGAGGAGTCCCAGGCGCTGACCCTGGTCGAGCAGCAGGCCGGTCCCCCAGGGCGAGAGCCCCAGTCCCAGCGCGAGGATGGCCAGGCCGAGGAGCCACAGGGGAAGCAGGATGAGCAGGCGGGTCAGCGCCCAGAGCGCGGTCAGAACTCTGGACCGATGGCGAAGTGAAGGCGCCACGAATTGTCCTCGTCGTCGAACGGGTGAGCGATATCCAGGCGGATCGGTCCGACCGGCGAGATCCAGCGCACGCCGAGCCCGGCAGCGGTGCTGAGGTCGTCGGGCCCCCAGCTGGCGAAGGCGTCGCCGGCGTCGACGAAGGCGGCCCCCCACCAGTCGCCGGTGACCCGGCGCTGCCACTCGACGCTGGTGGTGAGCAGCTGCTGGCCGCCGGTCAGCTTGCCCTCGTCGTCGCGGGGCGAGAGGCTCTCGTAGCCGTAGCCGCGCACGCTGTTGTCGCCACCGGCGAAGAAGCGCAGCGACGGCGGTATCTGGGAGAAGTCATCGCTCTTGATGGCGCCGATCTCCACACCGGCCAGCAGGCGGTTGTCATCGCCGATGCGACGGATCCAGCGCGACTCCCCGGTGACGCGCATGAAGTCGGCATCCGAGCCCCACAGGTCGTCGGAGACCTCGAGGCTCAGCCGCTGGCGATCCCCCCAGGAGGGGAAGGTGGGGTTGCGGGTGCGGGTCCGCGACCAGCGGATCCCTGGATAGAGCAGCAGCACCTGCTCGCTTTCGCTGCCCTGGGTGAAGTCCTCGAAGGTGGTGCGCAGGTAGAGATGCTGGACCCAGTCGTTGTCGAACTCCCAGCGCCGGGCCCCCTCGAGGGTCGCCTCCAGGGAGCGGGTGTCGTCGCTGTCCTTGTGGGAGAGGCCGTACTGGAACTCGTAGCTGTCGCGCAGCGGGTCGTCCAGCGGCAGCGAGTAGGCGCCGCCGAAGCGCTGCTCCGGGGCCGAGAGATAGAGGTCCTGGTCCAGGCTGTGGCCGTAGCGATTGACCCACGGCTGCTCCCAGCTGAAGCGCAGGCGCGGGCCGACGTCGGTGGCGTAACCCACGCCCACCTCGAACTGGTGGCGATCCGCCGGCACCAGGTTGACATCGATGGGCACCGCGGCCTCGCCGTCCCGGGAGGCCGCCAGCACGGTGCTGGCCGAGAGGGCCGATTCGCCGAGCCGCGGTGTGGCGTAGCCGCTCGCCTCCTCGGTGGCCACCTCCCTCGCCCAGCCGGGTTCCTGGTCGCCGAGGGCCAGGCTCGGTCCCTGCAGGCGTGGGCGCACCGTCACCGAGCGGAACCATTCGGTCTGCCCCAGCCGCTGGTTGTAGCGGGCCAACTCGCCGGCCAGGTAGGACTCGCCGGAGGTGAATGGCTGCATGCGGCGCAGGCGTTCGGGCTCTATATGGCTGCCGGCGATGGTGACATCGCCGAAGCGGTAACGCGGGCCGCTGTCCAGGGTCAGGAAGAGGCGCGCGCTCTCCTCATGAGGGCGCACCTCCAGGCGTCGGTCCCGGTAGCGCCAGTCGAAGTAGCCTCGCTCCAGGGCCAGGTTGGCCAGGCGCCCCCGCAGGCTGTCGAAGGGCGAGTGAACCAGCGGCTCCCCCTCGTCCAGCGGGAAGGCGTCGATGGCCTCCTGGAAGGGGTCATCCTCGGCGGCGTCGCCCTGCAGGCGGAAATCCAGCGACTCGATGCGCACCCGCGGACCGGGCGTGATGGCCAAGGTCACCCTCTCGGGGGGCTCCCCATCGGCCAGGCTGACCTCGATGCTCGGCTCGTAGTAGCCATAGGCGCGCATCGCCTCGACGGCGCGGCGACGGGACTCCCCCTCAAGGCGCGTGCGGCTGTACTGGGTCTCGTCCAGCCCCTCCAGGTAGTGGCGCACGTTGGCGGCCACGTCGCCATCGAGCCCCTCGACCTGGGCCTCGATGGCCAGGGCTCCCGGACTCGCCGTGGCGCCCGCCACCAGACTCGCGGCAGCCAGGCGCCTCCCCACGCGATTCTCCATATCCCCACGCCCTTCTGTCTGCGACTCGCGGGGATGCCCCCTTCGCCTCAAGACCGCAGGGCCTCGAGCCGGGCGCTCAAGGCAAGCTGGCTGCGACGCAGCTCGTCGACCACGTCCTCCAGCTCGTCGAGCCGCGCGTCCAGGGCATCCCGATCCTGACGGCCATCTTCCCGCGCCTGTTCGATGCCTTCAAGCGCTTCGTCCAGGCCTTCGACCCGATCGCGCAGCCCCGCCAGCGCCTCGTCTTCCGCCTCGCGATCGGCATCGAGCCGTTCCTCCAGGGCAGCGAGGGCCTCGCGGGAGGCGTCGGCGCCTTCGGCGTCCTCGACCCTCGCCTCGAGCTCGTCCAGCCGGCCGGCATCGCCGGCCCGCAGGTCGCCGAGCAGGTCGACACGCTCGTCGAGCGCGGCACGCCCCTCCTCGCCGGTGCGCTCCAGGGCGTCGAGGGAATCCTGGAGGGCGGCCAGCATCGTCTCCCGGGTGGCAGCGGCCTCCCCCATCCTCGTCTGGCGCGACTCCAGCCGATCGACGGACTCGTCCACTTCGGCGAGCCCCTCGTCGAGCGTCTCCTCGAGCTCGGCGACGCGGCCCTGATGGCGCTCATCCTCGCGCGTCAGGGCCTCGAGGCGCTGCTCGAGCGCCTCGAGGCCTTCGCCCTCGCCGATGGCGGTATCGAAGCGGGCATGCACGTTGGAGAGCTCCCCGCTGAGCCGGGTCACCTCGGCCGCCAGCCGCTGGCGCTCCTGCCAGCCGAACCAGGCCAGCGCCCCCAGGGCGGCGACCAGCAGCACCACCAGCAGCCACAGGGGCCACACCGTCGGCGGCTCGGGGTAGCGGGGACGATGTGCCGTCAGGCTGGCCTCCGGGTCCGGGACGATCGGTCCGGAGGAGCGGCGCGGTTCCTGGCGCTCTGCCATGGGGAGACTCCTTGTAGGGCCTGGGAGAAGGGGCCGGGGGACGGATGCCGGGATGGCGGATCGCCTGCTATGATGCCGCAGCGCCCGCCGGCCGGTACTCTGCTGCGGCCGTCAGTGTAAGGGGTTTCACGGCCCCGGCGCACGGGGGGATGCCAACGCTGTCCCTCGCCCTTACCCCGTCGCACCTCGATCAGGAAGCCCGATGCCCTTCGAACTGCCCGCCCTCCCCTACGACACCAAGGCGCTCGAGCCGTACCTCTCGCGCGAGACGGTGCGGCGGCGCCACGGTCGTCTCCAGCGCCGCTGCGTGGCACGTCTCGACGCTCTGGCGGCCGGCACGCCCTGGGCGGATGCCTCCCCCGAGGCGATCGCCCGCCATGCAGGGGGCGAGCTCGCCCGCCAGGCCGCCCGCGCCTGGGCACTGACCTTCCACTGGCACAGCCTCTCGCCGCGCCCCGGCCCGCCGAGCGGGGCGCTGGAGGCCGCCATCGCGACCGCCTTCGGTGGCCTCGAGGGGCTGTATCGCGCCGTCGAGGAGGCCGCCGCCGAGCAGGCTGGGGGGGGATGGGTGTGGCTGGTGGCCCGGGGAGAGGTGCGGGAGCTGGCCATGGTGCCCAGAGTGGATGGCGAACTACCTCTGGCCCCGGGGGTGATCCCGCTGCTGGTCCATTGCGTCGCGGGCGAGGCCGACGAGGCCGCGGCGGGACTCGCGGCCTTCAGGGCGCTGGCCAACTGGCACTTCGCCGCCGCCAACCTGGCCGGCCCCGGGGTGCCGGCCCCGGGGGGCTGACTTGGCGCCCGGGCTCAGGGATCGGCGCGACGGCCGATCCCGCGATAGGTGAGCCCCTGGGCGGCGACCCAGGCCGGGTCGTAGATGTTGCGCCCGTCGAGGACGAGGCGCTCGGAGAGCGCCTCGGCCAGGTAAGCCCAGTCGGGGTTCCAGTAGGCCTTCCACTCGGTCACCAGCATCAGGGCATCGGCGTCTCGGCACGCCTCCAGGGGGTCGCCATCGAAGGTCGAAAGCAGCGGATGTTCACCCACCTCCTGACGCAGCGCCGGCAGCGCCGCGGGGTCGTGCAGCCGCACCCGCACCCCCTGGGCCCACAGCGCCCGCAGCAGGGTCAGCACCGGCGCCTGGTCGATACGCGCCGTGCCGGGCTTGAAGGCCGCGCCCCAGATCGCCACGCAGCGCCCCTCGAGGCGGCCGTGCAGATGGCTCCACAGTTTGCGGAAGAGGGTCTCCTTCTTGTGCTCGTTGATGTCGAGTACCTGCTCGAGCAGCGCCGAGCGCCGCCCGCTGGCGGACTGCACGTCGGCCAGGCGCATCAGGTCGCGGGAGAAATTGGGACCGCCGAAGCCGCAGCCCGGGTAGAGGTACTCGTAGCCGATGCGCGGGTCGGAACCCATCCCCCGGCGCACGTGCTCGACGTCGACCCCCAGGCTGTCGGCGAGCCCGGCGACCTCGTTCATGTAGCTGATACGGGTGGCCAGCATGCCGTTGATGGAGAGCTTGGTGAGTTCGGCGGCGCGCCGCGGCATGCTCTGGATCACCTCCTGGCGCCTGTTGAAGGCCCGCAGCAGCTCGCGCACCCGCGCCTCGGCCTCGGCATCGTCGCAGCCCAGCAGCCAGCGGCTGGGACGGGTGAAGGTCTCCCAGGCGCGCCCCTCCTCGATCAGGTCGGCCAGCGCCACGGCCTGGCCGCCTGCCCCCAGCCGCGCCTCGAGCCGCTCGGTCTCGCCCACCGGGAAGGTCGAGTGGTTGACCAGCAGCCGCGGGCTCTCGGTGGCACGGGAGAGCGCCCAGAAGAGGTCGTCCAGCCCGTCACGCTGCTCCGGGGAGAGTGACAGCCACACCACCTCCTGGGGGCGGGCCATCGCCTCCCGGGGGTTGGCCGCCAGGCGCAGGTCGCCTGCCGCCAGGCCGGCGTCGAGGCGCTCCAGCAGACCCGGCTCGCGTACCAGCCACTCCGCCTCGCGCAGGCAATCCCAGGGCTGGTCGGCATGGGGCAGCCAGGTGACGGCGTGGCCGACCCAGGAGAGCGCGGCCGCGGCCGCGGCCGCCGAGAGCTCACTGCCATGTACCAGGACGCGCATGGTCACGCCTCCCCGGCGTAGCGGGCCAGCAGATCGCGGAAGCCCTTGCCGTAGCGGGGGTGACGGCGACCGTAGGCGAGGATCGCCTCGAGGTAGCCGAGCTGGTGGCCACAGTCGAAGGTCTTGCCGCGCATGCGGTAGGCGTCGACCCCCTCCTGGCGGCGCAGCGTCTCGATGGCGTCGGTGAGCTGGATCTCGTTGCCGGCGCCGGGGGGCGTCTCGGCGAGCAGCGGGAAGATGCGGCCGGGCAACGCGTAGCGGCCGATCACCGCCAGGTCGGAGGGGGCCTCCTCCACCGCCGGCTTCTCCACCACGCCGTCCAGGGGACGCGACTCGCCCGGCCCCGGCACCTCGCCGCCGGTATCGACGATGCCGTACTTGTGGGTCATCTCGCGGGGCACCTCCTCCACCATCAGCTGGGCGCGCCCGGTGCGGTCGAAGGCCTCCAGCATGCCGGCGAGGTCGTTGCGCCCGAGCCCCTCGGCGTCCACCAGCACGTCGGGGAGCAGTACGGCGAAGGGGGCATCGTCGCCCACCACCGGGCGGGCGCAGAGCACGGCGTGGCCGAGCCCCAGGGGCTCGGACTGGCGCACGCTGATGATGTTGACGTCGTCGGGCACGATGGCGCGCAGCTCCTCGAGCAGGTCATGCTTGCCCTTGGCCTCGAGGCTCGCCTCCAGCTCGAAGTGCTTGTCGAAGTGGTTCTCGATGGCGCTCTTGCTGCCATGGGTGACCAGCACGATGTCACGGATGCCGGCGTCCACCGCCTCCTGGACCACGTACTGGATCACCGGGCGGTCGACGATGGTGATCATCTCCTTGGGAATCGCCTTGGAGGCCGGCAGGCAGCGGGTGCCGAAACCGGCGACGGGAAGCACGGCCTTGGGAATCATGGTGAAGTCCTTGTCGATCTCTCAGCGTCGGTGGGTGGTACCGCAGGGTGCGGCGGGGCCCCTCTCGGTACGGGAATGCCCGCCCCAGAACGGGTATCATGGGCATGATACCGGACGCGCCTCGACCTGCCACTTGTCGACGCGACGACAGCGACTCTAGCCACGCCAACAACCGGGCGGAGGGCCGCACCATGAACCAGCAACGGAGAGCACCGATGGGCGCAACATCGACCTCAGCGGACAACGTGGATCCCGGCGAGATCGCCAAGTTCGAGGCCCTGGCCGGCCGCTGGTGGGATCCCGAAGGGGAGTTCAAGCCGCTCCATGACATCAACCCCCTGCGCCTGGACTTCATCGACGCCCGGGCGGGGCTGGCCGAACGCCGGGTGCTGGACGTGGGCTGCGGCGGCGGCATCCTGGCCGAGGGCATGGCCCACCGCGGCGCCGTGGTGACCGGCATCGACCTCGGCGAGGCGCCGCTGGGGGTGGCCCGGCTGCACGCCGAGGAGAGCGGCCTGGCCATCGACTACCGCCGGGTCAGCGTGGAGGCCCTGGCCGAGGAGGCGCCGGCAAGCTTCGAGGTGGTGACCTGCCTGGAGATGCTCGAGCATGTACCGGACCCGGCCTCGGTGGTGCGCGCCTGCGCGACCCTGGTCAAGCCCGGCGGGCAGGTGTTCTTCTCGACCCTCAATCGCAATCCCAAGGCGCTGGCGCTGGCGGTGGTGGGGGCCGAGTACCTGTTGCGGCTGCTGCCCCGGGGCACCCACGACTACTCCCGCTTCATCCGCCCCGCCGAGCTGGCCGGCTGGAGCCGCCAGGCGGGCCTCTCGGTGCGCGAGCAGAGCGGCCTGGTCTTCAACCCCCTGACACGGCGCTATCGGCTCCATCCCACCGATGTCTCGGTCAACTACCTGATGCATTGCCGGCGGGACGAGGTATGACTCCCATGCCGCGACCCGCCGCCCTGCTCTTCGACCTCGACGGCACCCTGGTGGATACCGCCCCCGACCTGGCGCGAGCCACCAATGCCCTGCGCGCCCACCATGGACTGCCCGCCCTGCCCTATCCGGTGATCCGCGCCCAGGTCTCCAACGGCGGCAGCGCCCTGGTGGAACTCGCCCTGGGGCTGGCCCGGGAGACGCCGGGCCACGACGAGGCGCGGGCCTTCCTGCTCGCCGCCTACGGCGAGGCGGTGGCGGCGCAGAGTCGGGTGTTCCCCTCGCTGGTGCCACTGCTCGCCGCATGGGAGGCCGGCGGCGCCCCTTGGGGCATCGTCACCAACAAGCCGCGCGCCTATGCCGCCCCCCTGGTGGAGGCGCTGGCGCTCGCGCCGGGCGCCTTGCTCTGCGCCGACGACCTGCCGGTGAAGAAGCCCGACCCGGCGCCGCTGCATGCGGCGGCGCGGCGCCTGGGCGTGCCCGCCGAGGCGTGCTGGTACATCGGCGACCATCTGCGCGACATCCAGGCGGCCCGCGCCGCCGGCATGTCGGCGGTAGCAGTAGGCTGGGGCTATGTGGAGGAAGGCGACGACTATCGCGCCTGGCCCGCCGACCTCTGGTTCGAGACCGGCGAGGCACTGGCGGCGGCGTTGCTTGGCGAAGTGCGGCCAGGTCCCGTCAGGTCTGACCCCTTGAGCTAAGCCGCGAGCGACATTGGCATGTTCAGGCCTTCGGCGGCTGGGCGTCGAAGCGCTCGCCATTGTGGCCACGGCTCTCCGGACCCATCAGCCACAGGTAGGTAGGCATGATCTCCTCCGGGGTGCGCAAGGTTTCGGGATCCTCGCCGGGATAGGCGGTGCGCCGCATCTTCGTGCGCGTGGCGCCGGGATTGAGGCTATTGACCCGGAGGGTGCCGAGATGCTCGAGCTCGTCGGCGAGCAGCTCCATGAAGCCCTCGGTGGCGAACTTGGAGACCGAGTAGGCGCCCCAGTAGGCCCGTCCCCGGCGGCCCACGCTGGAGGAGGTGAAGATCACCGAGGCGTCCGGCGAGCTCTTGAGCAGCGGCAGCAGCGCCTGGGTCATCCAGGTCGGGCCGTTGATGTTGACCTGCATCACCTGCTCCCAGAGCTCCGGGTTGTACTGCTCGAAGGGCATGATGCGCCCCAGCAGCCCGGCGTTGTGGAGGATCCCGTCCAGGCGGCCGAACTCCCGGTCCAGGGTCTCGGCCATGTCGTGGTAGTCCTTGAGCGTGGCTCCCTCGAAGTTGAGGGGAAAGATCGCCGGCTGCGGGCCGCCGGCCGCCTCGATCTCGTCGTACACCGCCTCCAGCTTGGCGATGGTGCGGCCCAGCAGGATGACCGTGGCGCCGTGGCTGGCGAAGGCCAGGGCCGCCGCCCGGCCGATGCCATCGCCGGCCCCGGTGACCAGGATCACGCGGTCGCGCAGCAGGTCGTCGGGCGCCTGGTAATCGATCTTGCAGATGGTCATGGGCTCTCCTCGGTGATCAGTTGCCGGACTGACGCAGGAAGTCGCCGGCCAGCCCCGCCGCGGTGCTCTCCGCGTACTCCTCGCGTACCCGCTCGAGCAGCTCACGGCTGGCCTCGGGGTCACCCTGGCGCGCCTTGAGCAGCCCCAGCTTGTAGAGGGCGTCGGGCACCTTGCTGCTCTCCGGGTACTCCTCGAGCACGGTCGTGAAGGCGGCTTCGGCCGGCTCCAGCCGCCCTTCCGCGGCATGCAGCTCGCCCAGCCAGTAGTGGGCATTGGGGGTCAGGCGGCTGTCGGGATGGTCGCCGACGAAGGCCTCGAAGGCGTCGATGGCGCGGTCGAAGTCACGCTCCTGGACGTGGGCGAAGGCCTCCTGATAGGCCTCCTGGACGTCGGCGTCGATGGCGTCGTCTACCGTCGACTCGGACACCTGGCGGGCGGCATCCGCGTCGACACTCTCCTCGGCCGGGGCGCTGCCCATGCCGGAGGGCATCGTGGCGAGGCGATCCTCGAGGTCCATGTACTGCTGGCGGGTCTGGCTGCGCAGCTGCTCGAGCTGGTGGCGCAGCTCCTCGACCTGGCCGCGCAGCCGCCGCAGCTCCTCCTGGTGCTCCTGCACCTGGTTGAACATCACCAGGCTGCCGCCGCCCGACTCGCGGGTTTCCGTCTGCTGGTAGAAGGAACCGGACTGCTCGTTGAGGTCCTCCACCACCGGCTGCTGGGCCGTGGCGGGAAGCCATACGGAGAGCGGGAGCACCAGGGCTCCCGCACCGCACAGTCGTTTCAGACCGTGTCTCATGATTCTCTCCCTTGTCGCACGAGGGTTCAGTAGGCGAACACGACACGGCGGTTCTGGGCGAAGGCCTCTTCGTTCTGGCCGCGGGCGGCGGGACGCTCCTCGCCGTAGCTGACCACCTCGACCTGGGAGGAAGAGACGCCCTGCACGGAGAGGAACTTCTTCACCGCGTTGGCGCGGCGTTCGCCCAGCGCCATGTTGTACTCGCGGGTACCACGCTCGTCGGTATGCCCCTGGAGCACCACCTTGGCATCGTCGTTCTCGCTCAGATAGCGGGCATTGGCGGCCAGCACCGACTCGAACTCGTCGCGGATGCGATCGCTGTCGAAGGCGAAGTAGATGGTGCGCTGCTGGGGGATGCGACCATCCTGCTCCCGGTCGGAGGTGCCACCGTAGCCGGAGCCGCTGGCCTGGCTGCTGCTGGCGGAGCGGCTGCTGGCACCGTCTCGTTCACGGTCACCCGCACCATCCGTGGAACCGTCCTGGCTACCGCCGGTGCTGGAGCAGCCGGCCACCAGGGCCAGCGTGAAGGCGATCGCCAGGGAACGGGCGTAGGGCTTGAAGGACATGTCTTGCACTCCTGAAAGATCAGTTCAGAAAAGGTGACCAGGCGGGCTCGCGCACGTCACCCTCCGCCGAGGGGAGACGGAAGGACGCACGTCCATCGGCGGTCACCGCCCCCAGCACCCCGCTGTTATCCTGCTGGGTGGCGAAGAGTACCATGGTGCCGTTGGGCGCAACACTGGGCGACTCGTCCCAGCGTGATTCGCTCAGCGTCACCAGCCGATCGCTCTCCAGATCCTGGCGCGCCACCTGGTAGCCATCGCTTGAGCGGTGGATCAGGAACAGCGACTCGCCATCCGGCGCGAAGCGGCCACGGGCGTTGTAGTCGCCGGTGAAGGTCAGCCGTTTCTGCTCGCCGCTGTCCAGGTCGTGCCGGTAGAGCTGGGGGCCACCGCTGCGGTCGGAAGTGAACAGCAGGCTGCGTCCGTCAGGCGACCAGGCGGGCTCGGTGTCGATGGCCGAATCGTTGGTGATCCGGGTCAGTTCGCGGGAGCCGATATCCATCACGTAGATCTCGGGCTGGCCATCCTTGGAGAGCGACATGGCCAGCTTGCGGCCATCCGGCGACCAGGCCGGGGCGCTGTTGAGCCCGCTGAACTCGGTCAGGCGCGCGCGCTTGCCCGAGCCCAGCTCCTGGACGTAGATGGCCGGCCGTTCGGTCTCGAAGGAGACGTAGGCGAGCTTGCGACCATCCGGCGACCAGCTGGGCGAGAGTATCGGTTCCCGGGAGCTCAGCACCTGCTGGCTGTTGTGGCCGTCGGCGTCCGCCACGTAGAGGGCGAACTGCATGTCGTCGTCCACCCCCTGGGAGGTGACGTAGGCGATGCGGGTCGAGAAGGCGCCGCGGATATCGGTGATCGCCTCGAACACCTGGTCGCTGATGTAGTGTGCGGCACCGCGCAGCTCGTCCTCGTCGGCGGTGACCTCCTCGCCGAGCATGCGCTTCTCGCCGCTGATGTCCATCAGTTCGAAGCGCAGGCGATAGTCGTCGCCGTCGCGCTCGGCGCTACCCACGACGAGGTAGCGCACGTCCAGCGCCCGCCAGTCGCCGAAGCGCACCTCGTCGCTGTCGCCGGGTTCGTCCATCATCTGGCGCCGCGGTAGCGGCTCGAAGTAGCCGCTGCGCTCGAGGTCGTCGTCGACGACCTGGGCCACGTCCTCGGGGAGGTCATCGCCGCCGGCGAAGGGCACCACGGCGATGGGGGTCGCGCTCTCGTTGCCGCGAGTGATCTCGATGGTCAGGTCGGCCTGGGCGAGTTGACTTACCAGCAGCAGGGCGGCGGTCAGCCAGGCGGTCATCAGGGGTTTCATCAGCGTACGTCTCCCGGTGTGAAACGCAGATTGAATTGACGGTAATCGCGTTGGACGCCGGCTGGCAACTGTCGCAGTTCGGCGAACGGCGCGGCGGCCTCCACGGCCTGGAGGGCGGAGCGGTCGAAGGCGCTGTCGCCACTGGCACGGCGGATCTCGGCGCCGAACAGCTCGCCGGAGGGGCCCAGGCGCACCGAGATCTCGACGCTGGTATCAGAGGCGACGTTGGGCGGGATGCGCCATGCCTGTTCCACCGCACTCCTGACCAGGGCGATGAAGTCGTTGGCCGCCTCCTGGCCCTGCTGGGCATTGGCGGCACGCTCCTCGGCCCCCTCGATAAGGCGCTGCATCTCTGCCTCGGCCTCCTCGCGGGCCCGCTGCGCCTCTTCCTCGGCCTGGCGCTGGCGTTCGGCCTCGGCTTCCTCCTGGCGGCGACGCTCGGCCTCGGCTTCCTCCTGGCGGCGCCGTTCGGCCTCTTCCTCCTCCTGGCGGC
>JBKHEO010000066.1:0-12097 GCA_046540755.1 Halomonas sp. | reverse complement strand
TGACCACGGCGCTGTGGAGCCTGCAGGGCAGCTGGGTCGTCTGGTGGCTGCTGCCGGGCCCGCTGCTGGGGCTCTGGGTCATGCGCCGACTGCCGGAACGGCAAACGTCGGCGGCTGCCGATGCCTGTCGGCAGGAAGGCTGATCAGCACAATGCCGCCCGCCGCTCGGGGCGGTTGCCCATGCCCGCCAGCCGCGCCTGCAGCGCTGCGAGGCTTCCCGCCTGCCCCTCGGCCGCGGCCTCCAGGACCACCGTCGCCCAGGCGGGCAACGGCGCCAGGCCGTAGTAGACCCACTGCCCCTCGCGCCTGTCATTGAGCAGCCCGCAATTGCGCAGTTGGGCGAGGTGACGCGAGACCTTGGGCTGGGAGACGTCCAGGGCATGGGTCATCTCACAGACACAGAGCTCTCCCTCGCGCAGGATCAGCAGGGTGAGCAGCAGGCGGGTCTCGTCACTCAGGCACTTGAACAGGCGCAGCGGATCCAGCGACATCGAGGGCTCCTTGAAGGTATCTGGCGAGCATTCTACACCACTGCCGGGGCCCTCCCGGGTCAGTCGCGCAGGGGTTTCTCCCTCGGCAGCGCCAGGGCCATCAGGGCGCTGGCCGCCACCAGGGCCGCCGAGATCCAGAGGCAGGCCGCAAGCCCGTACACCTGGTAGACCCAGCCGGAGAGCAGCGTCCCCAGCAGGCGCCCCATGGCGTTGGCCATGTAGTAGAAGCCCACGTCCATGGAGACGCCGTCGGCGCGGGCATAGTGCACGATAAGGTAGCTATGCCAGCTCGAGTTGATGGCGAAGAGCACGCCGAAGGCCAGCAGCCCCACCACCAGCCAGCCCACCTCGGCCAGGGGCAGCAAGGCCAGCAGCGCCGGCAGGCCGGCCAGGACCAGCGCCCAGAAGACGGTAATGCCGCGCGCCCCGCCCTTGGCCAGGCCGGTGAGGCGCGGCGCCTGGGTCTGGACGCCGCCGTAGCCGATCACCCAGATGGCCAGCAGGCCGCCCACCGTCCAGTGACTCCAGCCATGCTGGTCGTAGAGGAAGACCGGCAGCGCCACCACGAACCATACGTCCCGGGAGGCGAACAGGCAGAGACGCGCCGCCGAGAGCACGTTGATGGCCCGCGACTTGGAGAACACCTCGCTGAACCTGGGCTTGCGCTTCTGGCGGCCCAGGTCGGCCTTGAGGCGCACCAGCGACATCAGCAGCACCGCCGCGAGCATCGCGGCCATGACCAGCATGGCGCCGCGGAAGCCGATCAGCGTGAGCAGCACGCCGCCGAGGAAGAAGCCGGCCCCCTTGAGGGCGTTCTTGGAGCCGGTGAGGATCGCCACCCAGCGGTAGAGGGCGCTCTGGGCGCTGGCGCTGCCGCTGGGCACCAGCACCTTGACCGCGCTCTTGGCGCTCATCTTGTTGAGGTCCTTGGCGATCCCCGAGAGCGCCTGGGCGGCCATCACCCAGGGCACGCTGAGCGCCGAGGCGGGCACCATCAGCATGGCCAGGGCCAGGATCTGCAGCGCCAGACCGGCATTCATGGTGCGATTTAGCCCCAGGCGCGCGCCCAGCCAGCCCCCCACCAGGTTGGTGACCACGCCGAAGGCCTCGTAGAAGAGGAACAGCATGGCCACTTCCAGCGGCGAGTAGCCCAGCTGGTGGAAGTGCAGCACCACCAGCATGCGCAGAGCGCCGTCGGTCAAGGTGAAGGCCCAGTAGTTGCCGGTGATCAGCAGATACTGGCGTACCTCGAAGGGTAGTGCCCGGAGACGGGCGGGCAAGAAATCAGCCACGTGCCACCTTGAGGGCCAGCTCGGCGGTGCGGTTGGCGTAGCCCCACTCGTTGTCGTACCAGGCGTAGAGCTTGAGCTGGGTGCCGCCCACCACCATGGTCGAAAGGGCATCGATGATCGCGCTGCGCGGGTCGGTGCGGTAGTCGATGGAGACCAGCGGGCGTTCCTCGTATCCCAGGATGCCGGCGAGCTCGCCTTCGGCGGCGGCCTGAAGCGCCGCGTTGGCCTCATCCGCGGTGACCCCCCGCTCCAGTTCGAAGACCATGTCGGTGAGCGAGGCGTTGGCCAGCGGCACGCGGATGGCATGGCCGTTCAGCTTGCCCTCGAGCTCCGGGAAGATGACGGTGATCGCCTTGGCCGACCCCGTGGTGGTGGGAATCAGGCTCATGCCGCAGGCGCGCGCCCGGCGCAGGTCCTTGTGGGGGGCATCGAGGATCGACTGGGTGTTGGTGATGTCGTGCACCGTTGTCATGGAGCCGTGGCGGATACCGAAGGTCTCGTGGATCACCTTGACCACCGGCGCCATGCAGTTGGTGGTGCAACTCGCCGCGGTGACGATGCGGTGCGACGCCGGGTCATAGGCGTCGTCGTTGACCCCCACCACCACGTTGAGCACACCCTGCTCCTTGACCGGGGCGCTGACCACCACCCGCTCGACGCCCTGGTCGAGGTAGGCGTGAAGCTTCTCCTTCGTCTTCATCTTGCCGGAACACTCGATGGCCACCCGGCAGCCCGACCAGTCGCTCTCCTCCAGGGCCTTGTGGGCGCTGAAGGCGATACGGCGGCCGTCGATCACGATGGCATCGGCCTCGGCAACGATGCCCTGCCCCGGGGACCACTGGCCATGGACCGAGTCGAACTCCAGCAGGTGGGCGAAGGTGGCGGCGTCGCCGCCGGGGTCATTGATGCGCACCAGCTCGACCTCGCCTGCCGAGACGCGGGGCCAGAGGCTACGCAGCACCAGGCGGCCGATACGCCCGAAGCCATTGATGCCGACACGAAGGGTCATGTTGCTCTCCTGATAAGAAATGAAACGCCGGGAGACACCCTCAGACGTCGGCGTCCCTGGCCTTGATCTGCAGCCAGAGGGTAAGGCGGCGACGAATCTCCTGCATGGCCTGTTCGTAGGCGTCGGCCCGCCCGATCAGGCGCGGGTCGCGAATATCCCAGTAGAGGTGCTCGTCGCTTTCGCCCTGCCAGTCGCGACACGCCTGCTGGGCCTTGTCGCAGAGCACGATCACTGCCGCGAAGCGCTCACCGGCGAAGTCGTCCAGCGACTTGCTGGCCAGCCCGGTGGTGGCGATGCCGTGCTTCTCCAGCGCCGCCAGCGTCATGGCATGGGGCGCATCCGGCTCCGTGCCGGCACTGAACGCCTCGAAGCGGTCGCCGGCCAGGTGACGCAGCAGGGCCTCGCCCATCAGCGAACGGGCGGAGTTGGCATTGCACAGGAAGAGTACGCGCTGCTTGGCCATGGGGGTCGCTCCCGAAAACATATGGAATGTCATATATAGCGCCGACCGATGTCAATCTCGTGACAGCCGGAAACGACGACGGGGAGGCCAGAGCCTCCCCGTCGTCTCTCTTCCTGCCACCGTTACCCGTAACGGCCGGTGATATAGTCCTCCGCCTTCTTGGTAGCCGGGTTGGAGAACATCGTCCGGGTATCGTTGTACTCGATGATCTCGCCCAGGTGGAAGAAGGCGGTGTAGTCCGCGACCCGTGCCGCCTGCTGCATGTTGTGGGTCACCGTGATGATGGTGAACTGCTGCTTGAGGCGGTCCATCAGGTCCTCGATGGTGGCAGTGGAGATCGGGTCCAGCGCCGAGGTGGGCTCGTCCATCAGGATCACGTCGGGCTGCACGGCGATGGCGCGGGCGATGCACAGGCGCTGCTGCTGTCCGCCGGAGAGCGAGGTGCCCGGCTGGTGCAGCTTGTCCTTGACCTCCTCCCAGAGGCCGGCATCGCGCAGTGCCTTCTCCACCAGCTCGTCCTGCTCCGCCTTGCGGCTGACCAGATCATGCATGCGCGGCGCATAGACGACATTCTCGTAGATCGACTTGGGGAAGGGGTTGGGCTTCTGGAACACCATGCCCACCCGGCGGCGCAGCGCCACCTCGTCCATCTTCACCTGGTTGACGTCGCGGCCGTCCATCTCCACCAGCCCCTCGATGCGCACGCCCGGGATCAGGTCGTTCATGCGGTTGAGGCAGCGCAGGAAGGTCGACTTGCCACAGCCGGAGGGGCCGATCAGGGCGGTGACGTTCTTCTGGAAGAGATCGATGTTGAGGTTCTTGAGCGCCTGGCTTTCGCCGTACCAGAGGCTCAGGTCGCGCACACGGATGCTCAGGTCATGGCACGCCGATTCGTTGCGGGTATGGGGCTGGCCCACCGCCGGCGTGGCCTGGTCGGTCTGTCGGGGAGCGGCTTGCAGGTTCATATCGGATTCCTCTATGGCGCGCCGGCTTACCAGCGACGCTCGAATTTCTTGCGCAGGATGACGGCGGTAGCGTTCAGGAAGATCAGGATCGCCAGCAGCACCAGGATGCCCCCGGCGGTCTTCTCGACGAAGGCGCGGTCGGGCTCGCCGGCCCAAGTGAAGACCTGGGCCGGCAGCACGGTGGCGGCCTGGGTGAAGGAGGCCGTGACGTCGGGAATGAAGGCGACCATGCCGACGATGATCAACGGCGCGGTCTCGCCCATGGCCTGGGCCAGGCCGATGATGGAGCCGGTCATGATGCCCGGCATCGCCAGCGGCAGCACATGGTCGCGCACCACCTGCCAGCGCGAGCAACCCACCCCGAAGGCGGCGTGGCGGATCGAGTCCGGCACGCTGCGCAGCGCCGTGCGGGTGGCGATGATGATCACCGGCAGGGTCATCAGCGCCAGGGTCATGCCGCCAACCAGCGGCGAGGAGCGCGGCACCCCGAAGAAGTTGATGAAGATCGCCAGGCCCAGCAGGCCGAACAGGATCGAGGGGATCGCCGCCAGGTTGTTGATATTGATCTCGATGATCTGGGTCAGGCGGTTGTCGGGGGCGAACTCCTCCAGGTAGATCGCCGTCATCACCCCGATGGGGAAGGCGATGGCGAGCGTCACCAGCATGGTGAGGACCGTGCCCACCGCGGCGGAGAGAATGCCCGCGTTCTCGGCCGACTTGGAGTCGCCCTTGCTGAAGAAGGTGGTGTTGAACTTGAGCGCCACCTGGCCGCTCTCCACCTTCTCGTCGACCGCCTGCTGCTCCTGATCGTCGAGCTTGTGGCGGTTGCCCTTGAGGTACTGGTCCACCTCGCCGGTGGCCAGCACCCAGCGGTTCTCCGTGGTGCCCTGGAGGGACTCGTCGTTGCGCATCAGCTTGGGAATGGTGCGCACGAAGGTACGGCTGACGATCGGGGCGATCTCCTCGTCGAGGGCGGCTCGTCCCATGCGGGCGGCCTCCTCGCTGTAGTCCACCTCGACCTCCACATAGGCCTGCTGGAAGGCCGGCAGGCCCTTGTTCAGCATGTCGCCGAAGAACAGCACCAGGAACAGGCCGGCCAAGCCCAGGGCGCCCATGGAGATCCACTTCAGCCGCGCCGACCGGCGATGGCGCTTGCGCAACTGAGCGCTGATGTCGTCGAAGGATTGACTCATCGGAACGGTTTCCTCGGCGTTACAGGTTGTTGACGCGGTACTTCTCGCGGAAGCGGCGGATCATCATCACCGACACCAGGTTCAGGCTCAGCGTCACCGCGAACAGCACCAGGCCCAGGGCGAAGGCGGAGAGGGTCTCGGCGCTCTCGAACTCCAGGTCGCCGGTCAGCGCAGCCACGATGCGCACCGTCACCGTGGTCATGTCTTCCAGCGGATTGGCGGTGAGATTGGGGCGCATCCCGGCGGCCATCACCACGATCATGGTCTCGCCCAGCGCCCGGGAGACCGCCAGCAGCGAGGCCGAGATGATGCCCGGCATGGCCGCGGGCAGCACCACGTCGCGGATGGTCTCGCCCTTGGTCAAGCCCAGCGCCAGGGAGCCCTGGCGCATGCTGTCCGGCACCGAGCTGATCACGTCGTCGGAGAGCGAGGAGATGAAGGGGATGATCATGATGCCCATCACCACCCCCGGCGCCACGGCGTTGTTGAAGGAGGCCTCGAGGCCCACGAATTCCGCTATGCGCACGATGATCGGCGCTACCGTGATGGCGGCGAAGAAGCCGTAGACCACCGTGGGAATGCCGGCCAGCACCTCCAGGGTCGGCTTGGCCAGGGTGCGCACCCGGGTCGGGGCGAACTCGGCCATGTAGATGGCCGCGAGCAACCCGATGGGAATCGCCACCAGCATGGCGATGGCGGTGATCATGAAGGTGCCGGCGAACAGCGGTATCGAGCCGAAGCTCGCCCCGCCGCTGCTCTCGTCGCCACGGCCGGCAGCGGCCAGGAAGCTGTCGCCCGGGTTCCACACGGTACCGGTGACGAACTCCCAGAAGCTGTGCATCTGGAAGAAGCGCAGCGCCTCGAAAATGATGGAGAAGAGGATGCCGAAGGTGGTGAAGATCGAGATCAGGGCCGCACCCACCAGGGTCCAACGGATCACCCGCTCGATCGCCTTGCGGGCATGGAAGTCGGGTTGCACGCGGCTCATGCCCACCAGCAGGCCGATGGCGGCCACCACCAGGCTGCCGGCCAGCAGGTAGAGGGTAGGGATCTCGGCGCCCAGCAACAGCATCAAGAAAGCACCGACGATCCCGACGACCACCGCCGGACCGGCGGTGGCCAGCGCCGCGAACCAGGCGTACTGGTCGGGTTGGGCATACATGGCGGTGCCGCTGGCACGAGTACGAGTCGCCTTGGCGCGACCCAGGAAGAAGGCTATCAGACCCAGCAGCAGCAGCACGCCGCCGAACAGTGCCAGGAGTTGATTGGTCTGCATAGGACTCTCTCGGAATGGAACGACGGCAGCAATGCTGACCGAACGGGCGACGGCCGGCAACCATGGGTTGCCGGCCGTATCAGGCAAGGCTATCCGACGAGACGCTTACTCCAGGTCGGACAGTTCAAGCTTGGCGCGGTCGGCGACCTTCTCGCGGGTCTCCTCGCGCTCGGCCTCGGGCAGCGGGATCAGGCCGATATCCATCAGGTAGCCACCGTCACCGATCATCTCCTCGGAGACGAACATCTCGACGTAGTCGTACAGCGGCGGCACGTCCTCGGCATGCTGGTTCTTGACGTAGAACCACAGCGAGCGGGCGATCGGGTAGTCGCCGGCGCTGATCGCCTCGACCTCGGGCTCGACGCCGTCGATGGCGGTGCCGATCAGGGTGTCTTCGTTCTCGGCCAGGAAGGAGTAGCCGAAGATGCCGAAGGCGTCGGTGTCCTCGGAGAGGCGCTGGACGATCAGGTTGTCGTTCTCGCCGGCGTCGATGTAGGCGCCGTCGTCACGGATCGAGGTGTAGCCCTCGCCGCCGTACTCCTCGATTTCCTCGGAGGGCACTTCCATGGCCAGCTCCTCGAAGGCGTCGCGGGTGCCGGAGGTGCTGGGCGGGCCGTAGATGGAGATCTCGCGATCCGGCAGGGAGGAGTCGATGTCGCTCCACTTCTCGTAGGGGTTCTCGACCAGCTCGCCGTCCTGGGGCACCTCGGCGGCCACGGCCAGGAACAGCTGCTCGAGGGTGAGCTCGATCGCGTCGTTCTCGCTGGACTGGGCGAAGACGATGCCGTCGGAGCCGATCTTGACCTCGGTGACGTCGGTCACGTCGTTCTCTTCACAGCGCTCGAATTCCGAGGGCTTCATGCGACGCGAGGCGTTGGAGATGTCCGGGGTACCGTCGCCCACGCCGTTGCAGAACAGGCGAATGCCGCCGCCGGAGCCGGTGGACTCGATGACCGGGGTCGGATAGTCGCTGACGGCGCCGAACTCCTCGGTGACGAAGCTAGCGAACGGGTAGACGGTGCTGGAACCCACGATGTTGATCTGGTCGCGGGCGTGAGCCACGCCGGTGACGCCCATGACGGCGGCAGCGATAGCGGTAGTCTTGAGGATACGATTCATGGAGCGATCTCCTTTTGGGGACGGTATGCAACCTTCACGGGCGACACCTTGCCCCAGCGAGATGACAGCTTCATGACAGCGTCGTCCCTTCGGCCGGGAGCAGGACTCACCCGCTACGGTGACCAACTTGCCTAAGAGAGATGACAGCAGCGTGACATCGTGGGAAGAGAATAGCAGGAAACGCGACGCCCCGAGTGTAGAGAGAAAGTGACGCGGCCAGCCGCCGGCGGTCGCGACGGTGGGCGCCGAGCAGCGCCGGCTCAGCCCAGGGCCGGCGGGTTCTGCCGGCCCACCAGGCGGCGGAGGCCGAGGTTGGCCAGCAGCGAGGCGCCGAGCATGGTCCCTACCATGGGCCAGGCGCTGTCGACCTCGAAGGCCCCCACCAGCACCCCCGCCAGGGCACCACAGGAGAACTGCAGGCTGCCCTGCAGGGCGGCGGCCGTGGCGCTCATGTGCGGGAAGCGATCCAGCAGCGAGGTGATGGCGTTGGGCGCCACCAGGCCGATGGTGCCGGCGAACAGCATGATCAGCGGCACCATGGTGGCAAGCGACTCCAGGCCACCGGCCACCACCAGGGCCAGCCCCAGCGCCGCCGAGAGCTGGATGCCGAGCCCGAGGCGAAGGTTCTGCAGGGGCGTGCGCCCCCTCAGCAACCGGATATTCAGCCGGTTGGAGGCCACCATGGCCAGCACGTTGACGCCGAACACCAGGGGGTAGAGCGAGGGCGTCAGGGCAAAGTGCTCGAGATAGAGGAAGGGCGAGGCGGTGACGAAGGCGAACAGGCCGGCGAAGGACATCGAGGCGGCGGCGATGAAGCCCATGGCGCGGCGGTCGCCCAGCACCGAGGCGTAGTTGCCCAGCACCTGGCGCGGGGTGCTGGCGAAGCGCCCGGGGGCGCGGGTCTCGGGGAGTCGCGTGCCGAGCAGCCACATCAGGAAGCCGGCATAGACCGCCAGGAACACGAAGATCAGCCACCAGTCCGCCAGGTAGAGCAGCCCGCTGCCCACCACCGGCGCCACCAGCGGCGCCATCAGCATGATGATCGCCATGGTCGACATTACCTTGGCCGCCTCCCGCCCGTGGAAGCAGTCGCGCACGATGGCCGCCGAGTTGACCACCGTGGCCCCGCCCCCCAGGGCCTGGACGAAGCGCCACGCCAGCAGCTCCGGCAGCGAGCCCACGGTGGTGATCACCAGGCTGGCGAGCAGGAAGACTACCAGGCCGCCGAGCAGCACCGGCTTGCGCCCGACCCGGTCGGAGACCGGCCCGAACACCAGCTGGCCCAGGGCGAAGCCGGCCAGGAAGGTGGAGAGCGACAGCTCGGTGTGGTGGATGCTGGCGCCCACGTCCTCCGCCAGGGCGGACATGGCGGGCAGGTAGGCATCGATGGCGAAGGGGGCGAGCGCGGTGTTGGCCGCAACCAGCAGCGCCAGGCGGCGGGCGGTGAGCGTCAAGGCGACTCCTCGAGGTGGCGGGCAGAGTTCAATAGTCCGCTAATGATAACCGATTCTCCTGCCGCCTGCCGGCCTGTTCGCCCCCGGGGCGGCTTGCTAGAGTGGAGGGACGATTCACGGAGGAGCCCCCATGGCCGACGACCTGCTTTCCCAACTCAAGGCGATGACCAAGGTGGTCGCCGACACCGGCGACATCGAGGCCATCCGCCGCTTCCAGCCCACCGATGCCACCACCAACCCCTCGCTGATCCTGCAGGCGGCCCGGCAGGAGGGACGCCGCGCCCGCCTGGCCGAGATCGCCCGCCAGGCCACCGATCTCGACGATGCCCTGGACGCCGTGGCGGTGGAGATCGGCAGCGAGATCAGCGCCCTGGTCCCGGGCTATGTCTCCACCGAGGTGAGCGCCAGGCTCTCCTTCGACAGCGAGGCAACCCTGGCCCGCGCCCGCTCGCTGATCGAGCGCTACGCCCGCCACGGCGTCGGCCCCGAACGCATCCTGATCAAGGTCGCCGCCACCTGGGAGGGCATCCGCGCCGCGCGTCACCTGGAGCGCGAGGGCATCCACACCAACCTCACCCTGCTGTTCAGCTTTACCCAGGCCCAGGCCTGCGCCGACGCCGGGGTGACCCTGGTCTCGCCCTTCGTGGGACGCATCCTCGACTGGCACCGTGCGCGCCAGCCCGATGCCGACTTCGAGGGCGACCGTGACCCCGGGGTGCAGTCGGTGAAGCGCATCTTCGACCACTACAAGGGGCATGGCTACCAGACCATCGTGATGGGGGCCAGCTTCCGCAACAGCGGGGAGATCCTCGCCCTGGCCGGCTGCGACCGCCTGACCATCTCGCCGGCGCTGCTCGAGGAGCTCGCCGGGCGCCACGGCACCCTCGAGCGGCGCCTTACGCCCCAGGATGCCGAGACCCATGCTCCGGAACCGCTGGACGAGGCGGAATTCCGCTGGGCCCTCAACGAGGACGCCATGGCCACCGAGAAGCTGGCCGAGGGAATCCGCAAGTTCATGGAGGACCAGCGCAAGCTGGAGACCCTGCTGGGCGAGCTGCGCCGGGGCTGATGCGGTCTGCCCGTCGGGCATGACGAAGACGGCGTCGGGCGCCGGCCTGGATGAGGCGGCGCCCGACGCCGTGTCGGTTCGCAGGGCTCAGTGGTGGGAGGCGGCCTCCTGGGCCTCGAGCATCTCGACGAGCGGCTGGAACTCCTCGCGGTTGTGCTCGTTCATGCGCATCAGGATGCGGTGCGCCTCGAGGATGCGCCGCCGGGTCTCCTCGACGTCGCAGGGGATCTCGGGCAGCTCGTAGAGCTTGCGCACCTCGGTGATCGGCGACTCCACCATCGTGAAGTAGCGCGAGAAGCCCATGACGTCGAGCATGCGCTGGATGTCGGGACTGTCGGCGACGATGGTGGGACGTTCGGCCAGGCGCCCCTGCACCGCCATGGCCACCTTGGCCAGGAAGCCCAGGGCCGTGGAATCCACGTTGCTGGCATTGCGCAGGTCGATGATCAGGGTCTCGAGGCCAGGCGTCTGCGCCAGCTGCTGCGCCTGGCGATCCAGGGTGGCGCAGAGGGTGAGGCGCACGTCACCGCACAGCTTGAGGACGAAGACGCCGGCGTCGAACGCCGCCTTGATGCGTCCTTCATGAATCTGCATGGCCAAATCCGCTCAACATCATGATGGTCAGGTCGTCGGGGAGGGTATCCTCGCCCGGCGTGAGGTCAAGGGCCAGGTTGGCCCTCAGGTCCGCCAGCGTCGTGCTGGCTGCGACCTGCCGCTCAAGTTCCCTGAGCCGCGCGTCGAGCGTGTCGCCCGGCAGGCACTCCAGTACTCCATCGGAACACAGCCATAGACGGAAGTTCTCGGGCAGCGGACAGCCCAGCGTGGGGTAGTCGGCGCCCGGAAACAAGCCCACCGGCATGCCTTCGCCGGCCAGGGTGGTCAGCCTGCCGCCTGACACCAGCAGCGGCATGGGGAGCTGTGCGCCCAGCGAATAGTGCAGATAGCGACGCTCGAGGTCAATGATCCCCACGAACAGGGTGGCGTGCTTGCCGATGCCGGTGTCGAGCAGCTCGCGGTTGAGGCGCTCGAGCCAGCGCGCCGGCAGCGTCTCGGGCCGCTCGCCATCCCATTTGCTCTGCCAGCGGTTGGTCAGGTACTTGAGCAGCACCGTGACGAAGGCCGAGGAGGCGCCGTGGCCGGAGACATCGGCGAAGTAGAACAGCAGGTGGTGCTCGTCCAGCAGCTGGAAGTCGAGGAAGTCCCCGGAGAGGTAGAGACAGGGGGCGAACCAGTAGTCGCACTGGATCCCGCCTAGGGTCTGGGGACGCGGCGGCAGCATCTTGCGCTGGATCTGGCCGCCGGCCTGCTGGTCCAGGCGCAGCATCGCCAGGTGGGTCTCCAGGGTCTCGTTGAGCTCCTCCAGGCGCGCCCGGTCCCGTCGCCGCGCCTCCTCCAGGGCGCGCAGCCGGATCACCTTGCGGATCATGCGGCGCAGCAGCTGGCCGTGGCGGCAGGGGTCGACGACGTAGTCGACCAGCCCGGCATCCACCGCCGAGAGCAGGCCCGGGGAGTCGCGGGTGTCGCTGACCACCAGGGTGGGCAGGCGCTCGCACAGCGCCGGCCAGCCCTCGGCCGGCACCGCCCGCACATGGGCCACCGCCAGGTCAACCCCGTCGGGCAGCTCGCCGACGTGGCCCACCGCCACCACCGCCAGGCCGTCCCGGGCGATGGTCTGGGCCAGGGCGTCCCGCGCCGGGCCCGGGACATCGATCACGCCGATCAGCTGCTTGGAACGGTCCATTCGGGGCCTCAGTCGGCGTCGTCGT
>JBKHEO010000065.1:0-12138 GCA_046540755.1 Halomonas sp. | reverse complement strand
GCCCTGGGCCGCCGGGGGTGCTGTTCAGGTGTGTCGGTCGGATCAGAAGTCGTAGGTGACTAGGGGGCGATCCATAGTGCTCCTCTTCCGCGGGGCCGAACTGGGTATCGGCGGCACGCTGGACGGTGTCGGCGCCACGAGCCTCCCACTCCTCGTTCTCGACGGCCGATACTGACTGGGGCGTCTCGTTGAAGGGCATCTCGGTGTTGGTGGCGGCCTGGCCGGTCACGGTGAGGGTGTCAAGCCACTCGGAAGGCCAGCAGATCCCCGGGCGTATGGCTTCGAGTGTCGCTGGTCGGGTGTCTCATTCGGCCTCCCTGGCGGTACGTGTGGCGCGCCGACATTCCAGCGGGCAGTTGGCACAGTAGCCGAGCTCCCCGATCAGGTAGCGGATGCAGCACAGCCGCCGCACGCGACGGGGCTTATCCGGTGCGACGGGCTCGATGTAGCGCACCGGCCGGTACAGGGGATTGCGGCGGCCGTCGGGCAGGGTACGGCGTTCCATCAGTGCCTGGGCGGGTTCGGCCACCCCGGGCGAGGCCATGGGATGGTCAGCCAGGGCACCGGCGAAGTACTCGAAGTAGTTGCCGGCGTTGCTCCAGAACACCTTGGGCGAGGCGTCGGAGGCGGCGGTCAGGGCTTCGATCAGCGGCGCCAGGTGCCCGTCGAGCAGAGTGGCGAAACGGGAGCAGGGGTCGAGCTCGCCCAAGGGCTTGCCGGCATGGCGCAGCACCAGGCCGTTGGTCTGCCCCTCCGCGGATTGCTGGAGGTGCAGCTCGTCCAGCCCCAGCGGCAGGTCGCGCTCCAGCAGCAGGTTGGCCGCCAGGCCATGGCTGCAGAGGCTGCTGAAGTGCCACTTGGACCATAGCGACGCCACCGCCCGGCGATCGCCATCTCCGTAACGGGCGCCGAAGCGGTCGAGCAGTGCGTCCAGGTAGGCCGGGTCGAGCAACTCGCGGGCGGGCAGGGCGTCGGCCCCGCACGCCGGCGAGACGCGCGGGGGCGCCAGGCCTTCAAGGGGGCCGAGATAGAGCACCGACAGCGTTCGGGACATGGTGCCTCCACCGGGGACGTCGTCGAGGGATGATAGATAAAATGGGAATCGTTAACAAAAAATCTGGTCAGGCGGCTGGCATGTCCAGCAGCTCTCGACATTGCGTGATGGCCTGGGCGATATAGCGCCCGGCCATGCGCTCCGAGACCCCCAGGCGGCGGCCGATCTCGGCCTGGGTGAGGCCCTCGAGGCGATGCCAGACTAGGGCCTGGCGCTGGCGTGGCGGCAGGCTCTCCAGGGCGGCCTGAAGGGCTTTATGGCAAAGGGCACGATCCGCATCGCGTTCCGGGCAGGCCCTGGGGCAAACCAGGCACAGATCGGCATCATCCAGGGGCCGGCCGGCGGGGCGGGTTCGACAGCGCCTATGATGGTCGATCAACAGGTTACGGGCGATACGAAACAGGTAGGCGCGTGGCTGCTCCAGCGCCTCGGCTTGAGGGTGCTGACCGACGCGCAGGAAGACGTCCTGGCAGAGGTCCTCGGCCAGCTCGGGGCATCGCAGTTGGCGCCGGAGATAGCCGGCGAGGTCGCCGGCATGGCGTCGGAAGAGGGCATCGAGATCGGTAGGGTCCTTCATGGCAGGCTCCGTCAGGGGATACGGAGCGCGCCATTATTATAATAATGAGATTCATTATCAAATTTGATCGCCCGGACTCCGTGCCCCAGGCGCAGCCGGCTAGGCCAGGGCCTCCCAGGGCTCGCCGGCGGTTGCCGTCTGCGGCCGGAAGGCGGCGATGGGATTGACCAGGGTGCCGGCGAACTGGAGGTTCTTCGCCGGGTCGGCCAGGTCGATCATCTGCTGGTGATCGTTGAGCTGCAGCCGGTTCAGGCAGGAGCGGGTGAACTCCGGAGCGAAGAGGTCGTGGCGAGCGAACTTCGCGGCGAACTCGGGATGCTCCTGCTGGTAGCGCACCGAGCTCTCCTGCCATAGGCAAGCCAGCATCTTTTTGTAGGCGCCAAGCGCTGGTAGGCGATGCGTTCCTCGATGGGGTAGACCTCCTTGCCGGTCATGGCGCGGATGATGCAGGCGTTGCGGTAGAGCCCCATGCCCAGGTCCGGCGCCACCAGGCTGTGGGTGTGCAGCTCGGCGTTCTGCACGAGGATCTCGCCGCGCCCGCCGTCGATGTCGTAGAAGCGGCTCACCGCGTAGCGGCCGGCATCGTCGAAGGCGATCCGCGAGGTGATGGGCGCCAGGAAGTCCGGCATGTGGTAGCGGTAGCTGGTGGCCATGATCAGTGCCGGGGTGCGGTGGCGGAAGTGACGGCGCTGCTCGCTTTGCCACAGGGTCAGCTCGTACTCGCCGCGCTCGGCGTCATGGCGGCAGGTCTCGAGGCAGGTGTTGGTGAGCAGCTCCGAGCGCACCTCGCCGGTGAGCTCCTTGGCGTAGCGCTGCTCGTAGATGGCGTCGATCAGCTCCAGGTTGATGCCCTTGTAGAGGCTCTTCTGGTGTTGCATAAGGGTGTTGCGGGTGGCCTCGGGCAGGGCGTGGAAGTAGTCGATGTAGTCCGGCGAGGTCATCTCCAGGATCAGCTTGCCGTACTCCAGCGGGAAGAAACGTGGCGAGCGGGTGATCCAGTCCAGCCAGTAGCCGAAGCGGTCGATGTCGGCGAGCAGGTCGTGGTAGATCTCGGCGGCGCTCTGGCCGCTGCCGATCAGGGTGATGGCCGATTGGCGCTGCAGTTCGGCCTTGTGCTCCAGGAAGAGGCCGTCGAGCGCCTCGATGGGATCGGTCAGGCAGGCCAGGCCCAGGTTGAAGGGGCCGAGGCCGATGGCGATAAAGTCGTGCACTCTCTGTTGCAAGGTCGGTTCTCGCTGGAATCAGGAAGCGGCGCAGGCCGGAGCCTGGGCCTCGCACCAGTGGCGGCCGTGGTGGACGATGCGCTCGACGATGGCAGTGAGATCCTCGAGCCGGGTGTCGGGGTTGAGCAGGGTGAACTTGAGATAGCGCTTCCCGTCGACCCGGGTGGCGGCGATCACCGCCTCGCCGTGGCGGGAGAGCGCCGTGCGCACGTAGGCGTTGAGGTCATCGAGCTCGGCGTCGGTGAGGCCCGCCGGGCGGTAGCGGAACACCAGGGTGCTTAAGGGCGGGTCGAGCAACACCTCGAACTCCGGGTGGTGGGCCAGCTCGGCGTGGGCCTCGCCGGCCAGGTCGATGACCCGCTCGAACATATCGCCCAGGGCATCGGCACCCATGATGCGCAGGGTCAGCCACAGCTTGAGGGCGTCGAAGCGCTTGGTGGTCTGCAGGCTCTTGTTGACCTGGTCCGGGGTGCCGGCCTCGGCCTGGCATGGCGGGTTCAGGTAGTCGGCGTGGTGGGTCACGTGGCGCAGGTGGCAGCACCGGCGCACCAGGAAGGCGCTGCAGCTCACCGGCTGGAAGAAGGTCTTGTGGTAGTCGACGGTGACCGAGTCGGCATGCTCGATGCCGGCCAGGCGGTGGCGATAGCGCCGCGAGCAGAGCAGCCCCCCGCCGTAAGCGGCGTCGACGTGCAGCCAGATGCCGTGCTCGCGGCACAGTGCGGCAATCTCCTCGAGCGGGTCGATGCTGCCGAAGTCGGTGTTGCCGGCGGTGGCCACCACTGCGATGGGAATCAGGTCCATCGCCAGGCACTCCTCCAGGCGTGCCTTGAGGGCCTCGGGCTCCATGCGGTATGCCTCGTCGCAGGCCACCGGCATCACAGCCTGGTAGCCGAGCCCGAGGATCGCCGCCGACTTCTGCAGGCTGAAGTGGCTGACCTCGGAGCCGAGGATGCGCAGCCGGCGGTAGTCCGCGGGCAGGCCTTCGTGCTTGTTGCCGCCGTGACCCGCCAGGGAGGCGCCGTGATGATCCCGGGCGATCATCAGTGCCATCAGGTTCGATTGGGTGCCGTCGCTGGTGAAGACGCCGTCGGCATCCTCGCCCAGGCCGATGCGGTTCGCCGTCCAGTCGATCAGCGACTGCTCGATGAAGGTGCCGCCGGCGCTCTGGTCGAAGGTATCCAGCGAGGAGTTGATCGGCGAGAGAATCGCCTCGGCGAGGATGCCGGGCAGCACGATGGGACAGTTGAGGTGCGCCACGTAGCGGGGATGGTGGAAGTAGACGGCATCCTTCAGGTAGAGCCGCTCCAGTTCCTTCAGGGCGGGATCCAGCTCGCCGAGAGGAGCATCCAGATCGATGGTCTTGAAGAGCCGCTTGAGCTCCTCGGGCCCGGCGCCGCTGAACGGCCTGTCCACGGACGCTACCCTGCGCCGTACCAGATCGAGGCAGCGGGTCGCCTGCTGCCAGTAGGCCTCGGCGTGGCGGGCGTTGAACAGATGGTCCTCTGCCAGGGGGGTGGGGCGATACCCGGGCACAGCGTGCCTTGCCTGAACCTCTGAGGTCATGATGTCACCTTGTCCGTTAGTCGTCTCGGGGAGTCGTCTTTATTGATAATGCGAACTCTTTTAATTCATGGTGTCGGCCCGGGAGGAGACGCAGCCGTCGGGATTTTCTGAACTCGGCGGCGGACATTTTTGGGTGGCGGGGGCGAGGGAAGCAGGCAGGCGGCGTTACTCGACCGGAGAGAGCCGGTGGGCGATGCGCTTCAAACAGTCGACGGCGGGGAGGGAAGGTGCGCCTTACGACGCCGCTCGCGTCGATAGCGGCACAAGCCTTGATGGCGTGGCCGCGAGCGGATCAAGCGAGGGTCATGTTGCCCGTGGGGGTAGGGATTGTGTATATTTGAATCTAAACAAGAAACACTATCAATAAAATTGACATATACAGACAAGGCTTGCTCCCATGTCCCAACGCTCTTTCCTGCCGTTTTTCCCTTCCCCCTTGAGTCGCGCGGTGCGCCAAGCCCTAGGCCTGGCCGCCGCAGGCAGCCTGATGGCAATGTCACCGGCGCTGCTGGCCCAGTCGGACGACCAGGCCGATGACCTGGAGACCGTCACCGTCCAGGCCGCGGCGCTCACCGACACCACCGAGGACAGCGACACTTACCGTGCCCCGCGCTCCCGTTCCGCCACGCGTCTCGACCTGACCCCCCGTGAGACGCCGCAGTCCGTCTCGGTGGTGACTCGGGCACAGATCGAGGATTTCGCCCTGGACTCCGCCAACGACGTGCTGGAGAGCACACCCGGCGTCACCGTGGAGCGTCTGGAGACCGACCGCACCTACTACTCCTCGCGGGGCTTCGAGGTCTCCAACTTCCAGGTCGACGGCCGCCGGGTGCCAATGCCCTACAACAACGTGCATGGCGACATGGATACCGCCATCTACGACCGGGTCGAGGTGCTGCGCGGGGCCAACGGCCTGATGTCCGGCTCCGGAAACCCGGCGGCGACCGTCAACTTCGTGCGCAAGCGCCCCACCGCCGAGCCGCGTGCCGAGGTCTCCGGCTCACTGGGCACCTGGGACCGCCGCCGACTGGACGTGGACGTCGCCGGCCCGCTCGACGACCAGGGCAGGGTGCGCGGTCGCCTGGTGGCCTCGGCGCTGGACACCGACTCCCACCTCGATCGCCTGCACCGCGAGCGAGGCCTGCTCTACGGCATCCTGGAGGCGGACCTGTCCGACACCGCCACCCTGGCCCTGGGCCACACCTGGCAGCAGAACAACACCGACGGCAACATGTGGGGAGCCCTGCCACTTTACGACGAGGCCGGCGAGCCCACCGACTACGACACCGAGACCAGCTCGGCGCCGGAATGGTCCTACTGGGACGTGGAGACGCGGCGTAGCTTCGTGGAGCTCTCCCAGTCCCTGGCCGAGCGCTGGTCCCTGGAGGGCAGCCTGACCCATCTGGATATGCTCTCCGACACCAGCCTCTTCTATATCTACGGGGTGCCCGACGCCGAGAGCGGCGAGATCAGCAGCGACCAGCTGACCCTGAGCAAGTACGACCGCCACCTCGAGCAGTGGGTCGCCGACCTGCACGCCCGCGGCGAGGTGGATCTGCTGGGACGCACCCATGAACTGGTGGTGGGCAGCGACTGGAGCCAGAGCCGCAACCAGCAGAGCTCCCTCTATGCCGGGGCCAGCCAGGGGCTTCCGCCCTTGGACGACTGGGACGGCGGCTATCCCGAGCCGAGTTACGGTGCCCCCGATTTCTCCTCCGGCGACGATACCGTCAAGGAGCGCAGTCTCTACTCCGCGGCACGCCTGGACCTGGCAGACCGCTGGTCGGCCATCGCCGGCGCGCGACTGAGCTGGGCCGACGGCACGGGTGAGGAGTATGGGGAATCCCGCGACTTCGAGGTCGACCGCGAATTGACCCCTTACCTGGGGCTGATCCACGACCTCACCGAAGCCACCTCGCTTTACGCCAGCTACACGGCCATCTTCCAGCCCCAGACCGAGACCGACCGCGACGGTGACTACCTCGACCCCATCGATGGCGCCAGCCAGGAGCTGGGGATCAAGTCGGATCTCTTCGGCGGCCGTGCCGACGGCTCCCTGGCACTTTTCCGTATCGAGCAGGACAACCTCGCGCTCCCCGGGGGTACCCTGCCCAACGGCGACACCTTCTACGAGGGGGGCGAGGGCGTGACCAGCGAGGGCGTGGAGGCGACGCTCGCCGGCGAGCTGGCGCCGGGCTGGCAGGCGAGCCTGGGCTACACCTACCAGGAGATCGAGGATGCCGAGGGTGAGGAGACCAATACCTATATCCCCCGCCATCTGGTCAGGGCCTCCACCAGCTATCGCCCGGCAGCGCTGGAGGCACTCAAGGTCGGCGCTCGCCTGCGCTGGCAGGATCAGATCGAGCGCGATCGTGACTTCGCCGACGGCACCACGCGCCAGGAGGCCTATGGTGTGGTGGACCTGATGGCAAGCTATGACTTCAGCGACAGCCTGACCGGCTCACTGAATGTCAACAACGCCACCGACGAGAAGTACCTGACCAGCCTGAAGTGGGACCAATCCTTCCATGGTGCGCCTCGCTCCGTGATGGCCAATCTCACCTGGCGCTTCTAACTCTCTCGATCTGACCGAGGCAAGGGCCCATCCGTCGCAGGGTGGGCCCTTAGCGTGTGGCCGGACTTCGTTTGCCATTGATAATTGTTATCACTTTTGCGATGATCCGCACGCCATTCGACACGGACCCTGGGAGCCCGACGTGAAGAGGACCCGACACATCCTGACCGCGGTGGGGAGCGGCCTGTGGCTGGCCGCCACACCGCTGATGGGCCAGGAGCTGCTGCAGGAGGCCGACGAGGCCCAGCGCGCCCAGGCCGAGCTGCAGGCGCGTATCGATGCCGCCGACGACGAGAGTCGCGAGATGCTCGAGGAGCTGCGCCGCCTCGAGGGCGAGACGCACCGCCTCACGGCGCGTGCCGAGGCCGAGACGCCGCGCCTGGAGCGTCGGGAGGAGCGGCTGGACGAGCGCGAGGAGGCCCTGGACACCCTGTCCGAGACCCGCGAGGTGCTGCCCGAGCTCGAGACGGCCCTGGCGTCGCGTCTCGAGGCCTGGGTCGAGCGCGACCTGCCGTTCCTCAAGGAGGAGCGACTGGCGCGTGCCGAAGAGTTCTCCGGCGGCGGGGAAGACCCCGACGCCTCCACCGCGGATCGCCTGGATCGTCTGCTCGGCGCCTGGCGCACCGAGCTCGACTACGGCCGCGAGCTGGATGCCTGGCGCGGCACCCTGGGCGAGGACGACGATCGCCGTGAGGTGGAGTTCCTGCGCCTGGGCCGGGTGGGCCTCTACTACCTGACGCCCGACGGTCGCGAGGGCGGCGTATGGCGGGCCGATGCCGGCCGCTGGGAGGCGCTCGACGAGGCGGGGCGCGGGGAGCTGCGCCTCGGCCTGCGCATTGCCCGCGAGCAGCGGGCGCCGGAGTTGCTGACCCTGCCGGTCTCCCACCCGCTTGAGCCCACGGACGGTATCCGCGATGGGGAGGAGGACACATGAGCCATGGCACGACACGACGCGGCCTGATCGGCCTGGGGGTGGCTTGTCTGCTCTGCCTGGCGGTACCCGCCCAGGCCCAGGATGACCCCCTGACCAGCCTGCGCGCCGAGCGCGAGGCCGCCGAGGCGCGAGATGCGGGTCGTCTGGCCGAGCTTATCGAGGACCGTGACGCCCTGGAGGCGGCCCTCGATGAGGCCCGCGAGGCCCATGGCGAGGCGCAGGAGCGTGACGAGGCGCTGGAGGAGCGCCAGGCCGAGCAGCAGTCGCGCCGGGAGGCCCTGGACGAGCGCCAGGCCGAGCAGGGCGACGACCTGGCCGAGGTGCTGGACGTCCTGGCGCGCCACAGCGGTGAGCTGCGTGACGACCTGGCCGAGAGCTGGATCACGGTGGGCGGTGCCGAGCTTCCGCCGCGCCTCGACGACGCCGAGGTGCTGCGCCCCGAGCACCTGGAGGCCCTGGGCGATGCGCTGATGGCGCTGACCGCCGAGACCGGCCGTATCAAGGCCTTCGAGGCCCCCGTGGCGGGCGGCGACGGCGAGGTGGCCTCCCGCGAGGTGGTGCGCCTGGGCGACCTGGCGGCCTTCAGCGAAGGCGAGCTGCTGGAGCGGGGTGCCGAGGAGGGCGTGCTCTCCACGCTGGTACGCACCCCGGGGGAGGTGGCCGAGCGGCTCCCCGCCTTCCAGGCCGGGGAGGGCGAGCGGCTGGCGCTCGATCCCACCCAGGGGCAGGTCATCGAGGCCCTGGCCCAGCGGCCCGACCTGGCGGAGCGTTTCCATCAGGGCGGTGCCGTGGGCTATGTGGTGGTGGGCCTGGGGGCCATCGGCCTGCTGGTGGCGCTGGCCCAGTACGCCTACCTGGTTCGGGTCAGCGTGGTGATGCGCCGCCAGCTGCGCGACCTCACCCGGCTACGTGAGGACAACCCCCTGGGGCGGGTGCTGCTGCGCTTCCGGGCGCTGGCCGACGACCCCATGCCCGAGGCCCTGGAGGCGCGCCTGGACGAGGCGGTGCTGGCCGAGCTGCCGCGGCTCGAGCGGGGCCAGCCGCTGGTCAAGCTGTTGGCCGCGGTGGCACCGCTGCTGGGCCTGCTGGGCACCGTCACCGGCATGATCGTCACCTTCCAGGCGATCACCGTGTTCGGGACCGGCGACCCCCAGTTGATGGCCGGCGGCATCAGCCAGGCGCTGGTCACCACCGTGCTGGGGCTGGTCACCGCGGTGCCACTGCTGTTCGCCCACACGGCCCTGGCCGGTCGCAGCCGCCACCTGGCCGGCGTGGTGGAGGGGCAGGCCAGCGCCGTCCTCGCCGAACGCCTGGAGCATCATCGCCCCGCGACGGGCGCGCAGGAGAAGGCACCCCATGCTGCCGCTCGGGCTTGAGACCCTGGCGCGGCTGGTCGATGCCGGCGGGGTCGTGCTGGTGGGCATCGCCGCGGTGGCGGCGCTGCTGTTCAGCCTGGCCGTGGAGCGGGTGCTGTTCTTCCGCCTCACCTATCGCCGGGCGCGCCGCGCGCTGATCCGGCGTTGGGCCTCGCGCCCCGACCACCACAGCTGGAGCGCCCTGACCCTGCGCGAGGTGTGGGCCCGGGAGCTGATCAGTCGGCTGCGCCGGCCGCTCCCCTGGCTCAAGCTGCTGGTGGCGCTCTGCCCGCTGCTGGGCCTGCTGGGCACGGTTACCGGCATGATCGCGGTGTTCGACAGCCTGGCGCTGAGCGATACCGGCCAGGCCCGGGCCATGGCCGACGGCGTGGCTCGGGCCACCCTGCCCACCCTGGCGGGGATGGCGGTGGCCGTGGTGGGGCTGATGTTCACCAGCCGACTGGAACAGATCATTCGGCGCGAGGATCAGCGGCTACATGACCGCCTGGCCCGCGCCGTGGAGGAATCCCATGCGTAGACGCCGAAGCCTCGCCGCCGAGGCCGGCGACGCCGGCGAGGTCAACCTGACCCCGATGCTGGACGTGGTCTTTATCATGCTGATCTTCTTCATCGTCACCACCAGCTTCATCAAGGAGAGCGGGGTAGAGATCGAGCGGCCCGAATCCAGTGCCGCAAGCCCCCGCCCCGATGCCCAGCTGATGGTGGCGATCACGCCCGAGGGCGCCGTCTGGGTGGATGGCCAGGCGGTGGATGCCCACCGCGTCGGCGACGAGGTGGCGTCACTGGTCAGCGGTGACGGCGGGGTGGTGATCCAGGCCGATCGCGAGGCCACCACCGGCCTGCTGATCGAGGTCATGGATCGCATCCGCGAGGCCGGCGTCGAGCAGGTGGCGGTGGCCGCGAGCCGGGGCACGCCATGACGCGGGTGCCGGTTGCCGTCCTGGCCGGCGTCCTGATGGCGCTGGGCCTCTTCTGGCTGCTGGCGCTGCTGGTCTCCCCACCCGAGCAGGAGGTCGAGGTGCAGGAGGTCAGCATGGCGATGACCCGCGCCGAGACACCGGAGGCCGAACCCGAGGCGGCCGAGCCTCCCGCCGAGGCCGCCCCGCCGGAGGCGCCCGAACCCGTCTCGGCGCCGCCCCCGCCCGAGCCCGCGCCCCTGGCCGATAGCCCCATGGCGTTGCCCGAGCCGGACCTGCCTGCCGAGTCGCCCGAGACGGCGGAGCTCGACAGCGAGCTGCCCGAACTTACCGAGGCGGAGCCCGAGCCCGAACCCGAGCCCGAACCCGAACCGGAGCCTGAACCCGAACCGGAACCGGAACCGGAGCCCGAGCCCGAACCGGAACCCGAGCCCGAGCCACAGACCGACTCGGAAGCCGAGTCGTCGACGGCTGAGGGGGAGCCCGCCGAGGCCGCCGGCGAACCGGGCAGCGACGCCACGAGGGATGAGCCGGTGGATGTGGGGCAGGCTGCTCCCACCGAGCGGGTACCCCCCGAGTATCCCGCCCGGGCCCAGCGCCGCGGCCTCGAGGGACACGTCGAGGTGGAGTTCGTGATCCGTTCCGACGGCAGCGTCGACCCCTCGAGTATCCAGGTGACCTCGGCGCGGCCGCGCAATGTCTTCGACGATGCCGCTCGCGAGGCGGTGGCCCGCTGGCGCTTCGAGCCCGCGGAGGGGCTGCGCCGCGCGCGCCAGCGCCTGGAGTTCCAGCTGAGATAGCCTGCAGGAGAGGGTGCCCATGTCACGCGTTCATCTTGTTTCCCTGGTCGCGCTTGGCTGGCTGCTCGTCACGCCGCTGGCCTGGGGGGCGCCGGCCCTGTCGGCCGCCTTCATCGACGACCTGGAGGAGCTGCAGGCACGGCTCGAGGCGGGCGAGGACGAGGCGGTGGGCGAGCGGGCCCTGGCCCAGGCCGAGCGCCTGGCGGGGGGCAACGACGCCGACCGCTGGGCCCGGGCCCTCTACCTGCGGCTCGCCGCGAGCGCCGCGGTAAGCGCCGAGGACCCGGCGGCCGCCGCCGACCACCTGCGCGGGGCCCGTGAGACACGCGGCGTCGAGGCGGCGCAGCGCGACCGCTGGCAGCATGAGGAGGCGCGGCTGCGCCTGGCCGCCGGGCAGGCCCGGCGGGGGGCGGAGGTGCTGGCCGACTGGCTGGAGCGGCACGAGGGCGAACCGCAGGATCGCTGGCGCCTGGCCCGCGCCCTGGCCGAGGCAGAGGAATGGGAGGCCGCCGCCGACTGGGTGGTGCGCGCCCTGGACGTCACCCCCGAGCCGGACGAGGCTCGGCGCGGCCTGGCCACGGTGGTCCTGCGACGTGCCGGCCGCGAGGGCGAGGCCCTGGCGGTGCTGGCCGACGATCTCGCCGAAAGCCGTGACCCCGAGCGCTGGCGGCAGGCCGCGGCCCTGGCCCGGAAGCTGGGTGATCCCGGCCGGGCGGCGGCAATCTGGGAGGCCGGCTGGCGGCGCGGTGTGCTGGAAGGCTCGAACGACCTGCGGCGTCTGATCGACCTGCACCTGGCCGCCGGCACCCCGGCGCGCGCCGCCGAGCATCTCGAGGCCGCGCTGGAGGCGGGCGAGCTCGAGCAGAACGAGGCGCACCGGCGCCTGCTGGCCCAGGCCTGGGAGCGGGCCCGGGATCGCAAGCGCGCCCTGGCCGCCTGGCAGGCGGTGGCGGAGCGCAGCGGCAAGCAGCAGGACTGGTTCAGGCTCGGCCAGCTGGCCCACGCCTGGGGGCGTGAGGAGCTGGCCGAGCAGGCCTTCGGCCATTCCGGCCTGCGCCCGCAGCTCTAAGGAACTGCTGATCAATTCGTTGGCGAGTGCCGTTGGCATCCACCGCAGCA
>JBKHEO010000064.1:0-12447 GCA_046540755.1 Halomonas sp. | reverse complement strand
ATGCTGAGACTGGGACTGCTGCTGCTCATCGTCCCCATGCTGGTGCTGATGGGGGTCTACTTCTGGGAGTACGCCAGCGTGCGCGAGTGCACGCTCGACGGCGGCCACTGGGACTACCTGGAGGGGGTGTGCCGCGACACGCCCCAGCCCTTCGTCTCCTGGCTGCAGCGCTCTCCCTGGCTGGTCAACGGCGGGATGCTGGTGTCGCTGGTCGGGCTGGCATTCTGCATGGTGGGGCTCTATACCCAGCGGCGCTGAGGATCACAGGGCCTGGCGGAGTCGCTCCCGCACCGGGGCCGTCTCGGGGCGCCTGCCGCGCCACTGGAAGAAGGACTCCGCCGCCTGCTCCACCAGCATGCCCAGCCCGTCCAGGGCGCGCGCCCCGCGTTCGGCGGCCCAGCGCAGGAAGACCGTGGGCTCGGCGCCGTACATCATGTCGTGGGCGGTGGCCCCCGGGGCGAAGAGGTCGTCGGGCAGCGGCGGCAGGTCACCGGCGAGGCTGGCGCTGGTACCGTTGATCACCAGGTCGAAGGGACCGGCCACGGCATCGAAGCCGCCGCCTTCGATCCCGCCCAGGTCGGCAAAGTCGGCGGCCAGCCGCTCGGCCTTCCCGGCGGTACGGTTGGCCACCAACAGGCTCGCCGGCCCCGCCGCCAGCAGCGGCTCCAGCACCCCGCGCACCGCACCGCCGGCACCCAGCACCAGGATACGAGCCCCGGCCAGCACCACGCCGTGGCGCTCGAGGTCGCGCACCAGGCCGATGCCATCGGTGGTGTCGCCATAGGTCAGGCCGTTGCCCCCCAGGATCAGGGTATTGACCGCCCCGGCGCGGCGGGCACGGGCGCTCAGGGTGTCGCAGAGTCGGAAGGCCTCCTCCTTGAAGGGCACGGTGACGTTGGCGCCCCGCCCTCCCTCGGCCACGAAGGCGCGCCAGGCCCCGGCGAAGTCGTCCAGCGGTGCCTCGATGGCGGTGTACTCGATCGCCTCGCCCGTCTGCTCGGCGAAGGCGGCGTGGATCAGCGGCGACTTCGAATGGGCCACCGGGTGGCCGAAGACGCAGTAACGATCGGTCATAAGAGCTCCTCTTCCCCCAGCCAGTCGCGGGGCCTCAGGTAGTGGGCGTAAAGCACCGCCTCGGGGCTGCCGGGCTCGGGGTGCCAGTCGTACTCCCAGCGCGCCAGCGGCGGCATCGACATCAGGATCGATTCGGTGCGCCCGCCGCTCTGCAGCCCGAACAGGGTGCCGCGGTCCCAGACCAGGTTGAACTCCACGTAGCGGCCACGGCGGTAGAGCTGGAAGTCGCGCTCCCGCTCGCCGAAGGGCGTCTCGCGGCGGCGACGCACGATCGGCAGGTAGGCCGCCAGGAAGGCGTCGCCCACGGCGCGCTGGAAGGCGAAGCAGCGCTCGAAGCCCCCGTCGTTGAGGTCGTCGAAGAAGAGCCCGCCCACCCCGCGGGTCTCGTCGCGGTGCTTGAGGAGGAAGTAGTCGTCGCACCACGCCTTGAAGCGCGGGTAGACGTCGTCGCCGAAGGGGGCGCAGGCGTCGCGGGCCACCCGGTGCCAGTGCAGCACGTCCTCGCGCACCGGGTAGAAGGGGGTCAGGTCGAAGCCGCCGCCGAACCACCACACGGGCGTCTCCCCCGCCTTTTCGGCGAGGAAGAAGCGCACGTTGCCGTGGCTGGTGGGCACGTGGGGGTTCTGCGGATGCAGCACCCAGGAGGCCCCCAAGGCGTGGAAGCTGCGCCCGGCAAGCTCGGGCCGCGCCGCGGTCGCCGAGGGCGGCAGCCGCTCGCCGAACACATGGGAGAAGTTGACGCCGCCCTTCTCGAATACCCGTCCGTTCTCGATTACCCGGGAGCGCCCGCCGCCGCCCGCAGGGCGCTCCCAGACGTCCTCGCGGAAGCCGGCGCCGCCATCCTCGGCGGCCAGGGCGTCGCACAGCCGCTCCTGGAGGTCGAGCAAGTAGGTCTTGACGGGGTCGAGTCGGGGGTCGGCCAAGGGACTCTCCTGGGGCATCACTGGGGGGGGCGGTTCAGTCGCGCAGCACCCGGCCGCTGACCAGGTCGCGGATGGTGCTGGGGCGATCGAGGCCGCCGAGCTCGCCGTCGACGATGGCGTCCAGGTCGTCGCCGAAGAGGGTACGCACCTCATCGGCGCTCATGGCAGGCGGCTCGCTGGCGATGTTGGCCGAGGTGGAGACGACCGGGCCGCCGAAGGCGTCGCAGAGCGCGGCCACCAGCGGATGGGCGCTGACCCGCAGCGCCACCTTCTCGTGGCAGCCGCGCACCAGGCCATGGCTGCGGCCGTTGTCGGGCACCAGCCAGGTGTTGGGGCCCGGCCAGCTGGCCGCCAGGGGCGCGTGCAGCTCGAGGGGCAGCCCCTCGAGCCAGGCGGCGAACTGCTCGATGCGCCCCGCCACCAGGATTACCCCCTTGGCGGGATCGCGCCGCTTGAGGCGCAGCAGCCGGGTCAGCGCCGAGTCGTCGTCGGGGTCGCAGCCCAGGCCCCAGACCGCCTCGGTGGGATAGGCGATGACCCCGCCCCGACGCAGGGCGGCGGCGGCATGCGCGATCTGGCTGGCCTGGCTCATGGGACGATTCTCCTGGCGCGGTGGGACGAAACAGCGGGGGATTCTATCACGGCGCCGAGAGGCGCACCCAGCCGCCGGCCACGCGCGCCGCCTGGCCCTCGAGCTCCAGCGCCAGCAGGCGACGCTGGCAGTCGGCGATATCGAGCCCGGTCAGCCCCACCAGCACGTCGGCCGGGGTGGGGCTGCCGCTGAGCCAGCGCAGCAGGGGGTCGCTCGAGGACACCGTCTCGGCCGGGGCAGCGGTAGGGGCCAGGGTGACGCCGGCCCACTGGGTCAGCTCGGCGAGGATATCGTCGACCTCGCGCACCAGCACGGCCCCCTCGCGGATCAGCCGCAAGCAGCCGCGGGCCTGGGGATTGTGGAGAGAGCCCGGGAGGGCGAACACCTCGCGTCCCTGCTCGCCGGCCAGCCGGGCGCTGACCAGCGAGCCACTCTGCTCCGCCGCCTCCACCACCAGCACGCCGCAGGAGAGGCCGGTAACGATGCGGTTGCGGCGGGGGAAGAAGCCGCCTCGGGCCGGGGTGCCGGGCGGATGCTCGGCAAGCAGCAGCCCCCCGGGCTCGCGCAGCCGCTGATGCAGGCGATGGTGGCGGGGCGGGTAGACCACGTCGATGCCACAGCCGAGCACCGCCACGCTGGCACCGCCGGCGTCCAGCGCCGCCTGCTGGGCGGCGCCGTCGATGCCCAGCGCCATGCCGCTGACCACGCACCAGCCGCGGCCGGCGAGCTCGCGGGCGAAGGCGGCGGCATTGGTCAGCCCCTCGCGGGTGGCGCGGCGAGAGCCGACCATGGCCAGGCGCGGCGGCTCGAGGGCGGCGAGGTCGCCCCAGGCCCACAGCAGCGGCGGCGGGTCGGGAATCTGGGAGAGCAGGTCGGGCCAGGCGGGGTGGCCCGGGTGCAGCAGGTGGCGCTCGTCGGCCTCGGCGACCCAGGCCAGGCGGGCCTCGACGCTGGCGGTGAGCGGACTGCGGGCGGGGTGATCGAGCCATAGCCTCAGCGCGGTGGCGGCCTGGCGCGGCAGCGCCGCGAGCCAGCCGTCGGGCCAGGCCGGCTCCCGGGCGGCCAGCTCCGCCAGGGGCCCGGCACCGAGCCCGGGCAGCGCGCTCAGCACCAGCCACTCCCGGGGCCCGAGACTCGCCGACGGCATGGGGACCTCAGCGCAGGGCGGCGCTGACCGTGCGGCGCGGGTTGCGCACACGGTCGCCCACGGCCAGGGTGCGGCTGGCCTCCATGACCAGGCCGTAGCTCATCTTCTCGTAGGGCCGGAACACCATCACCAGGCCGGCGTTTTCCCCCGGCAGGCGCAGCGCTTCGCCGGTGCGCGGATCGCTGACCCGTTCGCCGCGCTGCTCAACCATCAGCACATGGCCGGGCTCGAGGCCGTCGCGGCGGCCGCGGTCCAGCGCCACCACCTGCAGGCGGCCGATGAACTGCACCCCGCCGGGCACCGCCAGGATGGTGCCCTCTACCTCGCGCTCGGGGGCACGGGGAATGAACTCGGTCACCAGGCTGCGATCTTCCAGCGGCAGCACGATGTCGCCGTTACGCACCTCCTGGCGCGATGCCGTCACCTCGAGCACCGCCATGTCGTCCTCCTGGCGTTCGCGCCGGGCCTGGCCCACGCTCTCCAGCTCCATGCCCAGCAGCTCACCGCTCTGCGGATCGAGGAAGCGCTCGCCCACCCGGTAGAAGCCGACGCGTTGGCCGCCGGGAACCTCGCCGCGGGCGTAGAGGCGATCCCCCACGCCGCTGATCAGGCGGCGATCGTCGCCCCCCACCACGTAGGCGAGCTCCTCGAGGGCCTCGGGATCCTCGACGATGCGGTGCTCGCGCAGGAAGTGGCGGATATCCTCCAGCGCGATCGGCTCGATCGCCTCGCGGTGGGGGATGGTGCGCATCTCGGGGGAGAGCCTGGCCTGCCCCTGGCCGCGCTCCAGCCCCAGGCAGGGGCGCCCGTCACAGTCGTAGAGGTAGATGACGTCCCCGGGGTAGATCAGGTGGGGGTTACGGATCTGCGGGTTGACCTGCCATACCTCGGGCCACTGCCAGGGGTGACGCAGGAAGCGCCCGGAGATGACCCACAGGGTGTCGCCGGGCACCACGGTGTAGCGCTCCGGTGCATCACGGCGCAGGTCGTCGTCCCAATCGGGGCCCTGCGCCTGGACCGCGGCGGCCACGACCATGCCCAGCGCCACCGCCACGCCCTGCCAGACGCGCCGCGCGCCGCTGTCTCGTCTCTGCCTCATCCCTGCTCTCCCCCGCGTACCGCCGGTCGCTGCCATGGAACGCCCCCGGCATGGTATGGTCTCAGGTTATCGATATGTTGTGTGTCCGACGCCGCTCGCGTCGGGGCATCACCCTAGAATAGTGTCATTTTGTAAATGACAGCATAACGGTGAAACCAACGCCATGGCCAAATTACCTATCCTCGAGTATCCCGACGAGCGCCTGCGCATCCGGGCGGCGCCGGTGGAGGCCGTCGACGACGAGGTCCGCCGGCTGGTCGACGACATGCTGGAGACCATGTATGACGCCCGCGGCATCGGCCTGGCGGCGACCCAGGTCGACGTGCACCGCCGGGTGATCGTCATGGACGTCAGCGACGACCGCACAAGCCCCTTGGTGCTGATCAATCCCGAGGTCACCCCCCTCGGCGAGGCGCGCGAGCCGATGCAGGAGGGCTGCCTGTCGATCCCTGAATACTACGCCGAGGTGCCCCGCGCCCTGCGCGTCCGCCTCGCGGCGCTGGATCGTGACGGCCGGCCCTATGAGCTGGAGGCCGACGGCCTGCTGGCCCACTGCATCCAGCACGAGCACGACCACCTCGAGGGGGTGCTGTTCGTCGACTACCTCTCGCCGCTCAAGCGCGACCGCGTGCTGAAGAAGATGCAGAAGCGCCACAAGCTGATGCAGGGCGCTTGAACCCGCGGCATCCTCCCCCGAAGGCCGACGCCCTGGCGTCGGCCTTCGTCGTTTCCGGCCAGCTCCGTTATCATGGGAGCATCGTCCACTGGCAAGGCCCGGATCCATGTCCCGACCCCTCGACGTTATCTTCGCCGGCACCCCCGACTTCGCCGCCGAGAGCCTGGCGGCGCTGCTCGCCAGCCGCCACCGCGTGATCGCCGTCTACACCCAGCCCGACCGCCCCGCCGGCCGCGGCCGCCGGCTGACGTCGAGCCCGGTCAAGGCGCTGGCCCTCGAGCACGGCCTGCCGGTCCACCAGCCCGAGAGCCTCAAGGACCCCGCGACCCAGGCGGAGCTCGCCGCCCTGGGCGCCGACGTCATGGTGGTGGTGGCCTACGGCCTGCTGCTGCCCCAGGCGGTGCTCGAGGCACCACGGCTGGGCTGTCTCAACGTTCACGCCTCGCTGCTGCCGCGCTGGCGCGGCGCCGCGCCCATCCAGCGCGCCATCGAGGCGGGCGACGCCGAGAGCGGGGTGACCGTCATGCAGATGGACGAAGGGCTCGACACCGGCGACATGCTGCTGATGCGCCGCACCCCGATCACCGCCGCCACCACCGGCGGCGAGCTCTACGACACCCTGGCCGCGCTGGGCGGCGAGGCGATCGTCGAGGCGCTGGATGCCCTCGCGGGAGGAGGCCTGGCCGCCACGCCCCAGCCCGAGCAAGGTGTGACCTATGCCGCCAAGCTCTCCAAGGCCGAGGCCGAGCTGGACTTCCGCGAGCCCGCCGAGCGCCTGGCCGCCCGGGTGCGCGCCTTCAACCCCTGGCCGGTAGCCTGGTGCGCGCTGGGCGACGAGCGCCTGCGCCTGCTGCTGGCCGAGCCGGGTGCGCTCGCCGCGGGCGAGACGCCCGCGGCGCCGGGCACCCTGCTGGCCCCTGACGAAAAGGGCCTGCGCATCGCCTGCGGCCCCGGGGGCGAGCAGGTACTGCGGGTGACCCGCGCCCAGCTGCCCGGCGGCAGGGCGCTGCCCGTCGCCGAGCTGCTGCGCGCCCGCGCCGACCGCTTCCCGCCCGGCCTTCGCCTGGGCCGCCACGACGAGGAGACTCCGGCATGAGCGACGCCCCCGACAAGTCCCGCCGCCCCGCCTCCCGGGGCATCGAGAACGACGGCGGGCTGGCGGTGCGCGCCGCCGCCGCCCGCGCCCTGGTGCCGGTGATCACCGGCAAGGGCTCGCTCACCGGCCTCGACGACCACCAGGTAGTGACCCGCGACCGCGCCCTGTTCAAGGCGCTCTGCTTCGGGGTCTGCCGCACCCTGCCGCGCCTCGAGGCGCTGGCCGGGAAGCTGCTGGTCAAGCCCTTCAAGGCGCGGGATGCCGACGTCCAGGCGCTGCTGCTGCTGGGCATCCACCAGCTGCTCTACCTGCGCGTGCCCGCCCACGCCGCGGTGGGCGAGACCGCCGGGGCCGCCCGCCTGCTGGGCAAGGAGTGGGCCACCCGTGTGCTCAACGGCTGCCTGCGCCGCCTGCAGCGCGAGTCCAGCGCCCTCCAGGCGGAGGTCGACCGCGACCCCGCCGTGGCCCTGCTGCACCCGCCGTGGCTGCTCAAGGCACTGCGCCAGGCCTGGCCCGACGACTGGCGCGCCGTGGCCGAGGCCAACAACGTGCCCGGCCCCATGACGCTCAGGGTCAACCGCCGCCACGGCGACCGCGAGGCCTACCTCGACCGCCTCGTCGCCGCCGGCCTGGAGGCACGCCTCTGCGCCCACGCCCCGGACGGCATCACCCTGGAGGCGCCCTGCGACGTCTTCGATCTGCCGGGCTTCGCCGAGGGCCACGTCAGCGTCCAGGACGAGGCCGCCCAGCTCGCCACGGTGCTGCTCGGCCCGGCGCTGGCGCCGCGCCCCGGCGCGCGGGTGCTCGACGCCTGCTGTGCCCCGGGCGGCAAGACCGCCCACCTGCTGGAGGTGTTCGACGTCGACATGCAGGCGGTGGACAGCGACGCCGAGCGCCTGGCCCGGGTCGAGGGCGCCCTGGAGCGCCTGGGCCTGGAGGCCCGCCTGGCCCACGGCGACGCCACCGCCCGCGACTGGTGGGACGGCACCCCCTTCGAGGCGATCCTGCTCGACGCGCCCTGCTCGGGCAGCGGCGTGATTCGCCGTCATCCCGACATCAAGCGCCTGCGCCGCCCCTCGGATATCAAGGCGCTGGCCGCGCTGCAGGCGCGCCTGCTCGACAACCTCTGGCCGCTGCTGCGCCCCGGCGGCACCCTGCTCTACGCCACCTGCTCGGTGCTTCCCGAGGAGAACCATGAGCAGATCGCCGCCTTCCTCTCGCGCACCCCGGACGCCGAGGCGACCACCCCTCGGGACGTGGCCTGGGGCCGCCCCGCCGGCGCCGGGCGCCAGCTCTTGCCGGAGAACGACAGCCATGACGGCTTCTTCTATGCCAGACTCAGGAAGCACTAGGGCCGGCCGCGGCGCGCACCGGCAGGCCCGCATGACCGCTCCACGACACGCGCAGGAGGCAACATGAGCAACCACGTCTACAAGCACATCGAACTCACCGGCTCCTCGGAGCAGGGCATCGAGGCGGCCGTCGACAACGCCCTCGCCAAGGCCTCGGAGAGCCTCCACGGCATGCGCTGGCTCGAGGTCGTCGACACCCGCGGCCATATCGAGCACGGCCGCGTGGCCCACTGGCAGGTCACCGTCAAGGTGGGCTTCACCCTCGACTGAGGCCCGCCCGCCTGTCCTTCCCGTGACGGCTGGTTTAGGCTAGCCGTCACGTGCTGCGGTGCATCAGTCGACGCCGCCCCTCGACCCAGCGGAATTCCCACGCGATGAAGATCATCATTCTCGGCGCCGGCCAGGTCGGCGGCACCCTGGCCGAACACCTGGCCCGCGAGGAGAACGACATCACCGTCGTCGACACCAACGGCGACAAGCTGCGCGAGCTGCATACCAAGCTCGACATCCGTACCGTGGTGGGGCCCGGCTCCTACCCCATGGTGCTGCGCCAGGCGGGCTGCGAGGACGCCGACATGCTGATCGCGGTGACCAGCCAGGACGAGGTCAACATGATCGCCTGCCAGGTCGCCCACACCCTGTTCCGCACCCCCACCAAGATCGCCCGGGTACGCGCCACCGCCTACCTCACCCGTCGCGGCCTGTTCGCCCACGAGGCGGTGCCCATCGACGTGCTGATCAGCCCCGAGCAGGTGGTCACCGACCATATCCGCCGCCTGATCGAGCACCCCGGCGCCCTGCAGGTGCTGGAGTTCGCCGGCGGCCTGGTGCAGCTGGTGGCGGTGAAGGCGATCTACGGCGGTCCCCTGGTGGGGCAGGACCTGGCCTTCCTGCGCCGCCACATGCCCAGCGTCGACACCCGGGTGGCGGCGATCTACCGCCGCAACCGTCCCATCATCCCGCGCGGCGACACCGTGATCGAGGCCGACGACGAGGTGTTCTTCATCGCCGCGCGGCGCGACATCCGCGCGGTGATGAGCGAGCTGCGGCGCCTCGACCGCGACTTCCGCCGGGTGATGATCGCCGGCGGCGGCAACATCGGCGAGCGCCTCGCCGAGCACCTCGAGCACAGCCACCAGGTGAAGATCATCGAGCGCAGCCTGGAGCGCTGCACGGTGCTCTCCGAGCGCCTCGACCGCACCGTGGTGCTGCACGGCAGCGCCACCAGCAAGCGGCTGCTGGAGGAGGAGAACATCGAGGAGTGCGACATCTTCTGCGCCCTGACCAACGACGACGAGGTCAACATCATGTCGTCGATGCTGGCCAAGCGCATGGGGGCCAAGAAGGTGCTGACGCTGATCAACAACGCCGCCTACGTCGACCTGGTGCAGGGCGGCGAGATCGACATCGCCATCTCGCCCCAGCAGGCCACCATCGGCAGCCTGCTGACCCATGTGCGCCGCGGCGACATCGTCAACGTCCACTCCCTGCGCCGCGGCGCCGCCGAGGCCATCGAGGCGATCGCCCACGGCGACACCCAGTCCTCCCGGGTGGTGGGCCGCGCCATCGGCGAGATCGAGCTACCCCGGGGCACCACCATCGGTGCCATCGTGCGCGGCAAGGAGGTGCTGATCGCCCACGACGATGTGGTGGTGGAGTCCGGCGATCACGTGGTCCTGTTCGTGATCGACAAGCGCCGCATCCGCGACGTGGAGCGGCTCTTCCAGGTCGGGCTGACCTTCTTCTGACGGGGAGTCATCGATGAGCCTGCGCATGATCCTGCGCATCCTGGGGCTGCTGCTGATGCTCTTCAGCCTGACCATGATGCCGCCGATCCTGATCTCGCTGCTGTTCGCCGACGGCCAGTGGGACGCCTTCGCCGTGGCCATCGCCATCACCGTGGCCACCGGCGCGCTGATGTACCTGCCCAACCGCCGCGCCCGCAAGGAGCTGCGCACCCGCGACGGCTTTTTGATCGCCGCCCTGTTCTGGAGCGTGCTGGCGCTGTTCGGCTCGCTGCCGCTGATGCTCAGCGGCGAGGCGGCGCTCTCGATGACCGATGCGGTGTTCGAGTCCTTCTCGGGGCTGACCACCACCGGCGCCACGGTGATCACCGGCATCGAGACCCTGCCCGAGTCGATCCTCTACTACCGCCAGCAGCTGCAGTGGCTGGGCGGCATGGGGATCGTGGTACTGGCGGTGGCCATCCTGCCGACCCTGGGCGTCGGCGGCATGGCCCTCTACCGCACCGAGATCCCCGGGCCGCTGAAGGATTCCAAGCTCACCCCGCGCATCACCGAGACTGCCAAGGCGCTGTGGTACATCTACGCCTCGCTGACCCTCGCCTGCATGCTCGCCTACATGGCCGCCGGCATGGACTGGTTCGACGCCGTGGGGCACAGCTTCTCCACCGTGGCGATCGGCGGCTTCTCCACCTATGACGCCAGCATCGGCCATTTCGACAACGCCGCCATCGAGATGATCTGCGTCTTCTTCCTGCTGGTCTCGGCGGTGAGCTTCAGCCTGCACTTCACCGCCTGGCGCCAGCGCAGCCTGCTGCACTACTTCGAGGACCCCGAGGCGCGCTTCCTGCTGCTGTTCCTGGCCGGGCTGACCACCATCACCGCCATCTCGCTGTGGCTCACCGGCACCTACGACACCCAGCTGGGGCTGCGCCATGCGCTGTTCGAGGTGGTCTCGGTGGCCACCACCGCCGGCTTCGCGGTGGCTGACTTCTCGCTGTGGCCCGGCGCCCTGCCCTTCCTGCTGTTCGTGGCTGCCTTCGTGGGCGGCTGCTCGGGCTCCACCGGCGGCGGCATGAAGGTGATCCGCATCATCCTGATCCTCAAGCAGGGCATGCGCGAGGTGATGCGCCTGATCCACCCCAGCGCGGTGATCACGGTGAAGATCGGCAAGGTGAGCGTGCCGGACGGCATCGCCCAGGCGGTATGGGGCTTCTTCTCCGCCTACGTGATGCTGTTCTTCCTGATGCTGGTGGGGGTGATGGCCACCGGGGTCGACCAGGTCACCGCCTGGTCCACGGTAGGCTCGGCGCTCAACAACCTGGGCCCCGCCCTGGGTGAGGCCTCCGCCCACTACGGCGACCTGCCGGCCATGGCCAAGTGGATCCTGGTGCTGGCCATGCTGCTCGGCCGCCTGGAGATCTTCACCGTGCTGGTGCTCTTCACCCCGGCCTTCTGGCGGCGCTGACACCTCTCCGGGGTTTGGCCGAGCGCTGACGTTCGTGGATAATCGACGCCCCACTCCCTCGAAGCGAGCCTCCATGACCGAGACCCAGGCCCCGACCCGCCCGGACGACGCCACCAGCGGCCCGCAGCGGGTCCTGCAGGTCGGCGAGACCCGCTACACCCTGCTCGGCACCGCCCATGTCTCCGCCGAGAGCGCCGAGGACGTGCGCCGGCTGATCCGCTCCGGCGAGTTCGATGCCGTGGCCATCGAGCTGTGCGATTCACGCCACCAGAGCCTGACCAACCCCGACGCCCTGGGCGAGCAGGACCTGTTCCAGGTCTTCCGCCAGGGCAAGGCGGGGATGGTGGCGGCCAGCCTGGCGCTGGGCGCCTTCCAGCAGCGCCTGGCGGAGCAGTCCGGCATCGAGCCCGGCGCCGAGATGCGCGCCGCCCTGGCGGAATCGAAGCAGGCGGGGCTGCCGCTGATGCTGATCGACCGCGATGTGGGGACGACCCTCAAGCGCATCTATCACAACGTCCCCTGGTGGCAGCGCCTCTCGCTGTTCTCGGGGCTGCTGGGCAGCGTGATGTCGCGCCAGGAGGTCTCAGCCGAGGAGATCGAGCGGCTCAAGGAGGGCGACGTGCTGGAGTCCACCTTCAGCGAGTTCGCCGCCGAGTCGGAGCGCCTCTACACGCCGCTGATCAGCGAGCGCGACCGCTACATGGTGCTGCGCCTGGCGGAGGAGGCGCCGCCGGGGCGCTATCGCCACGTGCTGGTGGTGGTCGGTGCCGGTCACATGGAGGGCATGGCGGGGCACTTCGCGGCGCCGCTTCCCGAGGCCCCGCACGCGGAGCGCGAGGCGCTGGAGGCCACCCCACCGCCGTCGAAGCTCTGGAAGGCGCTGCCCTGGCTGATCACCGTCCTGGTGCTCACCGGCTTCGCCATCGGCTTCTCGCGCAACACCGACCTGGGCTGGCAGCTGGTGGCCGAGTGGTTCCTGATCAACGGCGTGCTCTCCGCGGGGGCGACCCTGGCTGCCCTGGCCCACCCGGTGACGGTGATCGCCACCTTCTTCGCCGCCCCGCTCACCTCGCTCAACCCCACCATCGGCGCCGGCTTCGTGGCCGCCGGGGTGGAGCTCTACCTGCGCAAGCCCAAGGTGCGCGACTTCTCCACCCTGCGCCACGACGTCACCGCCCTGAAGGGGTGGTGGCGCAACCGGGTGTCGCGCACCCTGCTGGTGTTCCTGCTCGCCACCCTGGGCTCCGCCGCCGGCACCTGGATCGCCGGCTTCCGCAT
>JBKHEO010000063.1:0-12456 GCA_046540755.1 Halomonas sp. | reverse complement strand
AGATCAGATCATACTGCTTGAGCTTCTTGCGCAGCGTGCCGCGGTTGAGGCCGAGTATCTCGGCGGCGCGGGTCTGGTTGCCCTGGGTGTGGTCGAGCACCGCGGCCAGCAGCGGGGCCTCGACCTCGGCCATCACCATGGCGTAGAGGCCGGTGACGTCGCCGCCGTCGAGGTGGGCGAAGTAGCGGCGCATGGCGAGGTCCACCGCCTCGCGCAGTGGCTGCTGGCCACCCTCCGGCGCGGCGAGGTCGGGCGCAGCGGCGTCGAGTGGGTGGCCTGGCGTAAGCTCTGGGTCGGAGGGAAGGGCTTGGCTGGTCATGCGGCTCGGGTTCCTTTCGAGGTCGCGCCCGGCTCGTGCGACGCAGGGGCCGACGGGCGGGCATGACCGAAGAGATCATCGATGAAACGCTGCTGTTCGTGGCGACACTCGATGCGATTGAAGCGCCCCTTGAGCTCGACGCGCTGCGCCTGGTCGAGGCGGGCATCGCCTTCCAGGTACCAGCCGACGTGCTTGCGGGCGATCCGCACGCCCATATGATCACCATAGAAGGCGTGGAGTGCTTCCAGGTGGTCGCGCAGTACCCGGGTGCGCTCGTCGTCGCTCGGCGGCGGCAGCGGCTCGCCGTGTCGCAGGTAGTGGTCGATCTCGCGGAAGATCCAGGGGTTGCCCTGGGCGCCGCGGCCGACCATCACCGCATCCGCCCCAGTATAGTCGAGGACGGCGGCGGCCTTGCGCGGCGAGTCGATATCGCCGTTGGCGAACACCGGGATCCCCACCGCGGCCTTGATGGCGGCGATGGTGTCGTACTCGGCGTGGCCGGTGTAGCGCTGCTGGCGATGGCGGCCGTGCACCGCCAGGGCCTGGATGCCGGCCTGCTCGGCCAGACGGGCCACGCGCACCCCGTTGTTGCTCTCGGCGCACCAGCCGGTGCGGATCTTGAGCGTCACCGGGACCTCCACCGCGGCGACCACCGCCTCGAGGATCTCGGCCACCAGCGCCTCGTTGCGCAGCAGGGCGGATCCTGCCGCCTTGTTGCACACCTTCTTGGCCGGGCAGCCCATGTTGATGTCGATGATCTCGGCGCCCTGGTCGGCGTTGAGCCGGGCGGCCTCGGCCAGCATGGCGGCATCGCCGCCGGCGATCTGCACGCTGCGCGGCCCCGGCTCGCCACGATGGTCCATGCGCAGCCGGGACTTGCGGGTGTGCCACAGGCTGGGGTCGGCGGTGACCATCTCGCCCACCACCAGGCCGGCCCCCAGGCGGCGGCAGAGCTGCCGGAAGGGGCGGTCGGTGACGCCGGCCATGGGCGCCAGGATCACCCGGTTGGGCAGGGCATGGCGGCCGATGCGCGGTAGTGGCGGCTGGGTCTCGGACATGGCTCGGGGCGTTGGCGGACAGGGGGGCACATGATACGCCCCCGAGGGGATGGGGTGAAGTGGGCAGCCGCGGCCGGCTCAGCCGGGGCGACGTCCGGTGAGGCGTACCCACCCCTCGCGGCGTGCCGGTTCGCCCATCACCAGCCCCTGCTCCCGGTAGGCGTCGAGCACCGCCTCGGCCTGGGCCTCGAGGATGCCGGAGAGCGCCAGGCGCCCGCCGGGGGCCACATGGCCGGCGATCATCGGCGCCAGCTCCACCAGGGGGCCGGCGAGGATGTTGGCGACCACCACCGGGAAGGCCTCGGCGTCGTCGAGCTGCTCCGGGTAGCAGAGGCGCAAGGCCGCCTCGGCCACGCCGTTGCGCTCGGCGTTGTCGCGGCTCGCGGTGAGCGCCTGGGGGTCGATGTCGGTGCCCACCGCGCGGGCCGCGCCGAGCTTCAAGGCGGCGATGGCGAGTATCCCGGAGCCCGTGCCCACGTCGAGCACCGCCTGGCCGTCCAGGGCCTCGCTCACCGCCAGGCCGTCGAGCCACGCCAGGCAGAGCGCGGTGGTGGGGTGGGTGCCGGTGCCGAAGGCGAGTCCGGGGTCGAGGTGCAGGTTGACCGCACCCGGCTCGGGGGGCGCATGCCAGCTCGGCACGATCCACAGCCGCTCGCCCATCTGCAGCGGCGTGAAGTCCTCCATCCACTCGCGCTCCCAGTCGCGGTCGGCGAGCAGCTCCACCTCGATCTCGGGGCAGGGCTCCTCTGGCATTTCCGCCGCCCAGGCCTGGCGGACCCGCTCGAGCATGGCGTCGACCCCCTCGAGGTCGTCGTAGAGGCCGGTGAGCAACGTCTCGTGCCACAGCGGGGTGCTGCCGCGCTCGGGCTCGAACACCGGGTCGTCGTGGGCGTCCTGGAGGGTGATGGCGGTGGCCCCCTCGGCGAGCAGCAGCTCCTCGAGGGTCTCGGCCTGCTCCGGGGCGATGCGGGCCTTGAGTTGCAGCCAGGGCATGGGAGGCTCCCGTGGGTGATGAGAAATCAACGCAAGCGGGGCGGCCGAGGCCGCCCCGCGGAAGTCACTGCAAAGCGTCAGAGCCCCAGCTTCTTCTCCAGATAGTGGATATTGACCCCACCCTGCTGGAAGTAGCCGTCGCGCACAAGGTCCTTGTGCAGGTCGGCGTTGGTCTTGATGCCTTCCACCAGCAGCTCGTCCAGGGCCACGCGCATGCGGGTCAGGGCGACCTCGCGGTCGGCGCCCCAGGTGATCAGCTTGCCGATCAGCGAGTCGTAGTGGGGCGGCACCGTGTAGCCGGTGTAGACGTGGGAATCCATGCGCACGCCCAGCCCGCCCGGCGGATGGTAGAGGGTCACCTTGCCGGGGGAGGGCATGAAGGTGCGCGGGTCCTCGGCGTTGATGCGGCACTCGAAGGCGTGGCCGGAGAGCTGGACATCCTCCTGGCGGATGGAAAGTGGCAGGTCAGAGGCGATGCGCAGCTGCTCCTTGACGATGTCCACGCCGGTGACCATCTCGGTGACGGGGTGCTCCACCTGGACCCGGGTGTTCATCTCGATGAAGAAGAACTGGCCGTCCTCGTAGAGGAACTCGAAGGTGCCGGCGCCGCGGTAGCCGATGGTTAGGCACGCCTCGCGGCACGCCTCCAGCACCTCGGCGCGGGCCTCCGGGTCGAGCATCGGCGCGGGGGCCTCCTCGATCACCTTCTGGTGGCGACGCTGCAGGGAGCAGTCACGGTCATAGAGGTGGATGGCGTTGCCCTGGCCGTCGGCCAGTACCTGCACCTCGACGTGGCGCGGCTTCTCGAGGAACTTCTCCATGTAGACGGTGCCGTCGCCGAAGGCGGAGTGTGCCTCGGTACGGGTGACGTTCACCGCGGAGAGCAGGTGCGCCTCGGTATGGACCACGCGCATGCCGCGCCCGCCGCCGCCGGAGGCCGCCTTGATGATCACCGGGTAGCCGATGCGACGGGCGGTGGCGAGGATCGCGGCCTCGTCATCCTCGGGCAGCGGGCCGTCGGAACCCGGCACGGTGGGCACGCCGGCCTTCTTCATCGCCTCGATGGCGCTGACCTTGTCGCCCATCAGGCGGATGGTCTCGGCCCGGGGCCCGATGAAGGTGAAGCCGGAGCGCTCCACCTGCTCGGCGAAGTTGGCGTTCTCCGAGAGGAAACCGTAGCCGGGGTGGATGCCGCTGGTATCGGTGACCTCGGCGGCGCTGATCAGCGCCGGGATGTTGAGGTAGGACTGGGTCGAGGGGGCCGGGCCGATGCACACGGCCTCGTCGGCCAGGCGCACGTGCATCAGCTCGCGGTCGGCCTTGGAGTGGACCGCCACCGTCCTGATGCCCAGCTCCTTGCAGGCGCGCAGGATGCGCAGGGCGATCTCGCCGCGATTGGCGATGAGTACCTTGTCCAGCATGATGGATCCGCCAGTGTCGGGTGAATGAGGGAAGGGGTGTCGCTCAGGCGATGACGACCAGCGGCTGGTCGAACTCCACCGGCTCGCCGTCCTCGGCCAGGAACGCCTCGATCACGCCGTCGCGATCGGCCTCGATCTGGTTCATCATCTTCATGGCCTCGACGATGCACACCGTCTCGCCCTTCTTGACGCTGGAGCCCACCTCGACGAAGGGCTTGGCGCCCGGCGCCGGGGAGCGGTAGAAGGTGCCCACCATGGGCGAGTTGATGGCCTGGCCCTGGAAGCTGGGGCCCTCGGCGGCCGGTTCCGGGCTCTCGGCGGGTGCCGGAGCGGCGGGTGCCGGGTGGGGCGCCGGGGCGTAGCCCTGAGGCATGGGGGCCTGCCAGTTCACGCCGTTGGGGTGGCGGCTGATGCGCACCGACTCCTCGCCCTCCTGGATCTCGATCTCGCTGATGTTCGACTCTTCCAGCAGCTCGATCAGCTTCTTGACCTTGCGGATATCCATGACGTTCGTCCCGATCGGTTGGATGCGGTGGATGGCGGCTGGCCCGGCGCTGTCAACCATGGCCAACTTCAATTAGATCGCGGCAAGATGTCGACTCTTCCGCCTCTAAAGGCCGTGAAAAAGGGGTGTCGGCGGAGTTTGCCGAAAAACCTGGAGTATGTCCAGCGTCGACAAAAACGCCGTTCACGCCCCGGCGAGGGGGCGGAAACGGCATCGGGGAGGGCGCCTCAGGCGCCCGTCGCGCTGCGCTCCTCGAGCCAGCCGAGCACGCCCTCCAGGTGCTCCGCCAGCGGTCCGGCGCGGGTCTCGCCCTGGATGCGAGCCGAGCGGATCTCCTCGCCGCCGTGGAAGAACAGCAGGCTGGGCGGGCCGAACAGCTCGAAGCGGTCGAGCAGCTCGCGGGTGGTGGCATCGGTGTCGGTGACATCGACGTCGATGCGGGCGAAGGACGCCAGGGGCTCGGCGACGCGCGGGTCGGGATAGACCTGGCGCTCCAGCTGCTTGCAGGAGATGCACCAGTCGGCGGTGAAGTGGACGAAGGCGACCTGGTCCTCGGGCACCGAGTCGAGCGCCTGGCGCAGCTCGCCGAGCTCCTCCACGGTGGTCACCTCCCGGGCCTCCTGGCCGCCCGGGGAGCCGCTGCCACTGCTGGCGGTCAGCGGGGCGAGCGGGCGCAGGGGGTCGCTGGCCCCGCTGGCCGCTCCCAGCACCAGCGCCAGGCCCCATGCCAGCAGCAGCAGCCCGAGCGCCTGGCGCACCCGCGGCCAGCCCTGGGCGAGGTTGGTGGACATGGCGCCCAGCGCCAGGGCGGCCCCCGTCGCCAGGGCGGCCCACAGCAGCAGCACCGCAGAGGCGGGCAGCAGGCGCTCCACCAGCCAGATCGCCACGCCCAGCAGCAGGATGCCGAAGGCCACCTTGACGCCATCCATCCAGCCGCCGGTGCGCGGCAGCAGGGTGGTCCCGAAGGTGCCCACCAGCAGCAGCGGCACGCCCATGCCGAGCCCCAGGGCGAGCAGGGCGGCGCCCCCCATCAGGGCATCGCCGGTGGAGGAGATGAACACCAGGGCGCCGGCCAGCGGTGCCGAGACACAGGGCGAGACCACCAACACCGACAGCGCACCGGCCAGCGCCAGCCCGCCGGGCCCGCTGCGCTGGGCGCGCGCCTGCCAGGCGTCGATGCGCGTGGAGAGGCGCGGCGACAGGCGCAGGTCGAAGGCGCCGAACATGGCCAGGGCGAAGAGGGTGAAGAGCAGCGCGAAGGTGATCAGCACCGGTGCCGACTGCAGCCGCGCCTGGAGGTTGAGGCCGGCGCCGAACAGGCCCATCAGCACACCGGCCACGGCGTAGGTGAGCGCCATGCCGGCCACATAGCTGGCGGAGAGGGCGAAGGCGCGCGGACGACTGGGGTTCTGGCCGACGATGATCGAGGAGAGGATCGGGACCATCGGCAGCACGCAGGGGGTGAAGGTCAGCCCCAGGCCGGCGAGGAAGAAGAGCCCCAGCGCCAGCGGCAGGCTGGCCTCGGCCATCAGCGACTGGAAGCGACCATCCTCGCTCGCCGGGGCGAGCGACGCCTCGTCGCTGCCTCCGGTCTCTCCGGGCTCCCGGGCGTCAGTTCCGGTGTTCTCCGCCTCGGCCAGGGCATCCTCCGGCTGCCAGTCGGCGAAGGCGGGCGGGGCCTCCTGCTCGGCGGCCTCGAGCTCCACGCGCTCCGGCGGGTAGCAGAGCCCCGCATCGGCACATCCCTGGAAGGTCAGGGTCAGCGGCAGCACGCCGCGCTGCTCCTCCTCGAGCGGCACCTCGAGGACCACCCGGTCGCGGAAGATGTAGACGTCGCCGAGGAATTCGTCGCTGGTAAAGCTGCCCTCGGGAAGCTCGGGCTCACCCAGGTCGACCTCGGACTCCACCTCGAACTGGTGGCGATAGAGGTAGTGCTCCTCCTCCACCTCGATGCCGACGTAAAGGGTCTCGCCGTCATGCCAGGCGCTGGGCTGGAAGGCCTCCAGCACCGGCAGGAACTCCTTGTCGTCGTTGCCGAACCACTGGGCCTGGGCGGCGAGCGGCAGCAGGAGCAGCAGGGCGAGGGCGAGGTGGCGTACGGCTGTCACGGGCATCCTGTCCTTGGGTGGCATGGGAGCTGGCGTTCAGACCCCGGGCGACCCGGCGGGTTCCGGCACCTTGAAGGGGCCGGCACCGGTGGCCGCGGGCGAGCCGGCGCCGCAAGGGCCGCAGGGCGCCGTTCCCGTGGCGATGACGGCCTCGGCGCCCCTTGCAAGCGCTCACCGCCGGGGGAACTCGGATGCTAGGATACCCCACGGAGGGGCGCCCCTTCAGCGCCGGCCGCCTGCCAAGGTGCGCCACGTTGTCGCATCCGCCCCGTCGCGCATCGAAAAGGAAGCTGACCATGGCTTGGACGAGCAAGGGCGACGCCAGGCGTCGCAAGAGGGTCGAGGCGCTGGAGCGCCCCGACTACGGGTGGATCTGGAAGCCGCTGCTGGTGCTGGTGCTGCTCTATCTGGCGGTGACCCTGGCCCTGGGGGTCTGGTGGAGTCGCACACCGGCGGTTCATAGCGTGGAGCAGGTACCCATGGAGCGCCGCGGCGAGGCGGGCGGCGAGCCCGCGGCCCGCGGGGCGGTGACGGTGGCGACCCTGGCTTCCATTGTCGAGACGCTCTACGACAAGCCGGGTGGCTACCTGCGCAATGATCGCCTTCCGCCGGGGGTGTGGCTCGACAACATGCCGAGCTGGGAGCGCGGCGTGCTGCAGCAGGCCAAGGACCTGGCGCGGGCGCTGCCTTCGATGCACGCCGGGGAGGACGCGGAACTGGAGGCGGCGATCCGCGGCCTGGCCGGCGACGGCCTCGACTGGTATCGGCCAGCCACCGAGACGCATCTCGCCGAGGCGGTGGCCGCCATGGATCGCCAGCTGGCGGCGATGAGCGGGGAGCAGGCCGAGGGCTTCACCCCGGGGGCGGGGTTGCATCGCTGGCTGGCGGATGTGGGCGAGCGACTCGATGATCTCGGCCTGCGCCTGGCCTCCGGCGCCGGCGACCACCAGCTGCTTCGCGAGCTGGCCATCGATACCGAGGCGCTCCCCGCGAGCACGCCCTGGTACCGGGTCGACGACGTCTTCTTCGAGGCCCGCGGCACCGGCTGGGCGCTGGTGCAGATGCTCGAGGGCGTGCAGCGCGACCAGGCCGATGTCCTGGCAGACGCCGGCGTCGAGGGGCGCTGGGAGCGCCTGCGTGCCGAGCTGGCCAGGACCCAGCGCCGGCTGTGGAGCCCGGTGGTGATGAGCGGCACGGGATTCGGCCCCTTCGCCAACCATGCATTGGTGATGGCGCTGCACGTTAGCCGAGCCCGGGAGCTGGTCGAGGAGATCGGCGAGACGCTGGCCGAGAGTCCGGCGCTGCCCGCCGCCGGCGATGGCGTGCAGGAGCAGCCGGCGAGCGAGCCCGAGGTGGCCGAGGTCGAGGCCGTGGAGGAAGAAGAGGATGTCGGCGATGCCGAGGAGACGGCCTCGGAGGAGGACGAGGCGGCGAGCGAGGAGTGACGCCGGCTCACCCCAAGCGACGGCGGGCCGCCCCCTGGGGCGGCCCGCCGTGGTTTCAGGCATCGATTCGGGCGTGATCAGGCCTTGTGGTAGGCGGCGGCGGCCTTCTCGATCGCCTTGCGGGCGGCCTCGACGCCTTCCCAGGACTCCACCTTGACCCACTTGCCCTTCTCGAGATCCTTGTAGTTCTCGAAGAAGTGGGCGATCTGCTGGCGCAGCAGTTCGGGCAGGTCGGTGACCTCCTGGACATCGTCGTAGAGGCTGGAGAGCTTGGCGTGGGGCACGCACACCAGCTTGGCGTCCTCGCCGGCCTCGTCGGTCATGTTGAGGATGCCCACCGGGCGGGCGCGGATCACGCTGCCGGGCTGCACCGGGTAAGGGGTCACTACCAGGGCATCCAGGGGATCGCCGTCATCGGCCAGGGTGTGGGGAATGAAGCCGTAGTTGGCCGGGTAGAACATCGGCGTGGCCATGAAGCGGTCGACCAGCAGGGCGCCCATGTCCTTGTCGATCTCGTACTTCACCGGCGCGTGGTTGGCCGGGATCTCGATCGCCACGTAAAGGTCGTTGGGAAGATCCTTGCCGGCGGGGATGTTGTCGAAGTTCATCGTCGCGTCCTTGGGTTGGCTAATGGGCCTGCGTGTCAGGCCTGGCGAATGGCACAGGAAAAATCCGCGAAATTATACGGGCCCGCCGGGGCGAATACCAATTCGACCTAGGTGCCGTCGCGGCCCCGGGGGACGGCACCTTCGGAGGGGCACCGCCACGCCGCGCTCCCGTGTATGATGGGCGCCGCCGGGGAGCGAGGCTCCGGGCAGGCAATCATCGGGCAAGGAGGGGCGAGTGGCAACCGCGCAGCTGTCATTGAGTTTTGGCCAGGCCTATGTGGCGCCGGAGCGCCGGCGCCACCGCAGCTCCATGTCGGTGCGGCTGCCCGAGTCGCCCCAGCTCAATGCCAAGGGCGCCTGTGCGCTGATCAGCGATGCCACGGCGCGCAACGCCCTGGCCAAGCAGGCCGGCGACCTGGCCGTGCGCGGCTTCCTGGCCGACTACTACTCGACCCCCGACCACTGGGACGTCAAGACCTCGGCCACCCGGGTGCTGCGGGCCCTCAACGCCTGGGCCTACAGCCTGAGCCGCCAGGCCAGCGAGGGTGGCTTCGTCGCCTCGCTCTCGGCGCTGGTGCTGCGCGGCGCCGAGGGACACCTCTTCCATATGGGAGACACCCTGGTGTTCCGCCTGCGCGGGGCCGAGTTCGAACAGCTGACCCACGACCACGTCAACGACCTGGGCGGCTACCGCTACCCCTCCCGGGCGCTGGGCATGGACAACAGCATCGACATCGACTACGCGCGATTCCCGCTCAAGCAGGGCGACCTCTTCCTCTTCACCACCCGGGCGGTCCTCGGCACCCTGATGCCCTCGGAGTACGTCCAGCTGATCCGCCAGGACGCCAGCGACCTCCACGCCGCCTGCGACCGTCTGGCCGGCGCGGCGGTGGAGCGCGCCCAGTCCCGCGGCTACGGCGGCGAGCCCTTCTGCTTCCAGCTGCTGCGGGTCGACGAGCTCCCCGACGCGCCCTCCGACCATCCGGCCAAGGTCTACGGCGAGCTGCCGATTCCGCCCGAGCTCTCCCCCGGCGATCGCCTCGATGGCCTGGAGGTGCAGGCGGTGCTGTCGCGCACGGCCCAGTCGCGGGTCTATCGGGTGCGCGACGTGCGCAGCGGGCGGGAGATGGTGATGAAGGCACCCAGCCCCGAGCTCTCCCACCGCAACGTCTACCTGGAGCACTTCCTGCTCCAGCAGTGGGTGGTGGAGCGGGTCAAGTCACCCTTCGTGGCGCGGGTGATGGAGCCCTCGCGACCGCGGCGCTATCTCTACTACCTGATGGCCTACGTCGAGGGGGAGACGTTGGCCGAGTGGGCCCGGCGCCATCCCCAGGCGAGCCTGGCCCAGCGCCTGGACATCGCCAACCAGCTCGGCAAGGCGGTGCAGGCGCTGCACCATCGCGAGCTGCTGCACCAGCAGATCCACCCCGGCAACGTCCTGATCGACGTCCATGGCCAGGTTGTGCTCACCGACTTCAGCGCCTGCCGCATGCGCGACGGGGGCGGGCTCAAGGATGCCCGGGAGCTCGCCCGCCAGGTGGGCCTGACCGAGCACAGCGCCCCGGAGTATGCCCTGGACGACGGCATCGGCCGGCGCAGCGACCAGTACGCCTTCGCCTCCACGGTCTACTGGCTGCTGACTGGGGAGCTGCCCTATGCGCTGCCGCCCAACCGGCTGCTGCGCCATACCGACCTCGAGCAGCTGGTCTACCGCAGCGCCCGTCAGCGCAACCCCGAGGTGCCCCCGGCGCTCGACGAGGCGCTTCGCCGGGCGCTGGACCCCCAGCGGGCGCTGCGCTACCGGCGCATGTCGGAGTTCCTGCGCGAGCTGCGCCAGCCGCTGGCCCGTGCCGGCGGGAAGGCGCCCCGGGGGCTGCGCGACCGCGGCCACTTCTGGCAGGGCATCGCGGCGATCCTGCTGCTGCTGCTGGTGCTCACCTGGCTGCTGCGCTAGGCCTTCGGCCTAGATCTTGAACGCCGGCAGCTTGCGCGCCACGCGGTGCTTGGCGAGCTTCGCCACGCGGGGCAGGCCATTGTCGAAGGGCGGGTAATCCTCGCCCTGGATCAGCGGGGAGAGGTAGGTGCGGCACGCCTCGGTGATGCCGAAGCCATCCTCGCGGATGTACTCGCGCGGCATGAACTTCTCGCGGTTGGCGATTTCGGCCAGGGGGGCCGCCTCGACGCACCAGGCGTAGGGGGCGTCGGAGACACGCTTGATGGCGGGCATCATGGCGTTGCGTCCCTCGAGGGCCAGCTCCACCGCCTTCTCGCCCACCGCGTAGGCCTGCTCCACGTCGGTCCTCGAGGCCAGGTGGCGGGCGGCGCGCTGCAGGTAGTCGGCCACCGCCCAGTGGTACTTGTAGCCCAGGTCCTGCTTGACCATGCCGGCCAGCGTCGGGGCCACTCCGCCCAACTGGCGGTGGCCGAAGGCGTCGGTGTTGCCCGAGTCGGCGAGGAAGGTGCCATCCTCGTAGCGCGCCCCCTCGGAGACCACGATGACGCAGTAGCCGTACTGCTTGACCGCCTCGTCGACCCGCGCCATGACCGCCTCGCGGTGGAAGGGAACCTCGGGGAAGATCACCAGGTGGGGCGGCTCGCCCTCGCCCTGGCCGGCCAGCGCCCCGGAGGCGGCGATCCAGCCGGCGTGGCGACCCATCACCTCCAGCACGAACACCTTGGTGGAGGTGGCGCACATGGAGGCGATGTCGAGCGAGGCCTCCAGGGTGGAGGTGGCGATGTACTTGGCCACGCTGCCGAAGCCCGGCGAGTTGTCGGTGATCGGCAGGTCGTTGTCCACGGTCTTGGGCACGTGGATGGCGGTGAGCGGGTAGCCGAGCTTCTCGGAGAGCTGGGAGACCTTGAGGCAGGTATCGGCGCTGTCGCCGCCGCCGTTGTAGAAGAAGTAGCGGATGTCGTGGGCGCGGAAGACCTCGATCAGGCGCTCGTACTGGGCGCGATGGGTCTCGATGTCCTTGAGCTTGTAGCGGCAGGAGCCGAAGGCGCCGCCCGGGGTGAAGCGCAGCGCGGCGATGGCCTCGTCGGACTCCTGGCTGACGTCGATCAGCTCCTCGGTCAGGGCGCCGATGATGCCGTTGTGACCGGCATAGACCTTGCCGATGCGGTCGGGATGGCGGCGGCAGGCCTCGATCACGCCGCAGGCGCTGGCGTTTATCACGGCGGTGACGCCGCCGGACTGAGCGTAGAAGGCGTTGTGGGCCATGGGGCTTGACTGCTCCTGCTGGCTGCTGTCGGGGGAGTGGGGACGAAAGTCGTGGGATTCTAGACCAAAGCGCCAGAGGCTGCATCCGCGCGGGCCCCGGGCCCAGGCCGATCTGTGACCGGGTGGTGGCGCGGCCGGCTGGAGCGCCGCGGTGGCGCCATGCTAGTCTCGCCTCTTCCCGAGCCGCCCCCACGCGGCCACTGGACCCATGCTGGAGCGAGCCCCCATGCACCTTCATATCCTCGGTATCTGCGGCACCTTCATGGGCAGCCTGGCGCTGCTGGCCCGGGAGCTGGGCCACACCGTCAGCGGCTCGGATGCGGGGGTCTACCCGCCGATGAGCACCCAGCTCGAGGCGGCCGGCATCGCCCTGAAGGAGGGCTACTCGCCCGCCAACCTCGCGCCGCGTCCGGACCTTGTGGTGATCGGCAATGCCCTCTCCCGGGGCAATCCCGAGGTGGAGGCGGTGCTGGATGCCGGCCTGCCCTATGTCTCCGGCCCCCAGTGGCTGGCCGAGCAGGTGCTGCCGGGGCGACGGGTGATCGCCGTGGCCGGCACCCACGGCAAGACCACCACGGCCAGCCTGCTTGCCTGGCTGCTGGAGTCCGCCGGCCTCGCGCCGGGCTTCCTGATCGGCGGGGTGCCGCGCAACTTCGGCGTCTCGGCGCGCCTCGGCGCCCATGATGCCCCCTTCGTGGTGGAGGCCGACGAGTACGACACCGCTTTCTTCGACAAGCGCTCCAAGTTCGTCCACTACCGCCCCGAGATCGCCGTGCTGG
>JBKHEO010000062.1:0-12645 GCA_046540755.1 Halomonas sp. | reverse complement strand
GCTTGAAGATCTCGACGTAGCCGATCTGGTCCTCGAAGGCGTGGGCGTTCTGGAAACCGTAGATGATGCCGGTCTTGCCCTCCTCCTTGGCCCGGGTGATGTCGGCGGTGGTGCGCACCGGGCGCACCAGGTCGCTGCACTCGGCCATCAGCCGGTTGGACCTGACGATGTTGTCGACGGTGGCCTGGAAACCCTCCCATACCGAGACGGTGCAGTTGGCGGCGGTCAGGCCGCCGCGACGCATGTCCTCGAGCAGCTCGCGGTTCCACTTGGCGATGATCAGGCCGTCGATGACGATGGCGTCGTCGTGAAGCTCTTGGGGCGTCATGGGATGTGCTCCGGTTCGGGTTAGCGTGACGGCAGCATAGCGCCGGCCAAGGGCGGCCCGACTTCTGGAAGCGACGGCGATAATTCCAAAAACGTCATCTCTGTCGCGACTGCGACTCGCAGCCGGGTGTCACTCCCTTTGCCAGGACAGACAGGCTGTGTTGCACGACACCGCCTCTCCCACGGCAGGCGAGAGAGGCGGTGTGGCAGGCCGCCGGTAGCGGCACGCAGAGGCTCGCCGCAAGCGGCGATATCAAGGGTTCAGATGAACGCTGGCATAGGTGGGTTCGCCACGCGCCTGGTCGAGTGCTATCAGTGCGGTGGAGATGGGCTGTTCCGACACGGGATGGAAGGAGACCGGTTGCACCAATGGGTCGTCGCCCAGCTCCCCGGACAGCGCGGATTGCCGCAGCGAACTCTTGCCCAGGCGCTCCTCCCGCGGCGGCAAGCCGAAGAATTCCCTGTAGCACTTGGAGAAGTGCGGCGTGGAGATGAAACCGCAGGCCGAGGCGATCTCGATGATCGGAAGCGAGGTCTGCCTGAGCAGCTGGCGCGCCCGGGTGAGGCGCAGCTTGAGGTAGTAACGCGAGGGCGAACAGTTCAGGTGTTTCTGGAACAGCCGCTCGAGCTGTCGGCGCGAGACGTCGACATAGTCCGCCAACTCCTCGAGCGAGATGGGCTCCTCGAGGTTGGCCTCCATCAGCGCGACGATCTCCAGTAGCTTGGGCTGGGTGGTACCCAGCACATGCTTGAGCGGCACACGCTGATGGTCATTCTCTCCCCGCATGCGCTCGCAGATAAACATCTCGGAGATGCCTGCCGAGAGTTCGCGGCCATGCTCACGCTCTATCAGGGTCAACATCATGTCCAGCGGCGCGGTACCACCCGAGGCGGTGGCCCGGTCGCGGTCGATGGAGAACAGCCGCGTGGTAAGCACCGCACGGGGGAACGACTCGCGCATCGCCGCCAGGCACTCCCAGTGCACGCTGGTCTCGTAGCCATCGAGAAGCCCTGCCCTGGCCAGCGCCCAGCTACCGGTGCAGATGCCGCCCAGCCGGCGTGCCAGCCGCGCCTGGGTTTGCAGCCAGTTCACGTGCTCGCGCTGTACGGCACGAGCAGGCCCCACACCACCGCAGACGATGACCATATCCAGGGCCAGCGGCATGTTGATGGCCCCGTCCGGCGTGATCCTCAGCCCATCGCTGGCCGAGATCGGACCGCCATCCACACTCAAGGTGAACCAGCGATACAACTCGCGCCCGGCCAGCTGATTGGCCATGCGCAGCGGCTCGATGGCCGAGGCCAGCGAGAACAGGGTGAAGTTATCCAGCAGCAGGAAACCCAGCGTCTGCGGGCCCGGTGCCTTGTGAGGGGGGTGACCGTTGGCGGAAGAAGCCTTGATTGCTGTAGCCATCGTCATACTCCGGTGCCGTGTGTCGTTATGGTTGTCGGCACGTTGACCTGTCAGGGTGCTGTTTCAGCGTCTTGTCTCCACGTCCCGGGGCATGCCTTGCCGTGTCGCGATCAGGCAAGCTTGCCGTCCCCAGCTTCCAGGATGTCGCTCGTGGATACGTAAAATCGCTTGAAGTCGTTCACGATGCCAGCCCAAGGGCGTCGAATGTCGCGCCTTGACCGAGAAACGTCGTACCCAGGCAAGTCGGTAAGTCACGAGACAAACCCGGCGTTGACCCAGTCGAAGCGAGGCTGTCCTTGCCGGCACGGCCTCCAGGGCACCAGGTCCACAAGCACACCGGGTAGCCTACCTCTTCCTACTATTCAGCCTGGGCGAATGAGACCGGCTTCATCGGCCGGCACTGCCAGGCGATGGCAGGCAGGAAAGCTGCGACACCGCCGGCGACCAGGCGGCAGCGACTGCAGGAAGCTCTGCAGGGCATCCTGGACCGTGTTCAGCACTCGATTCCGCTGACGGCGAGCCCGCCCTTGGAGGTCTCCTTGTACTTCGCCTGCATGTCGGCGCCGGTGTCGCGCATGGTGCGGATCACCTTGTCCAGCGAGATGAAGTGCTGGCCGTCGCCGCGCAGGGCCATCTGGGCGGCGTTGATCGCCTTCACCGAGGCGATGGCGTTGCGCTCGATGCAGGGCACCTGGACGAGGCCGCCCACCGGGTCGCAGGTCAGCCCCAGGTTGTGCTCCAGGCCGATCTCGGCGGCGTTCTCCACCTGGTCGATGGTGCCACCCATCACCTCGGTGAGGCCGGCGGCGGCCATGGCGCAGGCGGAGCCCACCTCGCCCTGGCAGCCCACCTCGGCGCCGGAGATGGAGGCGTTCTTCTTGCACAGGATGCCCACGGCGCCGGCGGCCAGCAGGAAGTCCACCACGTCGCGCTCGCCCGCTCCCTTCTGGAACTGCATGTAGTAGTGCAGCACCGCCGGGATGATGCCCGCCGCGCCGTTGGTGGGGGCGGTGACCATGCGCCCGCCGGCGGCGTTCTCCTCGTTGACCGCCAGGGCGTAGAGATTGACCCAGTCCATGGCCGACATGGTGGTGGCGATCAGCGAGTCGTCGTCGCGGGTATCGAGCAGGCGCTGGTGCAGCGAGCGAGCCCGACGACGGACGTTGAGCCCGCCGGGCAGCACGCCCTCCGCTTCCAGCCCCTTCTCCACGCAGGCCTTCATGGCCTGCCAGATCTCGCACAGCCCGGCGCGGATCTCGGCCTCGCTGCGCCACGCCTTCTCGTTGGCCAGCATCAGTTCGCCGATCCGCAGGCCGCTCTCCCGGCACAGGCGCAGCAGCTCGCCGCCGGTCTGGAAGTCGTAGGGGATCGCGGTGTGGTCGGTGTCCAGCACCCCCTCGGCGGACTGGGCCTCGTCGATCACGAAGCCGCCGCCCACCGAGTAGTAGGTATTGCGATGGAGCTCGCCGGCCTCGCCGTGGGCGATCAGGCGCATGGCGTTGGGGTGGCGCGGCAGGCTCTCCTCGATCAGGCGCATGTCACGCGCCCAGTCGAAGGCGACGGCGTGGCGATCGGCCAGGCGCAGCCTGCCCAACGCCTTGAGCTCGTCGATGCGCGGGGCGATGACATCGGGGTCGATACGGTCGGGGCGCTCGCCCATCAACCCCATGATCACCGCACGGTCGGTGCCGTGGCCGATGCCGGTGGCGGAGAGCGAGCCATAGAGCTCGACCTCGAGGCGCGTGACGCGCTCGGTCAGCGCCCTGGCCTCGAGCTCGGCGACGAAGTTGCAGGCGGCCTGCATCGGGCCCACGGTGTGGGAACTGGACGGCCCGACGCCGACCTTGAACAGATCGAAGACGCTGATTGGCATGGCGATATTACCTTGTCGTTAGCGATCGAAGACCACGGTGCGGTTGGCGTGCAGGAAGACACGGTGCTCCACGTGCAGGGCCACGGCGCGGGCCAGGGTCAGGCACTCGACGTCGCGTCCCTTGGCGACCAGGTCCTCCGGGTAGTCGGCGTGGCTCACCGGCTCCACGCCCTGGGTGATGATCGGGCCCTCGTCCAGGTCGTCGTTGATGTAGTGGGCCGTGGCGCCGACCAGCTTGACGCCCTTCTCATAGGCCTGGTGGTAGGGGCGGGCGCCCTTGAAACCGGGCAGCAGGGAGTGGTGGATATTGATCGCGCGGCCGCTGAGCCTCGCGCACATGTCGCTCGAGAGCACCTGCATGTAGCGGGCCAGGATCACCAGCTCGGCGCCGGTCTCCTGAACCACCCGCCACACCTGCGCCTCCTGCTGGGGCTTGGTCTCCGGCGTGATCGGCAAGTGGTGATAGGCAATCCCATGCCACGCCGCCAGGTTCTCCAGGTCCGGGTGGTTGGAGACGATGGCGCGGATATCGATGGGCAGCTGGCCGATGCGATAGCGATAGAGCAGGTCGTTGAGGCAGTGATCGGCCCTGGAGACCATGATCACCACCGGCAGGCGTGTGCCCGGCGCGGTGAGCTCGAAGGTCATCTCGAACGCGTCGGCGCGGGCGGCGAACTCGGCCTGGAAGGCTGCCGCATCGAAATCCGCCTCCTCGGGACGAAACTCCGTGCGGATAAAGAAGCGCCCGCTCAGGCGATCATCGAAGGAGTGCTGCTCGGTGATGTAGCAGCGGTTCTCCTTGAGGAAGCGGGTGACCACGTCCACGGTGCCCAGCCGGCTCGGGCACTGAGCCGCCAGGATCCAGCGATTGTTGTTGTCCTGCATCTCATCTCTCCCGAAAGGGGCCGGCAGATGCCGGCCCTCTCTCTGCTATCGAACCCTCGGCCGTCACGCTTCCACGCCGATGGCGTACTCGGCGCCGGCATCCAGGATCCAGCGATAGAGGTAGTCGGCGAAGCTTCTGCGCAGCACCAGCTCCCAGCGCTCCTCGGTGGGACGGCGCAGGATCAGGTTGGCCTTGGCGAACACCGTGGTCACGCCCTTGCCCACCGGGAAGGCGTCGGGATGCACGTCGTAGGGCGTCGACTTCATCAGCAGCTCCCGGGCCTTCTCGCCCGAGAGTTCCAGCAGGGTCTGGCCGCCGCTGACGTTGACGATGGCGGTGTGGGCGTCGCCCAGCGCCTCGCGCAGGCGTTTCTCGAGCTCGAACTCCTCGCCGCCGGGCACGATCACCAGCCACTCGTCCGGGGAGAGCCACTGGATCGAGCGCTCGCCGCCGTCATCCTGGCTCAGGGTATTGGGGCGGGCCGGCAGGCCGAACCCCAGCACCTGGCGCACCGCCTCGTCGAGGACGATGGCGCCGCCGCGCAGGATCAGGTGACCCGCCATGGCGCGCTCGCGCAGCACCACGCGGCTCCTGTCGCTGACCGCCGGACGACCGCTGTGGTGATAGGACCAGGCCAGCGGCGACTCGGCCGGGATCTCGGCCCGGGGGCGGGCATCAAAGAGGTGGTACCAGGTCGCGGTTTGCTCAGACATTCTGGCGCTCTCCCTTGGGGTCTACAAAGATCGTGCCGACGATTTCCGCGGCGTGGGTCTTGCCGTCGACCATGGGCAGGTAGACGGTCTCGCCCAGGCGCGACTGGCCGCCCTTGACCACCGCGAGGGCGAAGCCGCTCTGCAGGGTCGGGCTGTAATAGCTGGAGGTGACGTGGCCCACCATGGGCATGGGGATGGCGTGGTCCGGATCGAAGACGATCTGGGCACCCTCTTCCAGCACCACCGACGGGTCCTTGGGCTTGAGGCCCACCAGCTGCTTGCGATCGGTGCGGCGGGTATCGCTGCGCGCGAGTGCTCGCTTGCCCACCCAGGAGTTGGGCTTGTCGTAGCCGATGGCCCACTGCATGCCGAGATCCTCCGGGGTCACCGAGCCGTCGGTATCCTGTCCGGCGATGATGAAACCCTTCTCGGCGCGCAGGACGTGCATGGTCTCGGTACCGTAGGGCGTCAGGCCGTACTTCTCGCCGTGCTCGAACAGGGTCTTCCAGACGTGCATGGCGTAGTTGGCCTGGACGTTGATCTCGTAGGCCAGCTCGCCCGTGAAGGAGATCCGGAAGACCCGCGCCGGCACGTCCGCCACCCTGCCCTCGCGCCAGTCCATAAACTTGAAGGCGTCGCGGTCGAGGTCGATGTCGGTGATCTCGGCCATCAGCTTGCGCGCCTCGGGCCCGGTCACCGTCATGGTGGCCCACTGGTCGGTCACCGAGGTGAAGGTGACGTCCAGCTCCGGCCACTCGGTCTGGTGCCAAAGCTCCAGCCACTCCATGACGCCGGCGGCGCCGCCGGTGGTGGTGGTCATCAGGAAGTGGTTCTCGGCCAGGCAGCTGGTGGTGCCGTCGTCCATCAGCATGCCGTCGTCCTTGCACATCAGCCCGTAGCGGGCGCGGCCGGGTGCCAGCTTGGCCCACTTGTTGGTGTAGATGCGGCCCAGGAACTCGCGGGCGTCCGGGCCCTGGATGTCGATCTTGCCCAGGGTCGAGGCGTCGAGGATGCCGACCTTCTCGCGTACCGCCAGGCACTCGCGGGCGACGGCCTCGTGCATGGTCTCCTGCTTGCCATTCACCGTCTGCGGGAAGTACCAGGGGCGCTTCCACTGGCCCACGTCCTCGAACTCGGCGCCGTGCTCCACGTGCCACTGGTGCAGGGCGGTGTAGCGCTCGGGATCGAAGAGCTCGCGGCAGTGGCGGCCGACGATGGCGCCGAAGGTGACCGGGGTGTAGTTGGGCCGGAACACCGTGGTGCCCACCTCGGGGATGGTCTTGCCCAGGCAGCGCGCGGCGATGGCCATGCCGTTGATGTTGCCGAGCTTGCCCTGGTCGGTGCCGAAGCCCATGGCGGTGTAGCGCTTGACGTGCTCGATGGACTCGAAGCCCTCGCGGGTGGCCAGCTCGATGGCCGCCGCGGTGACGTCGTTCTGCAGGTCGACGAACTGCTTGGGCGCGCGCAGGGTCGGCTTCTCGTGGGGCACCTGGTAGAGGGCACAGGCCTTGCCTTCGCGGATGGCATCGGCCCGGGGCAGCTCGATGACGTCGGCGGACCTGCCCAGCGCGGTGAGCGCCTCGCACGCCCTGGCCATGCCATCGGCCAGTCCCTCGGCCAGGTCATGCACGCCGCGGGCACTGCCGGCGGCGTGCACGCCCTTCACCAGGCTGGGCACGAAGCCGAGGATCTCGTCGTTCCAGGTCGGCCGGGCGCCGGTGTGGGAGGCCAGGTGGATGACCGGGCTGTAGCCGCCGGAGCTGGCGATGGTGTCGCAGGCCAGGGTCTCGGCCTGGCCGGTGACCGTGAAGGCCTCGGCGTCGATGGTGGCGACCCGGGCGCCGCTGACGCGCTTGTCACCCTTGGCCTCGATCACCGCCGAGCCCTCGATGATGCGGATGCCACGGTCGCGGGCCTGCTGGACCAGTTCGCCGTCCGGGTGGCGGCGCGCGTCGACGATGGCCACCACCTCGCGGCCGGCATCGAACCAGTCCAGGGCGGCGCGGTAGGCGTGGTCGTTGCTGACGGAGAGCACCAGTCGGTTGCCCGGCACGACCCCGTAGCGGCGGATATAGGTGGAGACGGCGCCGGCGACCAGGTTGCCCGGCACGTCGTTGCCCGCATAGACCAGCGGACGCTCGTGCGCGCCGGTGGCCAGCAGCACCTGGCCGGCGCGCACGCGGTGCAGGCGCGAGCGGCTGGGGCGATAGCCGTCGACCCTCGGCGCGGTCTCATCGAGGTGCTCGGTGCGTCGCTCGTGCAGGGTCACGAAGTGGTGGTCGTGGTAGCCGTTGGCGGTGGTGCGCGCCAGCAAGGTGACGTTGTCGAGCCCGGCGAGCTCGGCGACCGCCTGCTCGGCCCAGCGGGCGGCGGGCCGGTCGTCGAGTCGCTCGCGGCTGTCCAGCAGCGAGCCGCCCAGCGCCTCCTGCTCGTCGCAGAGGATCACCCGGGCGCCGGCGCGGGCCGCGGTGAGCGCGGCGGCCAGGCCTGCGGGGCCGGCGCCGATCACCAGCAGGTCGCAGTGCTGGTTGAGGTGGTCGTAGTGGTCGGGGTCGCGCTCCATGGGGCTGCGGCCCAGGCCCGCGCCCTTGCGGATGAACTTCTCGTAGGTCATCCACAGGGAGGCCGGGGCCATGAAGGTCTTGTAGTAGAAGCCCGGCGGCATGAAACGCCCGCCCAGCTTGCCGACCAGGCTCATGGCGTCGCGCTGGACGCTGGGCCAGCCGTTGGTGCTCTGCGCTACCAGGCCGTCGAAGAGCGCCTGCTGGGTGGCCCGCACGTTGGGCACCTGGGCGGCCTCGCTGCTGCCCAGCTGGACCAGCGCATTGGGCTCCTCGGCGCCGGCGGCGACGATGCCGCGCGGCCGCGAGTACTTGAAGCTGCGGTTGACGATGTCCACCCCGTTGGCCAGCAGCGCCGAGGCCAGGGTGTCGCCGGCATGGCCCCGGTACTGCTTGCCGTTGAAGGTGAAGCTCAGGGTGCGGGCGCGATCGATGCGTCCGCCCTCGCGAAGACGATTCGGCTGGCTCATGCCTTGACCCCCTCCTGACGTGAAACCGCGTGTTGTTGTGCCTCGGCGCTGGCCGCCTCGGCGGGCCGGCCCTCGGGATGCTCGGCGGTGAAGCGCGGCTGCTCGCCCATCTTGTAGGTCTCGAGGATCGCGTAGCTCACGGTATTGCGGGTGATGTTGAAGAACTTGCGGCAGCCCACGGCATGCACCCAAAGCTCGTGGTGGATGCCGCGGGGGTTGTCACGGAAGAACAGGTAGTCGCCCCACTCCTCGTCCGAGCAGGCCTCGGGGTCCGCCGGGCGGGCGATATGCGCCTGGCCCTTGGGGTGGAACTCCTCTTCCTCGCGGTGCTCCTCGCAGTAGGGGCAGTAGATCAGGAACATGGTGGTGCCTCCTTAGTGGGCGACGCCGGCCGCGCCGTGCTCGTCGACCAACGCCCCGGTATGGAAACGGTCGATGGAGAACGGGGCCGCGAGGGGGTGGGCCTGGTTCTTGGCCAGGGTCCAGGCGAAGACATGGCCCGAGCCCGGGGTGGCCTTGAAGCCGCCGGTGCCCCAGCCGCAGTTGAAGAAGAGTCCCTTCACCGGCGTGGCGGAAAGGATGGGGCAGGCGTCGGGGCAGGTGTCGACGATGCCGCCCCACTGCCGGTTCATGCGCACCCGCGAGAAGATCGGGAACATCTCGACGATGGCCTGCAGGGTGTGCTCCACGGTGGGGTAGCTGCCGCGCTGGCCGTAGCCGTTGTAGCCGTCGATGCCGGCACCGATCACCAGGTCGCCCTTGTCGGTCTGGCTGATGTAGCCATGCACGTGGTTGGACATCACCACCGTATCCAGCACCGGCTTGAGCGGCTCGGAGACCAGCGCCTGCAGTGGGTGGGACTCCAGCGGCAGCCGGAAGCCGGCCATCTTGGCCAGCACCCCGGAGTTGCCCGCCGCCACGCAGCCCACGGTCTTGGCCTCGATGTCGCCGCGGTTGGTGTGCACGCCGAAGACGCGGCCGTCACGGATCTTGAAGCCGGTGACCTCGGTGTTCTGCAGGATGTCCACGCCCTGGGCGTCGGCGGCCCGGGCGAAGCCCCAGGCCACGGCGTCGTGGCGCGCCACGCCGGCCCGCGGCTGCCAGGAGGCGCCGAGGATCGGATAGCGGGCGTTCTTCGAGCAGTCCATGATCGGCACGATCTCCTGGATCTCCTCGGGGGTGAGCACCACGCTGTCGATGCCGTTCAGGCGGTTGGCGTTGACCCGGCGCTGGACGTCGCGCATGTCCTGGAGGGTGTGGGCCAGGTTCATCACGCCGCGCTGGGAGAACATGACGTTGTAGTTGAGGTCCTGGGAGAGCCCCTCCCACAGCTTCATGGAGTGCTCGTAGAGCGCGGCGGACTCGTCCCACAGGTAGTTGGAGCGCACGATGGTGGTGTTGCGGGCGGTGTTGCCACCGCCCAGCCAGCCCTTCTCCACCACGGCGACATTCTTCACGCCGTGCTCCTTGGCCAGGTAGTAGGCGGTCGCCAGGCCGTGGCCGCCGCCGCCGACGATGATCACGTCGTACTGCTTCTTGGGCGTGGGGTTGCGCCACTGGCGCTCCCAGTTCTCGTGGTGGCTCAGCGCATGTTTCGCCAGCCCGAAGCCTGAATAGCGTTGCATCTTGTTCCTCCTCGGCCGGCCCCGCCCGGCGGGGCCGATCCTTTACGGGTTCAGGCGGTCGCGGCTTCGCGGACCGCGGCCGGAGCGGCGTCGCCATAGACCGGGTGGCGCTCGCACAGCGCGGCGACCTTCTCGCGCACCTCGTCCTCCACGGCGTCGGTATTGCCCCGCTCGGCCAGCACGTCGAGGATGTCGCAGATCCAGCCCGCCAGGTCGCCGCACTCGGCCTCGTCGAAGCCGCGGCTGGTGACCGCCGGGGTGCCGATGCGCAGGCCGGAGGTGACGAAGGGGCTCTGCGGGTCGTTGGGCACGGCGTTCTTGTTGACGGTGATATGGGCACGGCCCAGCGCCGCGTCGGCATCCTTGCCGGTGACACCCTGCTTGATCAGCGAGACCAGGAAGAGGTGGTCGTCGGTGCCGCCGGAGACGACGTCATAGCCGCGCTCCATGAACACATCGGCCATGGCACGGGCGTTGTCGATGACGCGCCGCTGGTAGCGCACGAACTCCTGGCTCATGGCCTCCTTGAAGGCCACCGCCTTGGCGGCGATGACGTGCATCAGCGGGCCGCCCTGCTGGCCGGGAAAGACCGCGCCGTTGAGCTTCTTGTAGAGGGCCTCGTCGCCGGTGGCCGAGAGGATCAGGCCGCCGCGCGGGCCGCGCAGGGTCTTGTGGGTGGTGGTGGTGACCACATGGGCGTGGGGAATCGGGCTCGGATACAACCCGGCCGCCACCAGCCCGGCCACATGCGCCATATCGACCAGCAGCCAGGCGCCCACGGCGTCGGCGATGTCGCGGAAGCGGCGCCAGTCGACGACCCGTGAATAGGCGGAGAAGCCGGCGATGATCAGCTTGGGCTGGTGCTCCTGGGCGAGGCGCTCGACCTCGGCGTAGTCGATCTCGCCGGTCTCCGGGTTCAGGCCGTACTGCACGGCGTGGTAGTGCTTGCCGGAGAAGTTCGGCGCCGCGCCGTGGGTCAGGTGGCCGCCGTGGGCCAGGCTCATGCCCAGCACGGTGTCGCCCGGCTTGACCAGCGCCATGAAGGCCGCGGCGTTGGCCTGGGCACCGGAGTGGGGCTGGACATTGGCGTAGTCGGCGCCGAACAGGTCGCAGGCGCGGTCGATGGCCAGCTGCTCCACCACGTCGACGTGCTCACAGCCGCCGTAGTAGCGCTTGCCCGGGTAGCCCTCGGCGTACTTGTTGGTGAGCTGGGTGCCCTGGGCCTCCATCACCGCCCGGCTGGCGTAGTTCTCGGAGGCGATCAGCTCGACGTGGGCCTCCTGGCGGGCCACCTCGTCGGCGATGGCGGCGGCGATCTGGGCATCGAAGGCGGCGAGACCTACCTGGTTCATGACTGACTCCTGTTGTTATCGGTGGCGGGCAGGGTGTTCCTCGAAGCTATCGGTGACCCGCCTGCGGGAAAAAGTTGACATCCTTATGCGTGGATAACCGCCACGCGACGCGTCCGGCATACGCATCGATTAAAGACGACGGCGAGGGCAAGGGATTGAACAGATGCGACAGGATTCCTGAACGCCAGGCACACTGCCCGCCACTCGGCGAGCGGGAAACGCCAGGCCGTCGCGTCCTGCCGACCAGCGCGAGGACACGCGTACCTTGGGATGTCGCGGAGGGCTCAGCGCGATGGCCGGACGTCGATATGCAGGAAGAAGGGGTCGACCCGGTCGCTGCCAGGCTCGCCGGCGCGCTTGCGCATCACCGACGGGCTGGCGCCGAAGGCGCTACGGAAGTGGCGGGAGAAGTGGGCGGTGTCGGCGAAGCCGCAGCGCTCGCCGATCTCGGTGATGCTCTTGCCGGTGTAGTGCAGCAGCCAGAGGCCATAGCGCAGGCGCAGGTCGCGGGAGAACTTCAGGGGGCTGACGCCCAGCGTCTCGCGGAAGCGGCGCTCCAGGTGGCGACGCGAGGTGCCGACCCGGTCGGCCAGCGCCTCCATGGAGATCGCCTCGCCCAGGTGCTGCTCGATCACCGCGATGGCACGGCGCACCAGGCGATCCTCGATCTTGCCGAACACCACCGGTTGGGGCTGGGGATGAGTGCCGACACGAGCCTCGTCGAGCAGCATGATGTTGAGGCTCTTCATCGCCCAGGCCTTGCCCAGGTGGCGCTCGACCAGGTAGGCCGCCAGGTCCGCCGCCGCCGCACCGCCGGCGCAGGTGAGCCGGTCGCCGTCATCGATGAAGAGCCGGTCGGCCACCGGCTGGATGGTGGGGAAGCGCTGGACCATGTCGCGGTGGTGATACCAGCTGACGCAGCAGCGCCGCCCCTTCATCAGCCCCGCCTGGATCAGCGCGAACACCCCGGTGCACAGCCCCACCAGCGGCACCCCCGCCTCGGCCGCCTGGCGCAGGTAGGCCAGCGCCGTGGAATCCGTGCGGTCGCCCTCGGCCTGCACGCCGCCGACCACCACGATGTAGTCGAACTCGACGGGGTCCCGGAAACGCTCGCAGGGCGAGACGACGGCGCCGGCGCTGGAGAGCACCGCCTCGCCGACGCTGCTCATGAAGGTCCAGTGGCAGCGCACCTGGCGGCTGCGATCGCCCTCGTCGGCGGCCAGGCGCAGGCAGTCGACGAAGGCGGCGAAGGGCATCAGCGTAAAGCGGTGCAGCAGGACGAAGCCGATGGACAGCGGCGGTGCCCTGGTCGGGAGGGTGTTCACCACAAAGGCAGCTCCTGAGGTTGAAGCATCCACCCCATGGTACCCGACAGGGCGTGCCCCTATCAGCCCGCAGGCTCAGCCCACGTCCCCCAGCAGCCG
>JBKHEO010000061.1:0-13058 GCA_046540755.1 Halomonas sp. | reverse complement strand
CGCAGCTCTTCGGGCTGGGTCGCATTGATGAGCATCCGTTTCATGTTGACTCGCAAAATGGGGCGCCGGCGAGCATCGGCGTGGGCGAACCGCTGGGTGCTGCGTGCTTGTGCTCAGCGCATGTCGCGGATGCGCAGTAGCCTCCGGCCGTGTCGGGCCCACCCGAGGTGGAGTACCGGCACGACATGAGCATGTTGAGTACGGGGCGGAGGCAGGACATGTCTCGGTGGGGTGTCACCCATCCGGCCCTGCGGTCACCGCCAACACCTGGCATTCATCGATTCGCCGACGCCGACCTGCGGCACGATGGTGGAACGTTTCCCGTGGCCTGCTGCCGCTCCATGACGGGGGAGCGGCGTGGGGATCCGGGCGTGGCGTTGTATCGTTGCTTTCTCTTTCCTGCGCGGCGGCGGGACGGATGAGCGTCGTCGCGGCCTGATCTTTTCGCTTCGGCCTGCGTGTCTGTCGTGCAGGCGCCCGATGGAGCCATTCAGGCCCACTGAAGCGATCTGGCAATATAACAGCAAAGGGGGTGGCCAGCAATTGGCGCAGGATGGCGTGTACTGCGGTAGAATGCGGGCTTTCGCAGGTTTGGCAGTGGAGTCTCGGCATGGCCGAAGGGCGCGATGTACAGTGGGTGGAAGTGACCGAGGGCCAGGTGGGGCAGCGAGTCGACAACTTCCTGATCACCCGGATCAAGGGCGCGCCGCGTGCCTTGATCTATCGCATCGTGCGCAAGGGCGAGGTGCGGGTGAACAAGAAGCGCGTCAAGGCCGACACCCGCCTGGCGCTGGGCGATGTGGTGCGGATCCCGCCGCTCAAGCTCTCGCCGCGTGAGGCGGTGCGCGAGGTCAGCGATAACCTGCGCAACCTGCTGGCCGGCAGCGTGCTGGTGGAGGGGCGTGACTGGCTGGTGATCAACAAGCCCTCGGGGCTTGCAGTGCATGGCGGCAGCGGGGTCAAGATCGGCCTGATCGAGGCCCTGCGCCAGGTGCGCGAGGACCTGGACTTTCTGGAGCTGGTCCATCGGCTGGATCGCGACACCTCGGGCTGCCTGCTGCTGGCCAAGTCGCGCCCGGCGCTGCTGGCCCTGAATGCCTCGCTCAAGCAGCACCAGATGGACAAGCAGTACCTGGCCCTGGTGGCCGGCCGCTGGCCGGCCCGACGTGACTTCGTGGCGGCCCGACTCGAGCGCTATGAACTCGGCAACGGCGAGCGCCGGGTGCGGGTCGATCCCGCCGGCAAGGTGGCACGCACGCGCTTCGCGGTTCGCGAGACCTTCTCCCGGGTGACGCTGATGGAGGCCGAGCCGGTCACCGGTCGCACTCACCAGATCCGCGTGCATGCCGCCCATGCCGGCCATCCGCTGCTGGGTGACGACAAGTACGGCAGTCGCGACAGCCAGAAGCTCTCCGCCGAACTGGGTCTGTCGCGACTCTTCCTGCATGCCGCGGCGCTGACCTTTCCCGAGCCCACCAGCGGGCGGCCGGTGCAGATCAAGGCCCCGCTGCCCGAGGAGCTCGAGGCGGTGCTGGCCCGTGCTCGCCGCGCCTCATGACCCCTACGGTCTGACACGGAGACGACAATGCGCTATCGACTGGTGATCTTCGACTGGGATGGCACCCTGATGGACTCGGCGGGACGGATCGTCGCCTGCATGCAGGCGGCCTCCCGGGATGCCGGGTGGGGGGAGCTGGCGCCGGAGAGCGTGCGCAATATCATCGGCCTGGGCCTTCCCGAAGCGATCGCCGCCCTGTGTCCGGGCATCGACCCCGATCGCGCCGAGCTGTTGCGCAGCCGCTATGCCTGGCACTTCGTCGAGGGCGATCATGCGCCGATGCGCTTCTTTCCCGGTGCGCAGGAGGGGCTGGCTGGCCTTCACGGGCGATCCGGCCAGCGCCTGGCGGTGGCCACCGGCAAGAGCCGGCGCGGGCTCGACCGGATCTTTCGCGAGAGCGGCAGCGGCCGCTGGTTCCATGCCAGCCGCACCGCCGACGAGACCCTCTCCAAGCCCCACCCCCGAATGCTGGAGGAGCTGCTTGCCGAGCTTGATATTGGCGTGGAGGAGGCGGTGATGGTGGGGGATACCCAATACGACCTGGAGATGGCCAAGGCGCTGGGCATGGATCGGGTGGCGGTGACCTGGGGAGTGCATGCGCCGGAGCGACTGGCCGTCAGCCAGCCCGCGTTCACCGCCGAGGCGATGCCTGAACTCTTCGACTATCTGCATGGGCGGGCCGCGGTCGGCCGCGCCATCTGACCACGTCTGCAAGGAAGGGAGTGCCATGAGCGACGACAGACAAGACGACCGCTGGACCCAGGGGCCTGAGCTCAGCGCGGACGAGGCACGCCGCACCCGCCAGGGAGATGCCGCTCCGGCCGAGGATGCCGAGACCCTGCGCGAGCGGCAGCGGCTGGCCCAGCTGGCGATGATGGATCGTTGGGTCGGCGGGGTGCTGGCCGAGCAGCGCCGTTCCCGGCGCTGGAAGCTGTTCTTCCGCTTCCTGTTTGCGGCGCTGATCCTGGCGTCGCTTTCGGCCACTCTGTATGGGCTCTTCGCCGCGCCCGGTGTCAGCGCGCCGGCGGGGCCCCACCTGGGAGTGGTCAAGGTCAAGGGGGTGATCGACGCCGACTCGCCGGCCAGTGCCGAGCGGATCAACGCCGGCCTCAGGCGCGCCTGGGAAGCCGAGCAGAGCGCGGCCGTGGTGCTGCAGATCGACAGCCCCGGGGGCAGCCCGGTGCAGTCACAGCGGATCTTCGACGAGATCATGCGGCTGCGCGCCGAGGGGGACAAGCCGATCATCGCGGTGATCGAGGATGTGGGCGCCAGCGGGGCCTACTATATTGCCGCCGCGGCCGACGAGATCGTCGCGGCTCCGGCCAGCCTGGTGGGTTCCATCGGCGTGATCTCGTCCAGTTTCGGCTTCGAGGAGGCGATCGAGCGGCTGGGTGTGGAGCGCCGGATCTTCGCCGCCGGCGACAACAAGGCCTTCCTCGATCCCTTCTCGGAACTGGCCCCCGAACAGCGCGAGTTCTGGCAGTCGGTACTGGAGACGACCCATGACCAGTTCATCGCCGCGGTTCGCGAGGGGCGTGGCGACCGGCTGGTCGACGATGAACGGTTGTTCAGCGGGCTGGTGTGGAGCGGCGAGCAGGCCGTCGACCTGGGCCTTATCGATGCCATCGGCAGCCTGGACGGGCTGGCGCGAGAGCGGCTGGAGGAGGCGAGGGTTCGCGACTACACGCCGCCGCTCGACCCCTTCGAGCGCTTCACCCGGCAGTTCGGCCGCGTGGCCATGGAGTGGCTGGGGGTGCCCCGGGCCGACTCGCCGCTGCGCTACGAGCTGCCTTGAAGCGCCGAGCAGTGTAGGAGGGCGGCTCTGCCGCGCGACTGGCGCCGTCAGGCGCCCGGAGGAGTTTTCGGCGTTGGGCTGGTGGCCGCCGGGGAGGCCTGCGGCCTCCATCGCCCAGCAGAGCTGGCCTCCTACAATTTGCCTAAACGCTAGGCGCCTAGCGGATCCAGCCCTGCCTCGCGCAGCAGCGCGCAGAGCCGGATCAGCGGCAGCCCGATCAGGGTGTTGGGGTCGTCACCCTCGAGGCGTTCGAAGAGGGTGATGCCCAGCCCCTCCATGCGGAAGCTGCCGGCGCACTCCAGCGGCTGCTCGCGCTCCACGTAGTGGGCGATCTCCGTCTCGCTCAGGGTGCGGAACGTCACGTCGTAGGTCTCGTGGCAGACCCGATGCTCGCCGCGGCGGGTATCCACCAGCGCCAGCCCGGTCAAGAAGCGCACCCGGTTGCCCGAGAAGCGCGCCAGCTGGGCGCGGGCGGCGGCGAGGTCGGCGGGCTTGCCGAGGATCTCGCCGTCGAACAGGGCCACCTGGTCGGCGCCGATGATCAGGTGGCGGGGCCACGCCTCGGCGACGCGCTTGGCCTTGCCCAGCGCCAGGCGCTGCACCAGGGCGCCGGGCGACTCCCCGGGATACGGGGTCTCGTCGATGTCGGCGCTCTGCCAGGCGTAGGGCAGGCCGAGGCGGTCCAGCAGCTGGCGGCGCCAGCGGGATCCGGAGGCAAGCACGAGGTCGGGCACGGGGCGGTCTCCAGAGGGTGTGGAAAGGCCCTCAGCCTAGCATGTCGTCGCGGGTGGCGACGGCTTTGACAGGGGCGGGGGGAGTGCCTATCATTGCGCGCCTATGTTGACCACGCGACTGCCGGGCCACGTCGAGCCCTACAAGCTCGCCGCCCGCGACGAGCACCTGGAAGGGCTGATGGCCCTGGATGCCTTCACGCGCCTCGCCGAAGCGGTGGGGCCGCAGCAGGGCGATGTCGAGGTGTGGCTGGACTTCACCATCGACGCCCAGGGGCGCCGGGTGATCCAGGGGCGCCTGCGCGCCGAGCTGCAGCTGCCCTGTCGGCGCTGCCTCGCACCCATGGCGCAGCGTGTCGAGAGCGAGTTCCTGCTCGGCATGGTCACCAGCGACGCCCTGGCGGCCGAGCTGCCCAGCACCCATGAGCCGGTGCTGGTGGAAAACGAACAGCTGAACCTGCTGACGGCGGTGGAGGATGAGTTGATCCTCAGCCTGCCGCAGGTGGTTTACCACGATGAGGCCGACTGCGCGGTCTCACGCGACCAGCTGACCAGCGGGGAGGAGGACGCGGCATCCGCGGCGTCCGCCCCCAGCCCCTTCGAGGTGCTCAGGCGCCTCAAGGGCAAAACCTGATCTTCATCATCGATTCACTCTGGAGTGACATCCCATGGCAGTTCAACAGAACCGCAAGACCCGTTCCAAGCGCGGCATGCGTCGCAGCCACGACGCCCTCTCTGCCCCGGCCCTCTCCCAGGACAAGGAGACCGGTACCACCCACCTGCGCCACCACGTCTCTCCGGACGGCTTCTACCGCGGTCGCAAGGTCGTCGACGCCTGAGTCGACGATCCGACCTGCGGTGACCCCCGGCCCCTGACCTCTCGTGCGGATCGCCATCGATGCCATGGGGGGGGACCTCGGCCCCCGTGCCACGGTGCGGGGTGCCGCCGGGGCGGCCCTCCAGGATCCCCGTCTCGCGCTGCGGCTGTTCGGCCCCCGGGCCCGCCTCGAGCGTGAGATCGCCAGCCTGCCGCGGCGTCTCGCCGCGGCGGGCTCGCGTATGGAGGTCGTGGACGCCCCCGCCGAGATCGCTCCTGGCGAGCGTCCCTCCGAGGCACTGCGACACGGCGGCGACAGCAGCATGGCGCGCATGCTCGACAGCCTGGCCGCCGGCGAGGCGAGCGCCGGCATCAGCGGCGGCAACACCGGGGCGCTGATGGCCCTGGGGCGTCGCACCCTGGGCACCGTGGCCGGCATTCCCCGCCCCGCGATCAGCACCGCCATTCCCACTCGCCACCAGGGGCGCTGCTATCTGCTCGACCTGGGCGCCAACGTCGAGGCCAGCGCCGAGCGCCTGGTGGACTTCGCCCGCATGGGCGAGGTGATGGCGCGCCGGGTGGATGGCCTTGACCTGCCGCGGGTGGCGCTGCTCAACGTCGGAGTCGAGGGTGCCAAGGGCACCGCCAGCGTGCGCCAGGCGGATGCCCGGCTGCGCGAGATCCAGGGCCTCGACTACCGTGGCTACGTCGAGGGAGACGGCATCTTCGCCGGGTCGGCGGACGTGGTGGTGTGCGACGGCTTCGTCGGCAACGCCGTGCTCAAGGCCAGCGAGGGGCTGTCGCGGATGCTGGTGGCGCGGGTCCAGCAGACCTTCGAGGCCCACTGGGGCAGCCGCCTGGTGGGCCTGGCGGCGCGGCCGGCACTGCGCCGACTGCGCGCCGAGCTCGACCCGGTTCGCTACAACGGCGCCAGCCTGCTGGGGCTTGCCGGCATCGTGGTGAAGAGCCACGGTGGCGCCGATGCCGAGGGCTTCCGCTATGCCGTGCTGCGTGCCGTGCAGGAGGTGGAGCATGACCTCCCGCGGGCGCTGGCGCGGGAGCTTGGCGGCAAGGACGCCACCCTTTCCCTTCGTGCCGGCGAGGCCGGCGACGATGGCAATCAATAAAAGCTAAGGTGACCAAGATGACTCAACCGCTCGCCCTCGTGTTTCCCGGACAGGGTTCCCAGCAGGTCGGCATGCTGCGGGAGCTGGCGGAGCGCTACAGCGTGGTGGGCACCACCTTCGAGGAGGCCTCCGAGGCCCTCGGCTACGACCTCTGGCAGGTGGTCCAGGAGGGGCCCGCCGAGGCGCTCAACGCCACCGCCTGCACCCAGCCCGCGCTGCTCACCGCCAGCATCGCCATCTGGCGCATCTGGCAGGAGCTCGAGGGGCCGCGCCCCGGCGCCATGGCCGGCCATAGCCTCGGCGAGTACAGCGCCATGGTATGCGCCGGGGTGATGCCCTTCGCCGAAGGGGTCAAGCTGGTCAAGCTGCGTGGCGAGGCGATGCAGGACGCGGTGCCGGCGGGGCAGGGCGCCATGGCGGCGATCCTCGGCCTCGACGATGCCAGCGTGGAGCAGGCCTGCGCCGAGGCGGCCCAGGGGGACGTGGTCTCGGCGGTCAACTACAATGCTCCGGGCCAGGTGGTGATCGCCGGCAGCAAGGCCGCCGTGGAGCGGGCCATCGCCGCCTGCCAGGCGGCGGGCGCCAAGCGTGCCATGCCGCTGCCGGTCTCGGTGCCCTCCCACTGTGCCCTGATGGCGCCGGCCGCCGAGCGCCTGGCCGAGGCGCTCGACGAGGTGGCGCTCAAGCCGCCGCGCTATACCGTCATCCAGAACGTGGATGGCCAGGCCCACGCCGACGTCGAGACGCTGCGCACCCGCCTGGTCGAGCAGCTCTACCGGCCGGTGCGCTGGACCGATTGCGTCGAGGCCATGAGCGAGCGCGGCGCCGAGGTGTTTATCGAGTGCGGGCCGGGCAAGGTGCTCACCGGCCTGGGCAAGCGCATCGCCCGCGGCAGCAAGGGGCTGGCGGTCAACGACCCCGACAGCCTGGAGGCGGCCCTGGAGCTGGCTCGCGGCGTGGCCGCCCAGCAGGGCTGATCTACTTTCACCGGATGAAGGCGTAAGCATATGACTACCGAAGCTCGAGTCGCCCTGGTCACCGGGGCCAGCCGCGGCATCGGCCGGGCCATCGCCCACGAGCTGGGGCGCCAGGGGCGGATCGTGATCGGCACCGCCACCAGCGACGGCGGCGCCGAGCGCATCGATGCCGACCTCAAGGACCAGGGCATCCAGGGCGCCGGCCGCCGCCTCGACGTCACCGACCAGGCGAGCGTCGACGCCCTGGTCAAGGCGATCGGCGAGGCGTTCGGCGCCCCGACCATCCTGGTCAACAACGCCGGGATCACCCGCGACAACCTGCTGATGCGCATGAAGGAGGAGGAGTGGGACGACGTCGTCGACACCAACCTCAAGTCCGTCTATCGCGTCAGCAAGGCCTGCCTGCGCGGCATGACCCGCGCGCGCTTCGGGCGCATCGTCAACATCAGCTCGGTGGTGGCGACCATGGGCAACCTCGGCCAGACCAACTATGCTGCCGCCAAGGCGGGCATGGAGGGCTTCACCCGGGCGCTGGCGCGCGAGGTGGCCTCCCGGGCCATTACCGTCAACGCCGTGGCCCCCGGCTTCATCGCCACCGACATGACCGAGGCGCTGCCCGAGGAGCAGCACAAGGCGCTGCTGGGCCAGATCCCGCTGTCGCGCCTGGGCCAGCCCGAGGAGATCGCCGCGGCGGTGGGCTTTCTCACCGGCGAGACCGCCAGCTACATCACCGGCGAGACCCTGCACGTCAACGGCGGCATGAACATGCGTTGAGAGGCGCCGGGCTCGGCGGTTGCGCCGGCTCCGGGGCCTCTATACACTACCCCGCAGCTTCCGGCTTGCGGATCTGGAACCCCCAACGGCTGGTCATCTGGACGGCCAATATGAACGACTGGAGTACGTCATAATGAGCACCATCGAAGAGCGTGTTAAGAAGGTTGTGGCCGAGCGCCTGAACGTCAAGGAAGAGGACATCCAGAACAGCTCCTCCTTCACCGAGGACCTGGGCGCCGACTCCCTGGACACCGTCGAGCTGGTCATGGCGCTCGAGGAGGAGTTCGACACCGAGATTCCGGACGAGGAAGCCGAGAAGATTACCACCGTTCAGGAAGCCATCGACTACGTCAACGCCCACCAGTAAGCCTGGTGGCGGTCGATACCGCTTGCTGATGCTCGGGGCCGTCCTTGCCGGAACGGCCCGCCGAAAAGCCGCCCGCCGGGCGGCTTTTTCGCACCCGGACGCCACACGCCGCTCGCTGGGGCGGCATGTCGAGGACAGAGCCGGTATAATGCGCCGGAAGAGTCGGCCCGAGGGGGCCGCGATCATCCTGGACGCCTGGAGGAACGCTGATGACACGTAGACGGGTAGTGGTGACGGGCCTGGGCCTGGTCACCCCGGTGGGGAATACCGTGGAGGAGAGCTGGCGTAATATCGTGGCCGGCAAGAGCGGCATCGCCCCCATCGAGCACTTCGATGCCAGCGGCTTCGGCACCCGTTTCGGGGGCTCGGTCAAGGAGTTCGACATCAGCCCCTACTTGAACCCCAAGGAGGCCCGCAAGATGGACCTCTTCATCCAGTACGGCATGGCGGCCGGGGCCCAGGCGATCCAGGATGCCGGCATCGAGTCCAGCGAGGAGAAGGGGGCACGCATCGGCGTCGCCATCGGCTCGGGCATCGGCGGGCTGCCGATGATCGAGCACAACCACAGCGCCCTGCTCAAGAGCGGCCCGCGGCGCATCTCGCCCTTCTTCGTCCCCGGCTCGATCATCAACATGATCTCCGGCAACCTGGCGATCCAGCACGGCTTCCGTGGCCCCAACATCGCCATCACCACCGCCTGCACCACCGGCACCCACAATATCGGCTACAGCGCCCGCACCATCGCCTACGGCGATGCCGATGTCATGGTGTGCGGCGGCGCCGAGATGGCCACCACGCCGCTGGGCCTCGGCGGCTTCTCGGCGGCACGCGCCCTCTCCACCCGCAACGAGGATCCCGCGGCGGCCAGCCGTCCCTGGGATCGCGACCGCGACGGCTTCGTGCTCTCCGATGGCGCCGGCGTGCTGGTACTGGAGGATTACGAGCACGCCCGGGCGCGGGGCGCGAACATCTACGCCGAGCTGACCGGCTTCGGCATGAGCGACGACGCCTACCACATGACCGCCCCGCCCGAGGACGGCAGCGGCGCGGCGCTCTCCATGGCCAACGCCGTGCGCGACGCCCGCCTCGACCCGGCGGCGATCCACTACATCAACGCCCACGGCACCTCCACCCCCGCCGGCGACCTGGCCGAGAGCCGGGCGGTGCAGCAGGTGATGGGCGAGGCGGCGAAGTCGGTGGCGGTGAGCTCCACCAAGTCGATGATCGGTCACCTGCTGGGTGCCGCCGGCGCCGTCGAGGCGGTGTTCTCGGTGCTGGCGATCCGCGACCAGGTGGCGCCGCCCACCATCAACCTCGACAACCCCCAGGAAGGCTGCGAACTGGACTATGTGCCGCATGTTGCCCGGGACAAGAAGATCGACGTGGCGCTGTCGAACTCCTTCGGCTTCGGCGGCACCAACGGTACCCTGGTCTTCTCCCGGGTCTGACGCCCATGGCCGCCTCGAGCCCGAACGAGCCCGCGGGCTGGCCCCTCGACGACCGCGGTGCCGCCTACGGTGACGGGCTCTTCGAGACCCTGCTGGTCAGGGACGGGCGGCCCTTGCTGTGGGACGAGCACCTGGCGCGGCTGGCCCGGGGCTGTCATGCGCTGGGCATCCCGATGCCCCCCGAGCATGACCTGGCGGCCTCGCTCGCCGAGGCGGGGCCGGGGCTCGAGGTGCTCAAGCTCACCCTGACCCGCGGCAGTGGCGGGCGCGGCTATCGCCCCCCGGCGGCCCCCATCCCCCGCCTGCGCTGGCAGCTGGCCGCGTTCGCCCCGGATGCCGGGCGCTGGCGAGACGGCGTGCGGGTGCGGCTGTGCCGGTTGCGCCTCGGTCTCCAGCCGGCGCTGGCGGGGCTCAAGCACCTGAACCGACTGGAGAACGTGCTGGCCCGGGGCGAGTGGCAGGACGACGCCATCGCCGAGGGCGTGCTCGAGGATGCCGAGGGGCGGCTGGTGGAGGCCACCGCCATGAACCTTTTCTGGCGCCGCAACGGCCGCCTGGAGACCCCGCGGCTGAGCCGCTGCGGCGTCGCCGGCACCCTGCGCGAGGCGCTGATGGGGCGCCTGCCGCTGCATGAGGTGGACGCCGGGGTGGAGGCGCTGCCCCAGGCCGAGGCGGTGTGGCTGGGCAACTCCGTGCAGGGGGTATGGCCGGTGGTGCATCTCGAGGACGCCGAGGGCAGGGGGCTCGCCGCCTGGCAGCTGAGCGGGACGCACCGCCCCTTCCAGGCCGAGGCCCACGCCCTGCTGGGCTATCCCCTGCCTTCCCATGAGTGACGACAGCTGACGAGGACGACGATGCGGCGTGCGCTGATATTCCTGCTGGTGCTGGCCCTGGTGGCCGCCGCGGCGCTGTTCGGGGGCTACCGCTACTGGCAGTCGCGCCTGGCGGCGCCCATTGCGCTGGAGGAGGCGCGGCTCTACGAGGTCCCCCGGGGCGCCGGCTACCATCGGGTGGTGGGGGAGCTGGCCCGGGAGGGGGTGATCGAGGAGGCCTGGGCCTTCCGGGCCCTGGCCCGCCTGGAGCCCGAGAGCCTGCCCCGGCTGCGACCCGGCGAGTACATGCTCGAGCCCGGCATGAGCGGCCGCGAGCTGCTCGAGCTGCTGGGCAGCGACCGGGTGGTGCGCTATCCGCTGACCGTGCCGGAGGGTTGGACCTTCCGCCAGATGCGCGAGCTGCTCGCCGCCGCCCCCAAGCTGGAGCAGGAGACCGCGGAGCTCTCCGACGAGGAACTGATGGCGCGACTCGGGCGCGAGGGGGAGCACCCCGAGGGCTGGTTCTTCCCCGACACCTATCGCTACCACAAGGGCGTCAGCGACATGGAGATCCTCGAGCAGGCGCTGTCGCGGATGGAGGAGAGTCTCGAGGAAGCCTGGGCCGAGCGCGACGACGACCTGCCGCTCGAGAGCCCCTACGAGGCGCTTATCATGGCCTCGCTGATCGAGCGCGAGACCGGCGCCGCCGAGGAGCGCGGCCAGATCGCCGGGGTCTTCATGCGGCGCCTGGAACGCGGCATGCGCCTGCAGACCGATCCCACGGTGATCTACGGTATGGGCGAGCGCTACGCGGGCAATATCACCCGCGCCGACCTGCAGGAGGCCACCGCCTACAACACCTACGTGATCGATGGCCTGCCACCGACTCCCATCGCCCTGCCGGGACGCGCCTCCCTGGAGGCCGCGGTCAACCCCGAGCCCGGCGAGACGCTCTACTTCGTCTCCCGGGGCGATGGCACGCACCACTTCTCGCGCACCCTGCGTGAACACAACGACGCGGTGAACCGGTATATCCGCAATCGCTGACGGGAGCAGGCATGGGGAACATTCGCCGGGAAGGCTCCGAGCCTAAGGGCCTTCAGGATAAGCGCCATCAGGGTAAGGGGCGTTTTATTACCCTGGAAGGCGGCGAGGGGGTGGGCAAGTCCACCAACCTGGCGCGGGTCGTCGACTGGCTCGAGGCGCGAGGCCTCGAGGTGGTCCAGACCCGCGAGCCCGGCGGCACGCTCCGGGCCGAGGCGATCCGCCGCCTGCTGCTCGACCCCGAGGAGCGCGAGCCCCTCGACAAGGACGCGGAGCTGCTGCTGGTGTTCGCCGCCCGGGCCCAGCACCTGGCCCGGGTGATCCGCCCGGCGCTGGCTCGGGGCGCCTGGGTGGTGTGCGACCGCTTCACCGATGCCACCTTCGCCTATCAGGGCGGCGGGCGTGGCCTCGACCCGGCGCGCATCGCCGAGCTCGAGGCCTTCGTCCAGCGCGGCCTGACTCCGGACCTGACCCTGCTGCTCGACATGCCCATGGCCGAGGCCCAGCGGCGCCTGGAGGGGCGCCTCGAGGGCAGCGGGGAGCGGCGCGACCGCTTCGAGCAGGAGCGTGGCGAATTCTTCGAGGCGGTGCGCCGGGCCTACCTGGCCCGCGCCGCCCGGGCGCCGGAGCGCATCACCCTGATCGATGCGGCTCGCACGCCGGACGCCGTCGGCCGGCAGATCGAAAGGGTGCTGGAGGCGAGGATGGCGGCATGGCAGAGCTGAGCGCGACGCCCATCACCGAGCGCGAGCCGCTGCCCTGGCTGCGGCCGCGCTTCGCCGAGCTGGCCCGTCTGGCCGATGCCGGGCGGCTGCCCCATGCGCTGCTGATCTCCGGCCCTCGCGGGGTGGGCAAGCGCTCCCTGGTGGACGCCCTGGCCGCCCGCACCCTGTGCGCCGCCCCCGGCCTGGCGGCCTGCGGGGCCTGCCACGCCTGCCGCATGCTGGCCGCGGGCTACCATCCCGACCTGATGCGCGTGGAGCTCGAGGAGGGCAAGCGCCAGATCCGCATCGACGTCATCCGCGAGGTCAACCAGGTGGTCGCCCAGACCGCCCAGCAGGGGGGCTACCGGGTGATCCTTATCACCCCGGCCGAGGCGCTCAACGTGGCCGCCGCCAACGCCCTGCTGAAGAGCCTGGAGGAGCCGGGTGAGCGCACTCTCTTCGTGCTGCTCTCCGACATTCCCTCGCGACTGCTGCCCACCATCCGCTCGCGCTGCCAGCACTGGAGCCTGGGGCCACCGGCCGCGGACGACTGCCTGCCCTGGCTCACCGAGCGCTTCGGCGACGAGGGCGAGGCGCGCTTCTGGCTGCAGGTCGCCGGGGGGCTTCCACTGGAGGCGCTGCGACTGGCCGATCCCGAGGCCCGCGCCCTGCGCCAGCAGCTGGTCGAGACCTTCGAGGCCCTGGTGCGCGGCGGTGAGCCGGTGGCCGAGGCGGCCCGGCTCGATCGCCACTCCATCGACGCCATCCTGTGGTACGGTATCGCCTGGCTCGAGGACCTGATCCGCCTGGGCCTCTCCGGCGAGAGCGACGGGCTGCGCAACCCCGACCTGCTGCCGCTCTACCGGCAGGCGGTCAAGAATGCCCGGGTGCGCGACTGGTTCCG
>JBKHEO010000060.1:0-13103 GCA_046540755.1 Halomonas sp. | reverse complement strand
GAGGGGGGCCGAGGCCCAGGGACGGCCGAGGTAGCGCCCAGGGAAGGGTTCACAGCGCCCCCTCGAAGACCAGTCGCCACAGCAGCCTCGAGCGCGTCTGCCCGCTGCCATGGCCCTACCGGCAGGGCCCGCGGGTGCGGGGCCCTCTCCATCTATGGATAATAGGCGAGGAAACGACTCCGCGAGCCCACGCCCATGCCGCGCCGCCTGCTACAGCGCTACCTGCCCCACCCCGATACCCTGAGGCGCCAGCGCTCGCTGCGCTTCATGGAGGGGCTCATCGGCAACCCTGCGCTGTGGCTGCTGAGCCGGCGCAGCGTCGCCAACGCCTTCTCGGTGGGCCTGTTCAGCGCCATGCTGCCGATTCCCTTCCAGATGGCGGTGGCGGCCGGGGGGGCCTGGCTGGCGCGCTGCAACCTGCCGCTCGCGGTGGGCCTGGTATGGATCACCAACCCGCTGACCATGCCGCTGATCTTCTATGCCAACTACCGCCTCGGCGCCTGGCTGATGAAGGTGCCGGCGCGGGAGGCGCCGGACCGCCTCTCGGCCCAGTGGGTCGCCGAGCGGCTGGGCGATATCCTGCCGGTCCTGGCGCTGGGCTCGGTGGTCACGGCCCTGGCCCTGGCCCTGATCGGCAACCTGGCCATCCGCCTGCTGTGGCGCTGGCACGTCTCGCGCAGCTGGAAGGCGAGGCGCCGTCGCCGCCGCGCCTGCCGCGAGGCCTGACCTCCCCAAACATGACCGCGGCCGCCTCGAGGGCGGCCGCGTGGCGTGAATCGATGGGCAACGCCGGGGCGTCAGTCGCCCTCTCGCGGCTGCTGGGTCAGTCGGCCCTCGTCCAGGCGCATGATGCGATCCTGGTGGGCGGCCAGCGCCGTGTCGTGGGTGACGATGACGAAGGCGCAGGCGGTAGTGCGCGCCAGCTCGTCCATCAGCGCCAGGATGCCCGCGGCGGTGTGCTGGTCGAGGTTGCCGGTGGGCTCGTCCATCAGCACCAGGCTCGGGTCCGTGACCAGGGCCCGGGCGATGGCCACCCGCTGACGCTCGCCGCCGGAGAGCTCGCCGGGCTTGTGGTCGGCGCGGGCGGCCATGCCCACCTTCTCGAGGATCCCCAGGGCCCGCGCCTCGGCCGCCTTCTTGCGCTGGCCGCGCACGATCAGCGGCAGGGCGGCGTTCTCCACCGCGGTGAACTCGGCGAGCAGGTGATGGAACTGGTAGACGAAGCCGATATGGCGGTTGCGGAAGCGCCCCAGGGCGGCCTCCCCCAGCGCCGATAGCGGCTCGCCGGCGATGTGCACCTCGCCACGGCTGGGACGGTCGAGGCCGCCCAGCAGGTTGAGCAGCGTGGTCTTGCCGGAGCCGGAACTGCCGACGATGGCCACCCGCTCGCCGGCGGACACGGACAGCGCCAGGCCGTCGAGCACGGTGATGTCCTGGGGGCCCTCGCGGTAGATCCGTGTCAGGTCGTGGCACTCGAGCATGGTCTGGCCGGCGGCGCGTTCCATGGGCATCTCCTGGTGGGGGGCGGATTCGCGGCGGGCCTCACTCATAGCGCAGCACCTCCGCCGGCTGGACCCGCGCGGCACGCCAGGCGGGATAGAGGGTGGAGAGGAAGGTCAGGCCCAGCGCCGCGGCGACGACGTTGCCCACGTCCTCCCAGTGCAGGCGCGACGGCAGGTCGCTGATGAAGTAGACCCCGGCGTCGAGGAACTGGATGCCGAGGGTGGACTCGACCCAGCCGATCAGGTCGGCGATGGTCAGCGCCAGCAGCACGCCGAGCCCCACGCCCACCAGGATGCCGATCACCCCGATGGCCAGCCCCTGCACCACGAAGATGCCCATGATCGAGCGCGGCGTGGCGCCGATGGTGCGCAGGATGGCGATGTCGGCGTGCTTGTCGGTCACCACCATCACCAGGGTCGAGACGATGTTGAAGGCCGCCACGGCGATGATCACCGTGAGCAGCAGCGCGATCATGCGCTTCTCCATCTGGATCGCCTGGAAGAGGTTGCCGTGGGAGTAGGTCCAGTCGTAGCCGCGATAGTCGACCCCCAGCTCGTTGACGATGGCGCGGGTCTCGGCACTCGCCGCGAAGAGGTCGTCGAGCTCCAGGCGCAGGCCGCCCACGGCGTCGCCGAGGCGCGCCAGGGTCTGCATGTCCTCGATATGGGCATAGGCCAGCCCCGCATCGAGGTCGGCGCCGACGCTGAAGATGCCGCTGACGGTGAAGCGCTTGAGGCGTGGGAAGACCCCCCCCGGGGTGATGGAGGCCTCGGGTACCAGCAGGGTGACCCGGTCGCCCACGCCGACCCCCAGCCGCCGGGCGAGGATCGAACCCAGCACGATGTTCCACTCGCCGGGCTCGAGGTCGGCCAGGCTCCCCTCCTGCATGTGCTCGCCGATAATCGAGACGCGATCCTCCCAGTCGGGATGGACGCCGTTGACCATGGCTCCCTCGTTGTTGCCGCCCACCGAGAACATGCCCTGCTGCTCCACGTAGGGAGCCGCACCGATCACCCGCTCGCGCTCCATCAGCCGCTCGGCCAGGGACTCCCACTCCACCAAGCCGGTGCGCGACTCGATCTTGGTATGGGGCACCATGCCCAGGATCCGCGTGCGCAGCTCGTGGTCGAAGCCGTTCATCACCGAGAGCACCAGGATCAGCACGGCAACCCCGAGCATCAGGCCCAGCATGGAGGTCAGCGAGATGAAGGAGATGAAGTGGTTGCGGCGCTTAGCGCGCACATAGCGCAACCCGATCAGGAAGGGAAGTCTGTCCAGCATGTTGGCGATCCTTGTCTCGGCGAGAGCCCTGTAGCCCGGTGGCGGGCGCCCATGGTAAGGCTTTTGTCGCGACGCTGCATCGGGGGCGATGCCCCGAGGATAGGCAGCGTCGCTCAGCGGGCCTGGCCCGCTATTGCATCACGGCGCCGAGCCGCCTACATTCGCGCCCACACCCCCTTGACCCGGATCCCAAGCCGATGGCCACCCGCCTGCTTCCCGAATGGCATCCCCAGGATGCCGTGCAACTGACCTGGCCAGGCCCCGAGAGCGACTGGGCACCGTTGCTGGAGCGCATCGAGGCGACCCTGGAGGCGATGGTGGTGGCCATCACCCGCTACCAGGGAGTGCTGGTCAGCCTGCCCGACACCCTCACCCGCACCCACCTCGAGGGGCGCTTCGCGCGCCTGGGGGTCCCGCGCGAGCGGCTGACGCTGGTGGTGGCCGAGTCCGACGACACCTGGGCCCGGGACCACGGCCCGCTGGCAGTGGAGTGCGACGGCGCGCTGAGGCTCCACGACTACGTCTTCACCGGCTGGGGCGGCAAGTTTCCCGCCGCCCGGGACAACACCCTGACGCGTCGCCTGGCCGACGCCGGCCACTTCGCCTGCCCTGTCAGCGAACGCGGCCTGGTGCTGGAGGGCGGCGCCATCGAGAGCGACGGCGAGGGCACCCTGCTGACCACTGAGGCCTGCCTGCTCAATCCCAACCGCAACCCCGGGCTCGACCGTCGCGCCGTGGAGGAGTGGCTCCACCAGGACTTCGGCGCGACCCGCGTGCTGTGGCTGGCCCACGGCCACCTGGAGGGCGACGACACCGACAGCCACGTGGACACCCTGGCGCGCTTCTGCAACCCCGGCACCATCGCCTACGTGCGCTGCGACGACACGCAGGACCCCCACTACCCGGCCCTTGCCGCCATGGAGGCGGAGCTTCGGGCGCTGCGCCGGGCGGACGGCCAGCCCTACCGGCTGATCCCCCTGCCCTGGCCGGCCCCCTGCCGGGACCCGGAGGATGGCCACCGGCTGCCGGCCACCTATGCCAACTTCCTGATCATCAACGGCGCCGTGCTGGTGCCGACCTACGCCGACGCCGCCGACACCCGGGCCCTGGCCGCCCTGGCCGAGGCCTTCCCGGGTCGCGATATCGTGCCCATCGACTGTCGCAGCGTGATCCGCCAGCACGGCAGCCTGCACTGCCTGGCCATGCAGCTGCCCCGCGGCAGCCTCGCCCAGGCGAAGCACTGAATCGAAGGAGACGCCATCATGACCCGCCATCTGAAGGTCGGCCTGGTCCAGCAGCCCGCCTGGCCCGACAAGGCCAGAAGCCTCGCCGAGAGCGAGGCCGGCATCCGCGAGCTGGCCGCTGCCGGCGCCGAGCTCGTCATGCTGCAGGAGCTGCACGCCACCCACTACTTCTGCCAGTACGAGGACACCGAGCTCTTCGACCTGGCCGAGCCCCTGGACGGTCCCACCGGCAGCCGGCTCGCCGCCCTGGCCGCCGAGCTCGACATCGTGCTGGTGGGCTCGCTCTTCGAGCGCCGCGCCGCCGGGCTCTACCACAACACCGCGGTAGTCTTCGACCGCAAGCTCGGTGCCGTGGGGCACTACCGCAAGATGCATATCCCCGACGATCCGGGCTTCTATGAAAAGTTCTACTTCACGCCGGGGGACGCCGACGGCGCCGGCCAGGGGTTCGATCCCATCGACACCTCGGTGGGGCGGCTCGGGGTACTGGTGTGCTGGGACCAGTGGTACCCGGAAGCGGCGCGGCTGATGGCCCTGGCCGGGGCGGAGTTGCTGCTCTACCCCACCGCCATCGGCTGGGACCCCGCCGACGAGGATGACGAGAAGGCGCGCCAGAAGGACGCCTGGACCCTGATCCAGCGCAGCCACGCGGTGGCCAACGGCGTGCCGGTGGTGGTGGCCAACCGCGTCGACCACGAGCCCGACCACTCCGGCGCCGGGCGCGGCGTCGACTTCTGGGGCGGCAGCTTCATCGCCGGGCCCCAGGGGGAACTGCTGGCCCACGCCGGTACCCAGGCCGAGCGCCTGCTGGTGACCCTGGACATGGAGCGCGGCGAGGATGTGCGGCGTATCTGGCCCTACCTGCGGGACCGCCGCATCGATGCCTACGGCGAACTGACCCGCCGCTATCGGGACTAGAGATGCGCGCGCATCTGGCCACTTTTTATCTGGCAGGGGCCGCCGCATCGATGCCTACGGCGACCTGACCCGCCGCTATCGGGATTGATTATTCGTCCTCCTCGGCGCCGGGCAGCACCCAGTTGAGGACGATGCCCACCAGCGCGGCCAGACTCACCCCCTGCAGGGTGAACTGGCCGCCGCCCACCTGCATGCCACCGATGCCGAACACCAGGATCAGCGAGATCACCACCAGGTTGCGCGGCGCGGTCAGGGAGTGGCCGGCGCGCACCAGGGTGTTCATGCCCACCACGGCGATGGAGCCGAACAGCAGCGTCATGATGCCCCCCATCACCGGCCCGGGGATGGTCTGCAGCAGCGCCCCCAGCTTGGCGACGAAGGCCAGGGCGATGGCAGTGCAGGCGGCCACCAGCATGATGCGCGGGTCGAAGGCGCGGGTCAGGGTCACCGCCCCGGTCACTTCGGAGTAGGTGGTGTTGGGCGGGCCGCCGAACAGCGCCGCCACGGTGGTGGCCAGGCCGTCGCCCAGCAGGGTGCGATGCAGGCCGGGCGTCTCCAGGTAATTGCGGCGCGTCACCGAGCCGATCGCCACCATGTCGCCGATATGCTCCACTGCCGGGGCGATGGCCACCGGGATCATGAACAGGATCGCCGCCCAGTGGAAGCTCGGGGCGGTGAAGGCGGGCAGCGCCAACCAGTCCGCCTCGCGCACCGGCGAGAAGTCCACCAGGCCCATGACCAGCGCCAGCACATAGCCGGTAACGATGCCCCCCATGATCGGCACCAGCCGCACGATGCCACGGCCGAACACCGCCAGCACCAGGGTGACCAGCAGGCTGACCATGGAGAGCAGCAGCGCCTGACCGTAACCGATGTGGTCACTGGTCTCGCCGGTGGCCATCTCCACCGCCACCGGGGCCAGCGCCAGACCGATCACCATGATCACCGGCCCCACCACCACCGCCGGCAGCAACCGATGCAGCCAGACGGTGCCCTTGAGACGCACCGCCTGGGAGATCGCCACGTAGACCAGGCCCGCGACCATCAGCCCGCCCAGGGTCGCCGAGACCCCGAAGCTGGCGATGGAGCCCTGGATCGGCGCGATGAAGGCGAACGACGAGGCCAGGAACACCGGCACCGTGACCCGGGTCACGCCGTGGAACACCAGGGTGCCGAGGCCGGCGGTGAACAGCGCCACGCTGGGGTCGAGCCCGGTGAGCAGCGGCACCAGCACCAGGGCGCCGAAGGCCACGAAGAGCATCTGCACGCCGGTGAGCAGCGTGCGCGGTAGGGAGTCGGTAGATCGCGCGGCGGCCGCTGCGAGTTCACTCATGGTGTGTCTCCATAGAAACGCCCCTGGAACGACTTCTCAGGGGCGTCATGGTGATGGGGCGGGATTATCGTGTGCCGAAGATCTTGTCGCCGGCGTCGCCGAGGCCGGGGACGATGTAGCCGTTCTCGTCCAGGTGGTCATCCACCGAGGCGGTGTAGAGCTCGATGTCGGGGTAGGCCTCCTGGACGCGCCTGATGCCCTCGGGGGCGGCCACCAGCACGATCACCTTCATCTGCCGGCAGCCACGCTCGCGCAGCATGTCCAGGGTCGCCACCATGGTGCCGCCGGTGGCCAGCATGGGATCGATGACGATGGCCAGGCGCTCGTCGAGATCATTGGCGAACTTGGCGAAGTAGGGCACCGGCTCGAGGGTCTCTTCGTCGCGGTAGAGGCCCACCACGCTGATGCGGGCGCTGGGAATCAGGTCGGTGACGCCGTCGAGCATGCCGAGTCCGGCACGCAGGATGGGCACGATGGTGACCTTCTTGCCCTTGAGCAGCTGGACCGGGATCTTCTCCCCGCTCCAGCCGTCGATCTCCTGGGTCGCCAGCTCCAGGTCCTGGGTCGCCTCGTAGGTGAGCAGCTTGGCCAGCTCGCCGGCCAGCTCTCGGAAGCTCTTGGTGCTGATGCCGGCTTCGCGCATCAGGCCCAGCTTGTGCTGGACCAGGGGGTGGCGGATGGCGTGGACGCTCATGGGCGGACCTCTTTCACTGGGGCGACGGGAGTCACGGGCGGCGGACAGACGTGTCGACCCCGGTCGCAGGGTCCAGGGCGACAAATTGCGCGCCATTCTACCCTTATCCCGCGTCGAGGTTAAGACGCCCCCTCCCCGGGGTCCTCGGGCAGCTGCCAGTCGATGGGTTCGCGGCCGTGCTCCACCAGGAAGGCGTTGGCCCGGGAGAAGTGGTGGTTGCCGAAGAAGCCGCGATGGGCGGAGAGCGGCGAGGGGTGCGGCGACTCCAGCACCAGGTGGCGGGAGGCATCGACCAGCGCCCGCTTCTGTCGGGCATGGCTGCCCCACAGCAGGAAGACGCAGGGCGCCGCGTGGGCGTTGACCACCTCGATGGCGCGGTCGGTGAAGGTCTCCCAGCCGCGACCGCGGTGGGAACCGGCGTTGCCCTGCTCCACCGTCAGCGAGGCGTTGAGCAGCAGCACCCCCTGACGCGCCCAGTGCTCGAGGTTGCCGTGGGCCACCGGGCGGAAGCCCACGTCGGCGGCCAGCTCCTTGTAGATGTTGACCAGCGACGGCGGGATGCGCACCCCGGGCCTCACCGAGAAGCAGAGCCCATGGGCCTGGCCCGGCCCGTGGTAGGGATCCTGGCCCAGGATCACCACCTTGACCCGCTCCAGGGGCGTGAGCTCGAAGGCGCGGAACCACTCCGATGAGTGGGGGTAGATCACCTTCCTGGCCGCCTTCTCGGCGGCCAGGAAGTCGCGCAGCGCCTGCATGTAGGGGGCCTCGAACTCGGGGTCGAGCCACTGACGCCAGCTGTCGGGTAGCGGTGCCGCCATGCCTGCCCTCCTCGCCTCAGCGCCTGACCTGGTCGGCCAGCGGCTCGACGTAGGCCACCCCCATGTCCCAGGGGAACTGGATCCAGCAGTCCTGGGCCACCTCGGTGAGGTACTGGTCCACCAACGGCCTGCCCTCGGGCTTGGCGTAGACGGTGACGAAGTGCGCCCGGGGCAGCATCTCGCGCACCTTGCGGGCGGTCTTGCCGGTATCCACCAGGTCATCCACCAGCAGCCAGCCCTCCCCGTCGTGGTCGACGCCCTTCATGACATCGAGCCCGCCCTGCTCCTTATGGTCATAGCTCTTGATGCAGACGGTATCGATCAGGCGCACGTTGAGCTCGCGGGCGATCAGGGCCGCGGGGATCAGGCCGCCACGGGTGATGGCGATGATGCCCTTGAAGTCGCGCTCCACCAGGCGATGGCAGAGCTCGCGCACGTCGCGGTGCAGCTGGTCCCAGGAGACGGTGAAGTGCTGGTGGTAGCGGTTGCTGCTCATGGCTCTCACTCGTCCTCGGTGAAGGAACAGACCGCGAAGACGCCGTAGCCGGCCTCGCGGATGCGCGCCGAGCCACCCAGGTCCGGCAGGTCGACGATGGTAGCGGTCTCCACCACCTGGCCACCGCTGCGGCTGATCAGCTTGGCGGCGGCCAGCATGGTGCCGCCGGTGGCGATCAGGTCGTCGACGATCAGGATGCGGTCACCCGCCTTGAAGGCGTCCGAGTGCAGCTCCACCTCGGCCTCGCCATACTCCAGGGTGTAGGTCTCGCTGATAGTGCGAAACGGCAGCTTGCCCTTCTTGCGCACCGGCACGAAGCTGCAGCCCAGCTCGTAGGCCAGGGGCGCGCCGACGATGAAGCCCCTGGCATCGATGGCGGCGATGGCGTCGAGATCCATCTCCTGGTAGCGGTGCACGAAGCTGTCAACCAGCTTGCGGAAGGCCGCACTGTTCTGCAGCAGCGGGGTGATGTCGCGGAAGTTGACCCCCGGCTGCGGCCAGTCGGGGACGGTGCGGATGACGGACTTGATGTAGTCGCCGTAGATGCTCATGGCGGGTCTCGGTAGTGGTTGATCAGTCGAGGAACAGGAACTTGGCGGCGAACAGCAGGGCCAGCACGATCACTGCAGGATTGAGGTCACGGAAGCGGCCCGACAGCGCCTTGATGCCCACGAAGCTGATGAAGCCCAGGGCGATCCCCTCGGCGATGGAGAAGGTCAGCGGCATGGCCAGGGCGGCGATCAGCACCGGCGCGGCGTCGGTGGGATCTTCCCAGTTGGCGTGGGCCAGGCTGCCGGCCATCAGCACCGCCACGTAGAGCAGCGCGCCGGCGGTGGCGAAGGCCGGGATGGAACCCGCCAGCGGCGCGAAGAACAGGCTGATCAGGAAGAGCAGCGCCACCACCACGGCGGTGAGGCCGGTGCGACCGCCCGAGGCGATGCCGGCGGTGGATTCCACGTAGCTGGTGGTGGTGGAGGTACCCAGCACCGAGCCGGCCATGGAGGCGGTGCTGTCGGCCATCATCGCCCGGCCGATGCGCGGCAGCTTGCCCTCCTTGTCGAGCAAGCCCCCCTTGTGGGCCACGCCGATCAGGGTGCCGGAGGTGTCGAAGAGATCGACGAACAGGAAGGCGAAGATCACGCTGAGCATGGCGATGTCCAGCGCCCCGGCCAGGTCCAGCGCCATGAGGGTCGGCGCGAGGGAGGGCGGCATGGACATCAGGCCATCGTACTCGTTGTGACCCGTCACCATCGCCAGCACGGAGATGCCAAGGATGCCGATCATCACCGCCCCGGTCACCCTCATGTAGGAGAGTGCGGTGATCACGAAGAAGCCCAGCAGGGCATAGAGCGCCGAGGGCTCGGAGAGATCCCCCACCGAGACGTAGGTGGCCTCGTCGGCCACCACGATGCCGGCGTTCTTCATGGCGATCATCGCCAGGAAGAGCCCGATACCGGCGGCGATCCCCAGGCGCAGGGAGAGCGGGATCGAGTTGATGATCCACTCGCGTACCTTGAAGATGCTCAGCAGGAAGAAGATCAGGCCCGAGAAGAAGACCGCGCCCAGCGCCGCCTCCCAGCTGTAGCCCATGCCCAGCACCACGCCGTAGGTGAAGAAGGCGTTGAGCCCCATGCCCGGCGCCTGGGCGATGGGATAGTTGGCCCAAAGCCCCATCACCAGGCTGCCCAGCGCCGCGGCCAGGCAGGTGGCGACGAAGACCGCACCGTAGTCCATGCCCGCCTCGGAGAGGATGCTGGGGTTGACGAAGATGATATAGGCCATCGTCAGGAAGGTGGTGATCCCGGCGATGACCTCCGTCTTGGCGGAAGTGTTGTGCTCGGACAGCTTGAACTGCTTGTCGATCAGGCTCTTCATGGGGCTGATTCCTGCGCGCGTGGTCGAGTGGGGGGTTCCCAGGGGGCGGGTGGCAAGAGGGGCCGCGAGAAAAGCCGCCTATGGTACCCAAAGCCCTGAATGGATGCGAGACGGCCGCCCGGACGGCCGTTCCTCCTGCCCCCTGTATAAGCAACTCACGGGGAAACCGCCAGCGTCGGCACCAACGCCATCCCGACGCTTCAGAGCCCGCGTGCCTCCAGCAGCCGCTCCACCGTCTCGACGATGGCCTGGGTCTGGGGGTCGATCTCGACATTGACCCGGTCGCCGGGCAACCGCTCGCCCAGGATGGTGCGCTGCAGGGTCTCGGGGATCAGGTTGACGCAGAAGCGCGGGCCATGCTCGGGCGTGGCGAGGCGCACCTCGCCGATGGTGAGGCTCACCCCGTCGACGCCGATGTAGCCCTTGTCGAACAGGAAGCGGCCCAGGGCGTGGGGCAGCTCGAACCACAGGCGGCGATTGTTGGGCGCCTCGTCGAGCTCCACCAGCTCGGCCATGGCCATCACGTGTCCCGACATGGCGTGGCCGCCGATCTCGTCGCCGAAGCGCGCGGCACGCTCGATGTTGACGCGATCGCCCACCGCCAGGTCGCCCAGGTTGGTCACCCTCAGGGTCTCGCGCATCAGGTCGAAGCCGACCCGTTCGCCGTCGATGGCGGTCACGGTGAGGCAGACGCCGTTGTGCGCCACCGAGGCGCCGAGCTCGAGTCCCTGGCGAAGGGGCGCCGGCAGGGCGACGACAAGGGTACGGAAGGCCTCGGCCTCCTGGATGGCTACCACCTCGGCGGTGCCCTGGACGATACCGGTGAACATGACGGCTCCTGGCAGCTGGCGCCCCGGCGGGGCGGAAGAAAGGGGACGAGTGTAGGCAATTCCCCGCGGTCGCGTCCATCGCCGGCAGCTGCCACAACATCCACTGTTGCCGGCATTTCCTGCAAAGGATGTTTCGGCTTTCTCGACGGATGACCAGGATACTCTTCGACAGGATTGACAGAGTGGCGGGACGACCCTATTCTTTTCGGCTACATTGAACGGCGCCGATTTGAACCCGGCTTGCGGGCGCCCTCGTCATGCCCCGTGCATGGCGTGAAGTGCAGCTAAAAGGGGTGTGTCCAGCGTTGATGGCCACCCGCCAGGGTGGCCTTTTTTTGCTCCCCTGCACCGCCCGCCTCGGCGCCCACTGCGGTGGCCCCCATGATCGAACTCCACAACGTATCCAAGACCTATGTCCTCAAGGGGCGCGGCGGCGGCATCGCCAGGACCGTCCCGGCCCTCAAGCAGGTCGACTTCCATGTCCCCGCCGGCCGCATCCACGGCGTCATCGGCCTCTCGGGGGCCGGCAAGTCGACCCTGATTCGCTGCGTCAACCTGCTGGAGCGCCCCACCACCGGCACCGTCAGCGTGGATGGCCAGGAGCTCACCGGCCTCTCGCGCCAGGCCCTGAACCAGGCGCGCCACCGCATCGGCATGATCTTCCAGCACTTCAACCTGCTCACCAACCGCACGGTGTTCGCCAACGTGGCCCTGCCGCTGGAGCTGATGGGCCTGAAGCGCAGCGAGATCCGCAGCCGGGTCACCCCGCTGCTGGAGCTGGTGGGGCTCGCCGACAAGGCCGGCCAGTACCCGGCCCAACTCTCCGGCGGCCAGAAGCAGCGCGTGGCCATCGCCCGGGCGCTGGCCAGTCGCCCCAAGGTACTGCTGTGCGACGAGGCTACCTCGGCGCTCGACCCCCAGACCACCGCCTCCATCCTGGCGCTGCTGCGCGACATCAACCAGAAGCTCGGGCTGACCATCCTGCTGATCACCCACGAGATGGAGGTGGTCAAGTCGATCTGCCACCGGGTCAGCCTGATCTCCGACGGCGAGCTGGTGGAAGAGGCCGAGGTGGGCGACTTCTTCACCGCCCCGCAGACACGGCTGGGCCGCGAGTTCCTCAACGACTTCCTCAAGCTGGAGCCGCCCCGGGCGCTGATCGAGCGGCTGGAGGAGGCCCCCGGCGAGCACACCCACCCCGTGGTGCGCCTGGCCTTCTCCGGCGACACCGTCTCCACGCCGCTGGTGTCGCGCCTGGCCCGGGAGTGCGGCATCGACGTCAGCATCCTCCAGGCCAAGGTGGAGTCGATCCAGGAGCGCACCCTGGGGCTGATGATCGCCGAGCTGCTGGGGCCCGCCGCGAAGACCCGCGAGGCCCTCGCCTACCTCGAATCCCATGATCTGCACGTGGAGGTGCTCGGCCATGTCCAGCGCGATGCTTGACCTGATCCTCAAGGCGACCCTGGATACCCTCTATATGGTCGCCGTCTCCGGGAGCCTCTCGGCCCTGGTGGGCATCCCGCTCGGGGTGCTGCTCTACGTCACCCGCCCGGGCCAGGTGCTGGCCCAGCCGCTGCTCAGCGGCGTGCTAGGGGTGATCACCAATATCGGCCGCTCGATCCCCTTCATCATCCTGATGGTGGCGATCATCCCCTTCACGCGGATGCTGGTGGGCACCTCCATCGGCACCAACGCCGCCGCGGTACCCCTGACCATCGCCGCCATCCCCTTCATCGCCCGGCTGGTGGAGGGGGCGCTCAACGAGATCAACCCAGGGCTGGTGGAGGCCGCCCAGTCCATGGGCGCCACCCCCTGGCAGATCATCCACAAGGTGCTGCTGCCCGAGGCCCGCGGCGGCATCTTCACCGCCCTCACCGTCACCATCGTGACCCTGGTGAGCTACTCGGCCATGGCCGGGGCCGTGGGCGGCGGCGGCCTGGGAGACCTGGGCATCCGCTACGGCTACAACCGCTTCGACCCCACCATCATGCTGATCACCGTGGCGATCCTGGTGATCATGGTGCAGGGCTTCCAGAGCCTGGGGGACCATCTGGTACGCAAGAGCGACCACAAGTGAGGAAGACGCTGATTGACTGCTGCGCTCGACATCC
>JBKHEO010000059.1:0-13115 GCA_046540755.1 Halomonas sp. | reverse complement strand
CCGGCGCCGCCGAACAGGCCGACCTTGCCGCCCTTGGCGAAGGGGCAGACCAGGTCGATGACCTTGATGCCGGTCTCCAGCAGTTCGTTGGAGGCCGCCTGCTCGGCATAGGTCGGCGCCTGGCGGTGGATCGGCATGCGCTCCTGCTCGCCGATGTCGCCGGCCTCGTCGATGGGCTGGCCCAGCACGTTCATGATGCGGCCCAGGGTCTCCTTGCCCACCGGCACGGAGATGGCGGCGCCGGTGTTGATCGCCTCCATGCCGCGCTTGAGGCCCTCGGTGGAGCCCATGGCGATGGTGCGCACCACGCCGTCGCCCAGCTGCTGCTGGACCTCCAGAACCGTCTCGGAGTTCGAGACGTTCAGCGCGTCGTAGACCTTGGGAACGTCGTCCCGCGGAAACTCTACGTCAATCACCGCGCCGATGATTTGTACGATACGTCCGCTCATCTTGCGATCCTCTCAAAGTACCTGCAAATGAAGCCTGTGTGCCGGGAGGGCCCCTGCCCTCCGGGCGCTATACGGCGGCGGCGCCCCCGACGATCTCCGAGATCTCCTGGGTGATGGCGGCCTGGCGGGCCTTGTTGTAGACCATCTCCAGGTCGTCGATCAGGCCGCCGGCATTGTCGGTGGCGTTCTTCATGGCCAGCATCCGCGCGGCCTGCTCGCAGGCCCCGTTCTCGACCACCGCCTGGTAGACCTGGGATTCGACGAAGCGAACCAGCAGGCTGTCCAGCAGCGCCTTGGCATCCGGCTCATACAGGTAGTCCCAGCTACCGGGACGCGTGTTCTCTTCTTCCTGGTGCGCATCGCTGCCCATATCGGGTGAGATGGGCAGGAGCTGGCGGACCACCGGCTTCTGGGTCATGGTGTTGACGAACTCGTTGTACACCACGAACAGGCGGTCCAGCTTGCCCTCGTCGTACGCATCCAGCATGACCTTGACGCTACCGATCAGGTCCTCCATCTCCGGGGACTCGCCCAGGCCGCTCTTGGCGGCGACCAGGTTGCCTCCGTAGTTCTTGAAGAACCCGCCGGCCTTTGCCCCCAGCGCACAGAAATCCAGCTCGGCGCCCTGCTCGTGCCATCCCCTGGCGTCCCGGGTGGTGGCCTTGAACAGGTTGACGTTCAGGCCGCCGCACAGGCCGCGGTCGGTGGATACCACGATATAACCGACGCGCTGGACGTCGCGCTCGACCATCCAGGGATGGCGATACTCCGGGTTGGCATCGGCGACATGCGCGACCACGTTGCGGATCTGACGCGCGTAGGGCTGGCTGGCCTTCATCAGGTCCTGGGCCCTGCGCATCTTGGAAGCCGCGACCATTTCCATGGCGCTGGTGATCTTCTGCGTGTTCTTGATGCTCCCGATCTGGGTGCGTATCTCTTTTGCAGCTGCCATAGCGATCTACTCCGTTCGTGGCCCCTCAGAATGCTCCTAGGCCCGCCCCGAGGCGGGGCGGGCCGTGGGAATTACCAGCTCTGAGTGGCCTTGAACTTCTCGAGACCCTCTTTGAGGCCAGCCTGGATCTCGTCGCTGTAGTCGCCGGACTCGTTGATCTTGTCGAGCAGCTCGGCGTACTCGGCCTTCATGAAGTCGTGCAGGGCACGCTCGAAGTCCAGCACCTTGCTGACGTCGACGTCATCGAGGAAGCCCTCGTTGGCGGCGTACAGGGAGAGCGCCATCTCGGCCACGGAGAGCGGGCTGTACTGCTTCTGCTTCATCAGCTCGGTGACGCGCTGGCCGTGCTCCAGCTGCTTGCGGGTCGCCTCGTCGAGATCGGAGGCGAACTGCGAGAAGGCCGCCAGCTCGCGGTACTGGGCCAGCGCCAGGCGCACGCCGCCGCCCAGCTTCTTGATCACCTTGGTCTGGGCCGAGCCGCCCACACGGGAGACCGAGAGGCCGGCGTTGATGGCCGGACGGATGCCCGAGTTGAACAGGTCGGTCTCGAGGAAGATCTGGCCGTCGGTGATGGAGATCACGTTGGTCGGCACGAAAGCCGAGACGTCGCCGCCCTGGGTCTCGATGATCGGCAGCGCGGTGAGCGAGCCGGTCTTGCCCTTGACCTCGCCGTCGGTGAACTTCTCTACGTAGTCGACGTTGACGCGGGCGGCACGCTCGAGCAGGCGAGAGTGCAGGTAGAAGACGTCACCCGGGTAGGCCTCGCGGCCCGGCGGACGACGCAGCAGCAGGGAGACCTGGCGGTAGGCCCAGGCCTGCTTGGTGAGGTCGTCGTAGACGATCAGGGCATCCTCGCCGCGGTCCCGGAAGTACTCGCCCATGGTGCAGCCGGCGTAGGGGGCCAGGAACTGCATCGGGGCCGGGTCGGCGGCGCCGGCGGCGACCACGATGGTGTGCTCCATGGCGCCATGCTCCTCGAGCTTGCGCACCACGCTGGCGATGGTCGACTGCTTCTGGCCGATGGCGACATAGATGCAGGTGACGCCCTTGTCCTTCTGGTTGATGATGGTGTCGACGGCGATGGCCGACTTGCCGATCTGGCGGTCGCCGATGATCAGCTCACGCTGGCCGCGGCCGATCGGCACCATGGCGTCGATGGACTTGAAGCCGGTCTGGATCGGCTGGTCGACCGACTGGCGGGTGATGACGCCGGGGGCGACCTTCTCCACCGCATCGGTCAGCTTGGCGTTGATGTCGCCCTTGCCGTCGATGGGATTGCCCAGGGCGTCGACCACGCGTCCGCGCAGTTCGGGGCCCACCGGCACCTCGAGGATGCGCCCGGTGCACTGGGCGGTCATGCCCTCTTCGAGCTGCAGATAGTCGCCCAGCACCACGGCGCCCACGGAGTCGCGCTCGAGGTTGAGCACCATGCCGAAGATGCTGCCGGGGAATTCGATCATCTCACCGAACATCGCCTCTTCGAGGCCGTGAATCTTCACGATGCCGTCGGAGACGCTGACGATGGTGCCCTGGTTGCGGGCTTCGGATGCGACGTCAAGCTTCTCGATACGCTGCTTGATGATGTCGCTGATCTCGGAAGGATTCAGTTGCTGCATGCCATGTCCCTCAGACTCAGGCGGTTAGCGCTTCGGAGAGGCGGTTGAGTCGACCACGCACCGACCCGTCGATGACGGTATCGCCGGCACGCAGGATGACGCCGCCGAGAAGCTCGGAGTCCACCTGAGTGGTAATGGAGATTTCGCGATTCAGGCGCTTCTTGAGCGCGCCGGCGAGCTTGTCCTGCTGAGCCTTGGTGAGCTTGTAGGCCGAGACCACGGTAACGTCGACCCGCTGCTCGTGATCGGCGCGCAGCGTCTCGAACTGGTCGCGGATGGCGGCCAGCGCCGCCAGGCGCCCCTTCTCGCCCAGGGTGGCGAGGAAGCGGGTGGCGGCCTCATCGAGGTCGACCTCCGCCAGCTCGGTCACCAGAGCCACCTTGCGCTCATTGTCGAACCGGGGGCTGGAGAGCAGCTTGAGCGCCTCGCGGCTCGCCACCACCATGGCCAGCTGGGTCAGCCACTCGGACCACGTATCCAGCGTCTGGTGATCGCGTGCGTACTCGAACGCCGCCTTGGCATAGGGCCTCGCGACGGTAGACAGTTCCGCCATGGATCACCTCCTCACAGTTCGGCGGCAAGCTCGTCGAGCAGCTTGCGATGAGCCTTCTCGTCGATGGAGGCTTCCAGGACCCGCTCGGCGCCGGTGACCGCCAGGCGGGACACCTGCGCGCGCAGCTCGTCCTTGGCGCGATTGACTTCCTGCTCGACCTCGGCGCGGGCGGCGGCGACGATGCGCTCGCCTTCGGCACGGGCCTGCTCGCGGGCCTCCTCGATCATCTGGGAGGAGCGCTTGTTGGCCTGCTCGAGGATCTGTGAAGCCTGCTCCTTGCTCTCGCGCAGGGTCTGCTCGGCACGCTCCTGGGCGAGCTCGAGGTCACGCGAAGCACGGCTGGCAGCATCCAGGCCGTCAGCAATCTTCTTCTGGCGCTCGTGGAGCGCGTTGCTGATCGGCGGCCACACGTACTTTATGCAGAACCAGACAAAGATCGCGAAGGCGATCGTCTGCCCGATCAGCGTCATGTTGATATTCACGGGGCGGTACCTCTGACAGGTTCGTGGCAACCGGAAACAAGCAGACCGAGCGCAGTGCGCTCGGTGCTGTCACTCATCAACCGGCAACAACGAAGATCAGGTACATCGCGATACCCACGCCGATCATCGGCACGGCGTCCAGCAGGCCGGCCATGATGAAGGTCTTGGTCTGCAGCTGATCACCCAACTCCGGCTGGCGAGCAGTGGACTCGAGCAGCTTGCCACCCAGGATGGCGAAGCCGATACCGGTTGCCAGAGCGCCGAGGCCGATGATGATGGCAGCAGCAATGTAGACCATTTCCATGATAATACTCCTGATTTCAAGTTTTGGTTCAAGGGGTTAAGGGTTAATGGAGTTGCAAGCGTTGCGCGGTTCTCAGTGATGCTCGTGGGCGGCGCTCAGATACACGATGGAAAGCACCGTGAAAATGAAGGCCTGCAGAGTCACCACCAGGATGTGGAAGATCGCCCAGGGGACATCCAGCAGCCAGATGGCCCAGAAGGGCAGCAGGGCGATCAGGATGAAGATCACCTCGCCGGCGAACATGTTGCCGAACAGACGCAGGCCGAGGCCAAGCGGCTTCACCAGCAGGCCAATCACCTCAAGCACCAGGTTGAAGGGGATCAACGACCAGTGGTTGAAGGGCGTCAGGGAGAGCTCCTTGGCGAAGCCGCCGACGCCCTTGACCTTGAGACTGTAGTAGATGATCAAGCAGAACACGCCCAGTGCCATGCCCAGGGTGGCATTGGGATCGGTGGTGGGCACGATCTTCATGTACTCGACACCGAGTCGAGCGAAGAGCTCGGGAAAGTAATCCACCGGGATGATCTTGAGAGCATTCATCATGAAGATCCAGACGAACAGCGTCAGTGCCAGCGGCGCGATCACCGGGTTGCGGCCGTGAAAGGCGGAGCGGGTGAGGTTCTCGATGAACTCGACGACCATCTCGACGGCGTTCTGGAGCCCTCCCGGCACGCCGGTGGTGGCCAGGCGGCCAGCCTTGCGGAACAGCCAGATGAACAGCGCCCCCATGGCGATGGACCAACCCATGGTATCCAGGTGAATCGCCCAGAAGCCCATCTCGGTGGCCTCGGCGGAAGAGCTGGCCAGTGACCAGCCGTTCTGCGGATGGTAGCCGAAGGTCAGGTTCTGGAGGTGGTGCTGTATGTAGTACGTCGCCGTGACTTCATTGCCTGCTGCCATGCGGTGCTTACCTCGGTTGTGGGGTCGACCGCTCACGCCGTGACCAGAGGGCCAGCCAGGGCATGAGATGGGTCGCCACGTATGCGCTGAAGAATGAAATCGGGTTTGAGGGGGGCACGGCCACGAAGACCATTGCCAGCAGTGCCACCGTCAAACCGAACTTGCCTGCTTCCGCACGATACAGGTTGATCACGAAGCGGCGCGCCTGCCGGCCGCCGCGCGCCTGGCCGCTTCGCCACACGAAGAAGGCCAGCGGCAGCAGCCCCACCAGGCCGCCGCTCAGGGCTGAGCTTCCGCCCTCTTGCCCCGCCGCGAGCGTGGCCACCAGCGTCACGGCCAGCACGCCCAGCGCAGCGAGGCCCAGTTGCCGTCGCCCCAGGGCCCGGCGCCGTGCGGCGGAAGGGGTGATCATCGTGCCATCCTCCCGCCTTGCTTCGCGCTCGGGGCCGCGGCGCAGCCTAAACCACCGCGGATTATAGGGAAGCCCCCCCGGGGCATCAACTGAAGGGGGACGCTTTGTGCACGATTTTCGGTCACGTTTCGACCAAAGGTGCAGAAATTGTCGACAGGCCGGCGGCGGGCGCGCATGACCTAGCGGATGTGCTCGAGGATGCCATCGAGCTCATCGAGGCTGGCGTAGCGGATGGTAACCCGCCCCTTGCCGCCGCGCCCGTGCTGGATCTTCACCGGCGCGCCGAGCAGTTCCCCCAGCCGCGTCTCCAGCCTCGCCACGTCGGGACTCGGCGCCGGGGCCTTGGCGGCGGGCGCCGCCGCGCCCTCCTGCAGGCGCTTCACCAGCGCCTCGGTGGCGCGCACGGTGAGGTCGCGGTTGACCACCTCGTGGGCGGCCTGGCGCTGCCTGGCCGGTGAAAGAGCCAGCAGGGCGCGAGCGTGTCCCATGTCGAGGTCGCCGCGCTCGAGGAGGGTCTGCACCTCCGGGTCCAGCGCCACCAGCCGCAGCAGGTTGGCGACCTGGGCACGGGACTTGCCCACCGCGTCGGCCACCTGCTGCTGGGTCAGCTCGAACTCCTCCAGCAGCCGCTTGAGGGCCAGCGCCTCCTCCATGGGGTTGAGGTTCTCGCGCTGGATGTTCTCGATCAGCGCCAGCGCCAGCGCGCCTTCGTCGCTGACCTCGCGGATCACCGCCGGGATCACGTCCAGCTCGGCCAGCTGGGCGGCGCGCCAGCGCCGCTCGCCGGCGATGATCTCGTAGCGCTCCTCGCCCATGGGGCGCACCACGATGGGCTGCATCACGCCCTGGGCGCGGATGGAGTCGGCCAGTTCCTCGAGGGCCTCGGGCTGGATATCGCGACGCGGCTGGTACTTGCCGCGGGAGAGCTGTCCCAAGGGCAGGCGCTCCAGGCGCTCGCCGGTGGAGGGCTCGAGGGCCGGGACGGGCGCCGTGTCGTCCCCCGTCTCGTCCAGGGAGACCTCGGGCAGATCGAGGCTCTCGCGGCGGCGGGCGCCGGAGCCGATCAGGGCATCCAGGCCGCGTCCCAGGGCGCGTTTACGCGTCATCGACATTCCCTCATCACGGTTGCGTCGTATCGGGCGACTACAGCGACAGGCGCCGGATCAGTTCCTTGGCCAGCACCCGGTGGGCCTGGCTGCCACGCGAGAAGCGTGCGTACTTGGTAACTGGCAGGCCGTGGCTGGGCGCCTCGGCCACCCGCACGTTGCGCGGGATGGTGGCCTTGAGCAGGGTATCGCCGAAGTAGTCGCGCAGCTGCTTGGTGACGTCCCGGGTCAGGCTGTTGCGGGCATCGAACATGGTGCGCAGGATGCCAAAGACCTCGAGGTCCGGGTTAACGCTGTCCTTGATCTGCTCCACGGTATCGAGCAGCGCCGAGAGCCCCTCGAGGGCATAGAACTCGCACTGCAGCGGGATCAGCACGCCGTGGGCGGCGGTCAGGGCGTTCACCGTAAGCATATTGAGCGAGGGCGGGCAATCGATCAGCACCACGTCGTACTCGCCGGCCACCATGGCCAGGGCGTCGTCCAGGCAGCGCTCGCGCCCCGCCTCGCGATCCAGCAGCACCACCTCGGCGGCGGTGAGGTCGCCGTTGCCCGGCAGCAGCGCATAGCCGGCCTGGGGGCAGTCGAGGATCACCCCGGCGGCATCGCGCTCCCCCAGCAGCACCTCGAGCACGCTGCCGTCGAGCTCGTGCTTGTCGACGCCGCTGCCCATGGTCGCGTGGCCCTGGGGATCGAGGTCGACCAGCAGCACGCGGCGGTCGAGGGCCGCCAGGCCGGCGGCGAGGTTGACCGCGGTGGTGGTCTTGCCGACGCCACCCTTCTGGTTGGTCAAGGCGATGATCTTGGTCACGGGCAACTCCGTTGCGGGGAAACGCGGGTTGTCAGGGGGCCCGCTGCAGGGGCCGGCGCTCGAGCACCACCAGCAGGCGGGAGCCCACCTCGAACGGCACCTCGAGGGAGTGCCGGGCCACCACTGCGACCTCCGGCGGCAGACCGGCCAGCTCCTCCTCCACGGCGGGCCCCTTCATGGCCAGCCACTGGCCGCCGGGAACCACGCGCTCGCGGGTCAGGCCGACGAAGTCGCCGAGGCTCGCGAAGGCGCGCGAGATCACCTGGTCGAAGCGATCCTCGAAGGCCTCGATCCGCGACTGGACGGGCGTCACGTTGGCGAGGTCGAGCTCCATCACCGCCTGACGCTGGAAGCGGACCTTCTTGCCGTTGCTGTCGAGAAGGGTCACCTCGAGCCCGGGGGCGAGGATCGCCAGCACCAGCCCCGGGAAGCCAGGCCCGGCGCCCACGTCGAGCAGCCTGGGCCCGCTCACGTGGGACAGCACCGCGGCGCTGTCGAGCAGGTGGCGCGCCACCATCTCCTCGGGAGAGCGTATCGCGGTGAGGTTATAGGCGCGGTTCCACTTGTGCAACAGGCCGACCAAGGCGAGCAGCCGCCGGCGCTGCTCGGTGTCCACGGCGATGCCCAGCCGCTCGAGCCCCTCGTCGAGACGAAACGCCACGGCGTCGGCGACGGCCGTCATGCGCTGGCTGTCCGCTGCTCGTCGAGCAGACGGCGCTTCTTGAGGTGGATCAGCAGGATCGACACCGCCGCCGGGGTGACACCGGAGATGCGCGCGGCCTGGGCCAGGGTCTCCGGGCGCGCCTCGGCGAGCTTCTGGCGGATCTCGTGGGAGAGTCCCTCGACCCGGGCATAGTCAAGGTCCGCCGGCAGCGGGGTCGCCTCGTGACGCTTGAGCCGGGCGATCTCCTCCTGCTGGCGGTCGATATAGCCCTGGTACTTGGCCTGGATCTGCACCTGTTCCGCTACCGCCGCGTCGGCGACCGGGGCCCCGTCGAGGCCCGGCAGGCCCGCGATGTCGGCGTAGGCCAGCTCCGGGCGCTTGAGCAGGTCCATCAGGCTGTACTCGCGGGCCGGGGCCTTGCCGGTCTTCTCGGCGATGATCCCGGCCGCGGCGCTGCCGGGCTGCACCCAGCTGGCCTTGAGGCGGGCGCTCTCGCGCTCGATCGCCTCGCGCTTCTCGCTGAAGGCGGCCCAGCGGGTATCGTCCACCAGGCCCAGCTCGCGGCCGCGCTCGGTAAGGCGCAGGTCGGCGTTGTCCTCGCGAAGCAGCAGCCGGTACTCGGCCCGCGAGGTGAACATGCGGTAGGGCTCTCTGGTCCCCAGGGTGATCAGGTCATCCACCAGCACGCCGAGGTAGGCTTCGTCGCGGCCCGGATACCAGGCCTCGAGGCCCTGGGCACGGCGGGCGGCGTTGAGCCCGGCCAGCAGTCCCTGGGCGCCGGCTTCCTCGTAGCCGGTGGTGCCGTTGATCTGGCCGGCGAAGTAGAGGTTGGCGATGAACTTCGTCTCCAGCGAGTGGCGCAGGTCGCGGGGGTCGAAGAAGTCGTACTCGATGGCGTAGCCCGGGCGGGTGATATGGGCGTTCTCGAGCCCCGGGATGGAGCGCACCACCTGCAGCTGCACGTCGAAGGGCAGCGAGGTGGAGATCCCGTTGGGGTAGAGCTCGTGGGTGTCGAGCCCCTCCGGCTCGATGAAGACCTGATGGCTCGCCTTGTCGGCGAAGCGGTGCACCTTGTCCTCGATGGAGGGGCAGTAGCGCGGCCCGACCCCCTCGATGGTCCCCGAGTACATCGGCGAGCGGTCGAGGTTGGCGTGGATGATCTCGTGGGTGCGCTCGTTGGTGTGGGCGATATGGCAGCTGACCTGGCGCGGGTGCTGGTCGCGACGGCCCATGAACGACATCACCGGGGTGGGAGTGTCGCCGGGCTGCTCCTCGAGCCGCGAGAAGTCGAGGCTTGTGGCGTCGAGGCGCGGCGGCGTTCCGGTCTTGAGGCGGTCGACCCGGAACGGCAGGGCACGCAGGCGCTCGGCCAGGCGGTTGGAGGGCGGGTCGCCGGCGCGCCCGCCGCGGCTGCTGTCCAGGCCGATATGGATCACCCCGCCGAGGAAGGTGCCGGTGCACAGCACCACGGTCTCGGCCAGGAAGCGGATGCCGGTCTCGGTGACCACCCCGCGCACGGTGTCCTGGTCGACGATCAGGTCGCCGGCGGCCTGCTGGAACAGCGTCAGGTTGGGCTGGTTCTCCAGCAGGCCGCGGATCGCCGCCTTGTAGCGGATCCGGTCGGCCTGGGCGCGGGTGGCGCGCACCGCGGGCCCCTTGCGGGCATTGAGCACCCGGAACTGGATTCCCCCGAGGTCGGTGGCCAGGCCCATGGCACCGCCCAGGGCATCGATCTCCTTGACCAGGTGGCTCTTGCCGATGCCGCCGATGGCCGGGTTGCAGGACATCTGGCCCAGGGTCTCGATGTTGTGGGTGAGCAGCAGGGTCCGAGAGCCCATGCGCGCGGCGGCCAGGGCGGCTTCGGTTCCCGCATGGCCGCCGCCGATGACGATGACGTCGAAGCGGTCGGGGTAATCCAAGGTGCACCTCGTTGGCGCCGTGGCGCCTCTTCTTGCGGACAGGGGTGAAATCGGCCCGCCAGTATAAACCTCCTGTGGGTAATCGTCAGGGTTTTCCACACCGGGAATCCATGCCGCGTCTCACCGCTTCCCTATCAATCAATATCCAATATATAAAGAGAGAAGTTCTGTTGTGGTTGTGACTACTGGTGTGGACAAAAACCGTGGATAAGCAATGTTATCCCTTCCCCTTCAATGGGTTGTGCTGTTAACCCTTCGTGGGGAAAACGGCTGACAGGCTGCGGAAGAGTGGTCGGGAGCCTGTGGATGGAGTGGACGCTTGTCCACAGCACCATCCCCGCACCGCTTTTCCACCGCTGGCTACCGGGCTTGTGCCCGCGGCTGTGAACAACCGCGGTGGTTATCCACGGGGCCCGTGGTGGCGGCGTCTCCTGCCGATTTCCGCGATATCGGCGTGGATCCTGTCCACAGGCGAAAAAAGGGCCCTGCCGCGATGCGACAGGGCCCTTTTCGAGGCGCCGAGGGCGGGATCTCAGTACTTGAGCACCCGTGACAGGAAGCTGCGGGTACGCTCGTCCGAGGGGCTGTCGAAGATCGCCTGCGGCGGCGCCTCCTCGGCGATCTCTCCCTTGTGAACGAAGATGACCCGGTCGGCCACCTCGCGGGCGAAGCCCATCTCGTGGGTGACGATGATCATGGTCATGCCCTCACGCGCCAGTTCGCGCATGGCGTCGAGCACCTCGCCGATCATCTCCGGGTCGAGCGCCGAGGTGGGCTCGTCGAACAGCATCAGGCGCGGCTCCATGGCCAGGGCACGGGCCAGGGCCACCCGCTGCTGCTGGCCCCCGGAGAGCTGGCTGGGGTACTTGTCGGCCTGGTCGGCGATGTCGACGCGTTCCAGGAGACGTTCGGCGGTCTCCACGGCGTCCTCGCGGCTCCAGCCCCGTACCTTCATGGGGGCCAGGGTGACGTTGTCGCGCACGCTGAGGTGGGGGAAGAGGTTGAACTGCTGGAAGACCATGCCGACCTCGGTGCGGATCATCTGCAGTGCGCGGCCACTCTTGCCGTGGGGCGTGAGGCTATTGCCGTCGACCTCGATATGGCCGGACTGGAACTCCTCCAGGCCGTTGATGCAGCGGATCAGCGTCGACTTGCCCGAGCCGCTGGCGCCGATGATCACCACCACCTCGCCGGGCATCACCGTAAGGTCGATCTCCTTGAGCACGTGGAGGCTGCCGAAGTGCTTGTTGACCTTCTCCATCAGCACGATGGGAGCGGTGGCGTTTTCGTTCTGTGTCATGCGTGGTCTCCCCCTATTGTCCGACCAGGCCGCGGCGCTCGAGCTGGCGCAGCGCGAAGGAGAGGCTCAGAGTGATCACCAGGTAGAGCATGGCGACCATCAGGTAGACCTCCAGGGCGTTGAAGGTGGTGGCGATGTAGACCTGCCCCTGGCGGACCAGCTCGCCGACGCCGATCACCGAGAACAGCGAAGTGTCCTTGATGCTGATGATGCCCTGGTTGCCCAGCGGCGGGATCATGCGCCGGAAGGCCTGGGGCCAGATGACGTAGCGGAACGCCTGGGTACGCGACAGGCCCAGCGACAGGCCCGCCTCGCGCTGGCCGCGCTCGATGGACTGCACGCCGCCGCGCACGATCTCCGAGATGTAGGCGCCGGAGTTGACGGCGATGGCAGCGATGCCCGCCACCAGGGCGTTGATGGGCCCGCCGAGGATCTGCGGCAGGCCATAGAAGATGAACAGCACCTGCACCAGTACCGGGGTGCCGCGGAACACCTCGATGTAGACGACGGCCGGCAGCCGCAGCCAGCGCAGGGGGCTGATGCGCATCAGCCCGAAGAGGATGCCGATCAAGAAGCCGATGGCCAGGCCGCCGAAGGAGATCAGCAGGGTGTAGGGAATCCCCGTCAGCAGCTGGGGGATGGAGGCGAAGGCCGCCTGCCAGTCGAATTGGAAGGTCACGTCCATGAGGGAACCTCCGGGAGCATTGAACGACACGGGGCCGGGTGGTCATGCCGCCCGGCCCCGTGGGGTCTCGTGTCGCCGCTGGGGCGACGGTCGGGAGGGAGCCCGTTTCAGTCGTCTTTGGGCGCTTCGCCGAACCACTCCTTGTGGATCTCGTCGTAGGTGCCATCCTCCATCATCTCGGCCATGGCCTCGTTGACCGGCTCGACCCATTCGCTGTCCTTGACGAAGACGATCCCGTACTGCTGACCCTCGTAGAGGTCGCCGACCACCTTCACGCGACCCTCGCCACGGGTCTCGGCGAAGTAGGCGACGTTGGGGGCGTCGTAGAAGACCGCATCGACGCTGCCGCCGAGCAGCGCCATGTACATGTCGCTGGAGCCCGGGTAGGGGGTGATGTCGGCCTCGTCGCCGAGGTTCTCTTCAAGGTAGTCGTAGCTGGTGGAGCCTACCTTGGTGCCGACCTTCTTGCCCTCGAGGTCTTCCAGGGACTCGATGCTGTCGTCGTCGGCGCCGACCAGGATGCGCAGGCCGCTGTCGTAGTAGGGGTCGGAGAAGTCGACGATCTCGGCGCGCTCGTCGGTGATGGTGATGCCGGCGATGGCCATGTCCACGTTGCCGGTCTGCACGGCGGGGATGATGCCGTTGAAGTCCATGGTCTCGAGCTCGTACTCGAAGCCGGCGCGCTCGGCCAGTTCGGCGAGGATGTCCATGTCGAAGCCGACCATCTCGCCGCTCTCCTGGTCCATCATCTCGAACGGCACGAAGCTGGGGTCGGTGACCACCTTGAGCTCATGGTCGTCGGCGGCAGCGGCGCCTGAAAGCCCCGTGGCCAGGGTGATACCGGCGGCCAGGCTGGCCGTCTTCAGCTGGATTTTCATAGCGATTCCCCTCGGGTTGCCATTGTTGTCAAGCACGCTTGATACCATGGCGAGTTACCGGGGAAGCGTCAAGGCGGAGGGAGTGGA
>JBKHEO010000058.1:0-13201 GCA_046540755.1 Halomonas sp. | reverse complement strand
GATCACCCGCAGCGCCGCCGGCTCGACGCGCAGCGACAGCTCGCGGACGTGGCCCAGCGAGTCGCCGTCGGCGGTGACCCGGTGCTCGTGGTGCATCACGATGCGGCACCGCGTCGGACTGCGTGCCACCACGCTGTCGTCATCCTCGGGTGTCCGGCCGCGCAGGCGGGTGACCCCGAAGGTCCACAGCAGCCGCCACCAGGGACGCGGGCGTATCGCGACCAGGGTCAGGCGGCCGTCCCGGGCGGAGGCCCCCGGCACCCTTGATCCGCCGCCGAAGAAGGCGCCGGAGGCGACGGCCAGCGACAGCCAGCGCGCCTCCAGGGCCTCGTCGTCGGCCTCGAGGCGCGCCTGGAAGCCGCGCAACAGGCCCAGGCGGCGCAGCTGCGGCAGCATGGCGGCGTAGCTGAAGCGCCCCAGCCAGCGCTTGAGGCGCGGCGAAGCCTGGCGGGCCGGCAGGGTGCCGAGGCCCACGTGCACCACGTTGAGGAACAGCCGCTCGTCGAGCCAGCCGACGTCCACTCGCGTCGTCGGACCCCGGGCGATCAGCGCGCAGAGGGCGTCCGGGTCCTCGGGCAGGGCCAGGTTGCGGGCGAAGTCGTTGGCGGTGCCGGAGGGGAGCACGCCCAGGATGGCGTCGCGCTCGAGGCAGACCCCGGCCGCCCGGTTAACCGAGCCGTCGCCGCCGGCCACCAGCACGGTGTCGCCGGGCGCGAGCGCCGATTCCCACGCCGTGTCGGCGATATCGCGCACCTGTGGCGCCGCCAGGCCGGCGCGTGCCAGGTGCGGCCGCCAGAAGTCCGCGCCGCGGGCGTCGTTGCCGGCGCGGGTGTTGGCGATCAGCCAGTGACGCATTCGGGGTCTCCTTGCCGCGTGGAGGCCTCAGTATAGCGGGGCAGGGAAGGGAGTCGTCATGTCGCCGGGCCGCGACGCGGCGTAGCGCAAGGTTGCACATTCGTCCCTTGATCCTTGGTCGAATCGGGACCACACTTCAGGTGTTACAGAACGGCGTTCACTAACAAGGAGGATGCCATGAAGACCCTGACCCTTACCGCCCTCACCTCCGCCCTGCTCGCCGCCGGCATCACCGCCGCCCAGGCCCAGCAGCCGCCCTATCCCCAAGGCTACGTGGGTGGCGATGCCATGTTCTGGGAGCTGGACCCGGACGGCCCCGGCGGGAGCCGCGACAGCGTCGGCCTGCGGGTCAACGGCGGTCTCAAGTTCAACGACTACTTCGCCGTGGAGGGCCACCTCGGCGGTGGCGGCTCCGACGGCGGTGCCGAGCTCGACTCCCTGGTGGGCCTCTACGGCAAGGGCATCCTGCCCGTCTCCCGGGATTTCCGCCTCTATGGCCTGGCCGGCATGACCGACGTCGACTTCGATGCCGACAGCGAATCCGGCTTCTCCTACGGCGCCGGCGCCGAGTACGACGTGGCCCCCAACCTCTCGCTGGGCGCGGACTTCGTGCGCTACCTCGACGAGGACCAGTACGATTTCGATGCCGCCAGCGTCGGCCTGCGCTACCGCTTCTGATCCATCGGGAGCAGGACGACCGGCGCCCCGGGGCTTTTCGCCTCGGGGCGCCTTCTTTTGGTGCAGGCGCTGCGTCGCGGCGGTGCGTTCCCTGCCGCACCGGCGCGGCGCCCCTCTCCCTCGGGCGGGTCGGCAGGCCCTTGGCACGGGCTGGCATGTCCTGTGCAAGGCATCGAAGGGGCAGGTGCCCCTGTCGACTGCCCGGGAGCTGCCATGACCGACCCACGCCCGACGCCGGACGCCGGCCTCGATGACGCCCTGACGCCGCGCCTGCTGTTCAGCGACCTCGACGGCTCGCTGCTCGACCACCACCACTACGACTGGGGCCCCGCCCAGCCCTGGCTCGATCGCCTCGGCCGGCTGGGGGTGCCGGTGATCCCGGTCACCAGCAAGACCCGCAGCGAGATCATTCCGCTGCGCCGCGCCCTGGGGCTTGCCTTTACCCCCTTCGTCGCCGAGAACGGGGCCGTGGTCGGCCTGCCGCCGGCCTGGTGTCATGCGCGCATCGACCGGCCCGGCCCCGATGGCCTGGCGATTCGCACCCTGGGCATGGACATCGGCTTTATCCGCAAGCGCCTGGCGGTGTGGCAGGCGCGGCTCGGGGTGGCCTTCACCCCCATGAGCGAGATGTCGCTGGACGAGCTGGTGGCCTTCACCGGCCTCTCCGAGGGCGAGGCACGCCTGGCGCGGATGCGCGAGGGCAGCGAGCCGCTGGTCTGGAAGGACGACGAGGCCGGGCTCGAGGCGCTGAGGGAAGGGCTGGCCGGCGACGGCCTGCGGCTGGTGCGCGGCGGGCGCTTCTGGCACGCCACCGGGGAGGCCCACAAGGGCAGCGCCGTGGCCTGGCTGGTGCAGCGCTTCCAGGCGCTGCGCGGTCGCCGTCCGCTGACCCTGGCGCTGGGCGACGGCCCCAACGACATCCCCATGCTCGAGGCGGTGGACCAGGCGGTGGTGATCCGCGGCTGCCACGGCCTTCCGGTCGAGCCCGACCAGCCGGCGCTCTATCGCAGCGAGGCGACCGGCCCCGCCGGCTGGGCCGAGGGGGTGGCCCACTGGTGGGGGCGAGCCGAGCGCCGGCCAGGGCCGGCGGTGAGGCCCGACAGCGGTGACGAGGCCAGGAGGAGGACGGCATGAGCGACTTCCACCAGAACGGCATCATCACCGACTTCCACAACCTCACCCGGCGCCCGCTGGAGGCCCTGGAGGCGGACCTGGTGGGCTTCTCGCGCCGCCGCCCGATGAGCCTGATCCTGCCCTCGCTCTACTCGGAGCTGGAGGGGCCGGCCCTTGAGCGCATCGTCGAGGCGCTGGCCGGGGTGCCCTACCTCGCCGAGGTGGTGATCGGGCTGGACCGGGCCGACCACGACCAGTTCCTGCACGCCCGCGAGTTCTTCGCCCGCCTGCCCCAGCACCATCGCATCCTGTGGAACGACGGCCCGCGGCTGCGCGCCCTCGACCAGGAGCTGGATGCCCAGGGGCTATCGCCCCGGCAGCCCGGCAAGGGGCGCAACGTCTGGTACTGTGCCGGCTTCGTCCAGGCCTCCGGGCGCGGCGCCGTGGTGGCGCTGCACGACTGCGATATCCTCACCTACGACCGAGGCCTGCTGGCGCGGCTCTTCTACCCGGTGGCCCATCCCCACTTCAACTACGAGTTCTGCAAGGGCTACTACCCGCGCATCGCCGAGGGACGGCTCAACGGAAGGGTGGCGCGGCTGATGGTCACCCCGCTGCTGCGGGCGCTCAAGGCGATGCACGGCCCGCTGCCCTACCTGGAGTACCTGGACAGCTACCGCTACCCGCTCTCGGGGGAGTTCTCCATGCGCGCCGAGGTGCTCGACGGCATCCGCATCCCCGCCGACTGGGGCCTGGAGATCGGCGTGCTCTCCGAGGTGCACCGCAACCACTCCACCAAGCGGCTCTGCCAGGTGGACCTGGCCGACGCCTACGACCACAAGCACCAGCCGGTCTCCGAGGACGACCCCTCGGGGGGGCTCAACCGCATGAGCCTGGACATCGCCAAGGCGCTCTACCGCAAGCTGGCCACCCAGGGGGTGACCTTCAGCGCCGAGGGCTTCCGCACCCTCAAGGCCACCTACTACCGCCTGGCCCTGGACCTGATCGAGGCCTACGAACACGATGCGCGGATGAACGGCCTCAGCCTGGATCGCCACGGCGAGGAGCGGGCGGTGGAGCTGTTCGCCGCCAACCTGCTGGAGGCCGGCAGCGCCTTCCTCGACAACCCCGGCGAGCGCCCCTTCATCCCCAGCTGGAACCGGGTGCGCTCGGCGATTCCCGACCTGCCCGAGCGCCTCCACGACGCCGTGGAGGCCGACAACCGCGGCGAGGTGTAGCCGGGTTGGGTCATGGCGGTGCGCGATAGCGAGAGGCGCCGGAATAGTCTCGAGCGATGCTTTTGTCGCTCAGGGTTTCTGCACCAGCCACAGGCAGCGATAGGGCGCCAGGCTCTCCGCCGGCGCCCAGGGAGCCTCCTCCAGCAGGTCGAACCAGCCCCCCTGGTCTAGGGCCGCAAGCCCGAGCGGCTGGGGGGCGTCGGTGACGTTGTGGATCGCCAGCAGGCGGCGCCCGTCGGGCAGCGGGCCGCGCTCCAGCACCAGCAGTTCCGGCGGCGTCTCCAGCACCCGCTGCGAGGCGTCCGGGTGGAAGCAGGGCTCGCGGCGGCGTGCCGCCAGGCGGCGGATCAGCGCCTCGAAGACCATCCGTGTCGGGGTGTCGGGGCTGTCCAGCAGCAGCTCCAGCTCGTCGCGCTGCCAGCGGCGGCGATTGATGGAGCGCAGGCGTCCGCTGCGCTCCACCCCCTCCAGGTCGTTCAGGGTGCCGGTCAGCACATGGAGGTAGAGGGCGGGGATGCCCCGCAGGCCGAGCATCAGCTGCTGGCCGCACAGGAAGCGCTGCATCTGCCAGGGGTCCGGCCCGCGCCGGGTGCCCTTCATGGCGTCGAACCAGGTGATGTTGATCTCGTAGGGGCTGTCGCTGCCGTCGTCCCGCGTGCGCATGCTGACGAAGCCGCCGAAACGGTGCATCAACTCCAGCAGCGCCTCGATCTCGTGCTGCGGCAGCCAGCCCTCCAGCGGGCGTACGCCGATGCCATCGTGGCTGGCGGTGAAGTTGAGGAAGCCGCAGCCGGGCGGCAGGCTCGGCAGGCTTCGCAGCCAGGCCGCCAGGGTGGCTGCCTCGCCGCTGGTCAGGGTGTGCAGCAAAAGCGGCGGCAGCGGGAACTGGTAGACCAGGTGCGCCTCGTCGGGGGGATGGTGGGCCGAAAGCCTCTCAAGACCCAGGTAGCTGAGGTTCTCGCTGTGGGGCACGTTGGTCTCGGTGAGCAGCAGGGTGCCCGGCGCCACATGGTCCACCACGGCGCGCAGCAGCCGTACCACCTCGTGGGTCTGGGGCAGGTGGATGCAGGGGGTGCCGACCTCCTTCCACAGGTAGGCGATGGCGTCCAGCCGGATCACCCGCGCCCCCTGGCCGAGGTAGAAGAGCAGGATACCGATGAACTCCAGCAGCACGTCGGGGTTGGCGAAGTTGAGGTCGATCTGGTCCTCGGAGAAGGTCGCCCAGAGGTGGCGGGTACCGCGGCGGGTGGGCACCGGCACCAGCAGCGGCGAACTGCGCGGCCGCACCACCGCCGAGAGGTCGGTCTCCGGGTCCATCTCGATGAAGTAGTCGCGCCCTGGCTGGCTGCCGGAGAGGTAGTCGACGAACCACAGCGACTCCCGGGAGACATGGTTGAGCACCAGGTCCACCGCCAGGTCGCGCTTGCTGGCCAGGGCGCGGACATGGGGCCAGTCGCCCAGGTCGGGGGAGACCTCGCGGTAGTGGATCACCGAGAAGCCGTCGTCGCTGCTCCAGGGGAAGAAGGGCAGCAGGTGCACGCCGCTCACGGTGTCGCCGAGCCTCGCCTCGAGGAAGTCGTCCAGCACCTCGAGGGGCGGCCGTTCGCCGTCGAGCAGGCTGTCGCCGTAGCCGATCAGCCACTGGTCGCGCTCGCTCCAGAGTGGCATATCGGCGGCAGCGGGGGAGGGCGGGGCCTGGTGGGCCAGCAGCGTCAGCAGCCGGCGCAGCACCTCGTCGGCGCGCGGGCCGTAGAGGAAGGCCAGGTGGCCGTGGGCGCGGCGGCTGAAGGCCTCGGCGTCCAGCGGCGTGGCGACGGAGGCGATGAAGCGCGGTTGGTCGGACATGGCGGGGCTCCGGGTGGCGTCACCCAGGCCATGCAGGCTACGTGCCAGGCAGCGGTTCGCGGACGCTCAGAACAGGCTCATGCGCTCCATGACGTTGTCGCGGCGGATCAGCCAGTGGTAGAAGGCGCCGGCGATATGCAGGGCCACCAGGCCCAGGATCGCCAGGCCCAGCCGGCCGTGCCAGACGAAGAGCCGCTCCGAGAGCGCCTCGTTCACGCCGACGATGCCCGGCAGGTGCCAGTGCAGGAACTGTACCGGGAAGTCGCCGCTGGCGGTGGCGGCCCAGCCCAGCAGCGGCTGGGCCAGCAGCGCCAGGTAGAGGAGGTGGTGCACCGCCCTGCTCAGGATCCGCTGGAAGGGATGCAGCGGCGGGTCATGGTCGGGCACCGTGTAGAGCAGGCGCACCACCAGGCGCACCGTCATCAGCGCGAGTATCGCCACCCCGAGGGACTTGTGGGCGGTGTAGAGCAGGTCGGTGCCGTCGCGTCCCAGGCGCTCGGTGGCGCCCTCGAAGCCGAGCACCCCCAGCGTCAGGCCGCTGGCCAGGGAGAACAGCAGCACCGCGGCCACCAGCCAGTGCAGCACGCGTTGGGGGTAGGCGTAGCGATCCGTCTCGTTCATGAGGGCTCCGGTGCGAGGTCTGGGCATGTCCTCAGCCTAGCCGATGGCGGCGGCCCGTGCGCCTATACCTCCCGGTAGAGCTCGGCGCCTTCTTTCCTGAACTTCTCCGCCTGCTCCTCCATGCCCTGCATAACGGCTTCCTGGTCTCCGTGCAGGCCTTTTTCGGCAGCGTAGTCGCGCACCTCCTGGCTGATCTTCATGGAGCAGAACTTGGGCCCGCACATGGAGCAGAAGTGGGCCACCTTGGCCGAGTCCTTGGGGAGGGTCTCGTCGTGGTACGCCCGGGCGGTGTCCGGGTCCAGCCCGAGGTTGAACTGGTCCTCCCAGCGGAACTCGAAGCGCGCCTTGGAGAGGGCGTTGTCGCGGCGCTGGGCGGCCGGGTGTCCCTTGGCGAGGTCCGCCGCATGGGCGGCGATCTTGTAGGTGATGATGCCGGTCTTGACGTCGTCCTTGTTGGGCAGGCCGAGGTGCTCCTTGGGGGTCACGTAGCAGAGCATGGCGCAGCCGTACCAGCCGATCATCGCCGCGCCGATGCCGGAGGTGATGTGGTCGTAGCCCGGCGCGATATCGGTGACCAGCGGGCCGAGCGTATAGAAGGGCGCCTCGTCGCAGTACTCGAGCTGCTTGTCCATGTTCTCTTTCACGAGATGCATGGGCACATGGCCGGGGCCCTCGATCATCACCTGGACATCGTGCTTCCAGGCGATGCGGGTCAGCTCGCCCAGTGTCCTGAGCTCGGCCATCTGCGCCTCGTCGTTGGCGTCGGCCACCGAGCCGGGGCGCAGGCCGTCGCCCAGCGAGAAGGCGACGTCGTAGCGCTTGCAGATCTCGCAGATCTCCTCGAAGTGCTCGTACAGGAAGCTCTCGCGGTGATGGAAGAGGCACCACTTGGCCATGATCGAGCCGCCCCGGGAGACGATACCGGTGACGCGCTTGGCGGTCAGCGGCACATAGCGCAGCAAGACGCCGGCGTGGATGGTGAAGTAGTCCACGCCCTGTTCGGCCTGCTCGATCAGGGTGTCGCGGAACACTTCCCAGGTGAGGTCCTCGGCCACGCCGCCCACCTTCTCCAGCGCCTGGTAGATGGGCACGGTGCCGATCGGCACCGGGGCGTTGCGGATGATCCACTCGCGGGTCTCGTGGATGTTCTGCCCGGTGGAGAGGTCCATGATGGTATCCGCGCCCCAGCGGATGCCCCAGGTCATCTTGTCCACCTCCTCCTCGATCGAGGAGGTGACCGCCGAGTTGCCCAGGTTGCCGTTGATCTTCACCAGGAAGTTGCGGCCGATGATCATCGGCTCGGACTCGGGGTGGTTGATGTTGCAGGGAATGATGGCGCGGCCGGCGGCCACTTCGGCGCGTACGAACTCCGGGGTGATCTCTTCCGGCAGGCGGGCGCCGAAGCCCTGGCCCGGATGCTGATGACCCAGGATGCGTTCGACTTCCTCGCTCCCCAGGGCTTGCCTGCGTTGATTTTCCCGGATGGCGATAAATTCCATCTCCGGCGTGACGATGCCCTGGCGAGCGTAGTGCAGCTGGGTGACGTTCTTGCCTGCCCTGGCGCGCCTCGGCGTGCGGGTCAGGTCGAAACGTAGCGGGGCGAGCATGGGATCGCTGGCGCGACGCCGGCCGTACTCGCTGGTGGGGCCGTCGAGCCACTCCGTGTCACCGCGCGCCTCGATCCAGTCCCGGCGCAGCTCGGGGAGTCCCTTTCGCAGGTCCACGGTCACCTCGGGGTCGGTATAGGGGCCGGAGGTGTCGTAGACCAGCAGCGGCGGGTTCTCCTCGTCCTCGCCGGAGGTGCGGGTGGGTGACAGCGAGATTTCGCGGAAGGGCACGCGGATATCGGGGCGCGAGCCGGTCACATAGACCTTGCGTGAGCCGGGCAACGGCCGGATGGCGGCCTCGTCGACCCGGGCGGTCTCGGCGAGGAAGTGGGCGGTCTTGCTCATGGAGGGGATCCTTGTGGTGGCTGTTGTTTTCGGTGGCGGCAAGGGCGCGCTACAGGGCGCGATCCAGCCCCATCTGCCAGAAGTCGATCTCCAGGCGCGTGGCGTCGCGGAACACCGTGCAGAGCTCGTCGAAGCGCGCCAGCGTGACGTCGGCCAGGCGGGCATCGAGCCAGGCCTCCTCGGCGCGTCGGGCGGCCTGGAATTCCTCGCTCTCGTACATGGCGATCCAGGCGTCATAGGGGTTGGCGTCACCGCGCAGCGTCTCGGGACGGGCGTTGATCCAGTCGGCGATCTCGCCATAGCCCACCAGGCAGGGGGCCAGCGCCACATGCAGGTCGAGCAGGTCGCCGCGGTTGCCGGTATCCAGCACATAGCGGGTGTAGGCCAGGGTGGCCCGCGCCTCGGGCAGGCTGGCCAGGGTCTCCTCGGTGATGCCCCAGTCGCGGCAGTAGCCGACGTGCAGTCCGAGCTCCAGGTCGACGATCGCCTTGAGCCCCTCATGGGCCTGGCGCAGGTCGGCAAGGGTGCGGCTCTTGTAGGCGGCCAGGGCATAGGCGCGGGCGAAGTGGATCAGGAAGAGGTAGTCCTGCTTGAGGTAGTGGCGGAAGGCCTCCTCCTCCAGGGTGGCGTCGGCCAGGCCGCGCACGAAGTCGTGCTGGATATAGGCGCGCCAGTCGTCCCGGCAGGCGGCGGCGAGGTCGCGGAAGCGATAGCCCATGATCTTCTCCGGTATCGAGTGACGATCCGGGGTTCGGGCGAGGGAGGGAGTGGGGCCAGGGGGAGGGCTACGCGAGGGTAGCCCGGGGCCGCCGCTTGATTCCTACGCCGGTACTAGCCGGATCAGGTTCAACGGGCCCCGCCGTGACGACTGCGTGTCGTATGGCGATCTCAGCCGGTTCCACCGGCACCCCGTCAAGCGAAAGCCCACTCTAGCAGCCTCGGGTGCTTTTGCCAGCCCTCGGCTCAGCGATGGTGGTAGAGCCAGCGCACGTCCACGGCGAAGGAGAGGCTAAGCCCCGCCAGGGCGGTGGCCGCCAGCCAGGCGGCCACCGCGCCGGGGATCACCGGCAGCAGGGCCAGCATCAGCGCCGCCACCTGCCACACGCAGACCGCCTTGCGGCGCCGGCTCTCGGGCAACTCGGCGGCGAGCCAGGGCCAGCAGCGGCTCGCCGCCACGAAGGCGTAGCGCATGGCGCCGATGGCCAGCACCCAGGGGCCGAGGCGGCCCGGCAGCAGCAGGGCGAGGCAGAGCACCAGGATGAAGAAGGCGTCGAGCTCCATGTCGAAGCGCGCGCCCAGGGCGCTGGCGCTGGCGGTGCGGCGGGCCACCCAGCCGTCCACGCCGTCCAGCACCAGGGCGGCCAGCGCCAGGGCGAAGAGCCATCCGCCGTGGTTCGCCAGCAGCGTCGGGTCGGCCAGGGCACCGGCCAGCAGCGCCACCAGCACGCCGCGTGCCAGGGTGACGCGGTCGGCGGGGCCGAGCCCGGTGCGGGCCCAGGGCGCGCGCCGCAGCGCCCGCATCAGCAGCAGCGCCATCCCCAGGTAGCTGGCCAGGGCCAGCGGGAAGCACCAGGGCGAGGCGCCGGCGACGACCACCGCCAGCAGGGCGAGCCCCACCAGGACGAGACCGGCGGCGCCCAGCTCCAGGCCCGCCCGCGCCCCGGCATTGCCGCCGGTCAGGAAGGGGAACGAGAGGGGTGGGGGCATAGGGTCTCCCGGGCAATGCCGCTATGCTGAGCCTCGAGGGCCTACTTAATACCCTAGCAGGCGGCCGTCACGTTGGTCTGGCAAGAATTATGCAGTACGTGGTAAATGTACCATTATTGTAGAAGTATTATTTCGCCACCCGGGAGCCCCCATGGCCGACCCCTCCGATACCGCCACCGCCTTCTGGACCCTGGCCCCCGGCCAGGGCGAGCTGCGCCAGGAGCCCCTGCCCCTCCCCGGCGAGGGGGAGGTGCGGGTCCGCGCGCTCTACGGCGCCGTCAGCCGCGGCACCGAGGCGCTGGTGTTCCAGGGGCGGGTGCCCGAGAGCGAATGGCAGCGCATGCGCGCCCCCTTCCAGGCCGGCGACTTTCCCTGGCCGGTGAAGTACGGCTACGTCAGCGTGGGCGTGGTGGAGGCCGGCCCCGAGGCGCTCGTGGGGCGCGAGGTGTTCTGCCTGCATCCCCACCAGGACCGCTACGTGGTGCCTGCCGCCGCGGTCACGCCGCTGCCGGCCGGCCTGCCCGCCCCCCGGGCGGTGCTCGCCGCCAACCTGGAGACCGCCATCAACGGCTGCTGGGACGCCGAGCCTCGTGTCGGCGACCGCATCCTGGTGCTCGGCGCCGGCGTGGTGGGCGCCCTGGTGGCCTGGCTCTGCGCGGCGATCCCCGGCACCCGTGTCTGCCTGGTGGACGTCTCGCCGGGGCGGGCCGAGCTTGCCCGTGCCCTGGGGGTGGGGTTCCGCCCGGCCGACCAGGCGCCGGGCAACAACGACCTGGTGGTCCACGCCAGCGGTAATCCCGAAGGGCTGCGCCAGGCGCTCGCCCTGGCCGGCGACGAGGCGCGGGTGGTGGAGATGAGCTGGTACGGCGATCGCGAGGTGAGCCTGCCGCTGGGCGAGGCCTTCCACGCCCGGCGGCTGCGCCTGGTCGGCAGCCAGGTGGGCCGCCTGCCCGCCGAGCGCACGCCGCGCTGGGACCATCGCCGCCGCCTGGCGCTGGCCCTGGAGCTGCTGCGCGATCCGCGCCTCGACGCCCTGATCAGCGGCGAGAGCGACTTCGCCGAGCTGCCCGCCCTGATGCCGCGCCTCGCCGCCGGGGCGGGCGAGGTACTCTGCCACCGCCTGCGTTACCCCACCCACGCCTGACCCCAGGTCCCATCGGAGCCCTGCACCATGTACCGACTCAGCGTCCGCGACCACTTCATGATCGCCCACAGCTTCAGCGGCGAGCTCTTCGGGCCCGCCCAGCGCACCCACGGCGCCACCTACGTGGTGGACGTCACCTTCGCGCGCCGGGAGCTGGACGACCATGACCTGGTGGTCGATATCGGCCTGGCGAGCGAGGCCCTCAAGGCGGTGCTCGGCGAGTTCAACTTCCACAACCTCGACGAGCTGCCGGAGTTCCAGGGACGCAACACCACCACCGAGTTCATGGCCCGGGTGATCTTCGAGCGCCTGGCCACGGCGATCCAGCTCGGACGGCTGGGGGAGGGCGCCACGGGGCTCGAGGCGATGACGGTCACCCTGCACGAGTCCCATGTGGCCTGGGCCAGCTACGAGGGCACCCTGTGATGGCGGACGCGCTGACCCTGATCGTGGCCGGCGACCCCGGCCAGCTCACCGGTGGCTACGTCTACGACGCACGCATCGTCGATGCCCTGCGCGCCCGGGGGCACGCCGTCGAGGTGGTGGGTCTCGAGGGGCGCTTCCCCGAACCCGATGCGCGTGCCCGGGCGAGCCTGGCCGCGGCACTCGCCGCGCTGCCCGACGGCGCCCGGGTGGTGATCGACGGCCTTGCCATGGGCGGGCTGCCCGAGGTGATCGCTCCGCACGCCGACCGCCTCTCGCTCGTCGCCCTGGTGCACCATCCGCTGGCCGACGAGAGCGGCCTGCCCGAGGCAACCCGCCGGCGGTTCGTCGACAGCGAATCCCGGGCGCTGGCCCTGGCGAGGCGGGTGATCGTCACCAGCGCCTATACCGCCCGTGGCCTCGACCGCTTCGGCGTGGCGGCGGCGCGCGTGCGGGTGGTCGAGCCCGGCGTCGACCCCTCGCCGCTGGCGGCCAGCGCCCTGGACCTCGAGGCCGGCGGGCCCCGGCGGCTGCTCTGCGTGGCGACCCTGATCCCGCGCAAGGGCCACGACGTGCTGCTCGAGGCGCTGGCGGGTCTCGAGGGGCGTGACTGGACCCTGGAGGCGGTCGGCAGCCACGACCGGGATCCCGAACACGCGGCACGCCTGGTCGCCACGGCTCGGCGCGCGGGCCTCGCGGAACGCATCCGCTGGGCCGGGGAGCGCAGTGCCGCGGAACTGGCCGCGGCCTACCATCGCGCCGAGCTCTTCGTGCTCCCCTCGCGCTACGAGGGCTACGGCATGGTGGTCACCGAGGCGCTTGCCCGCGGCCTGCCGGTGCTTACCACCACCGGCGGGGCCCTGGCCGACACCCTGCCGCCGGGTGGCGGGCTTACGGTGCCGCCCGGTAATGCCGCCGCCCTGGGCGAGGCGCTGGCCGCCTGGCTGGACGATGCCGCGCTGCGCCGGCGGCTTCGCCGCGGCGCCCGGGAGGCGCGCAGGTCGCTCGCCGACTGGCAGCAGGCCGGCGACCGCTTCCTGGCGGCGCTGGAGGCGATGCCCCCGACGGCCACCGGCCGCGGCGAGGAGGGATTGTCATGAATGCGCCCCAATCGGCCCCGATGGCCGCCGGCCCCGCCGGCGAGCGTTTCGCCGCCGACTGGCTCGCCTGCCGGGAGGCGCTGGACGCCCGCTCGCGCAGCCATCGTCTCACCGGCCTGGCCGCCGACTGGCTCGCCGCGCGAGCCGGCCCGCATGGTGGCCCCGTTGGCATCGTCGACCTGGGCAGCGGCAGCGGCAGCAACCTGCGCTTCCTGGCGCCGCGGCTGCCCGGCCCCCAGCGCTGGCGGCTGGTGGACCACGACCCGGCGCTGCTGGGCCTGGCGCGCCGGCAGGCGGCGACCCTGCGCGACCCGGACGGCGGCCGCCTGGCCCTGGCGACGCACTGCCGTGACCTCGCGCCGGTGGATGACGACCTGCTGGCCGGGGCCGAGCTGGTGGTGGCCTCGGCGCTGTTCGACCTGGTGACCCGCGACTGGGCCGAGGCGCTGGTGGCCGCCTCGGCCGCACGACGCCAGGCGCTGCTCTTCACCCTCAGCGTGGATGGCGACTGGGCCTTCCTCGATG
>JBKHEO010000057.1:0-13246 GCA_046540755.1 Halomonas sp. | reverse complement strand
TTCCGGCAGCGGTTCGACATCATGCCTGCACCTTGAGATCTCCCGGCGCAGCGTCTCATTCCGAAACAGACCGGCGGGGGCCACGAGTATAGTGGGGACGACATACGTGATATCCTGATGCATCTTTTCGACGACGCCCTCTCCGCGGCGAAGGGCGCAGGGCTTCCTCTTCGCGCGTCCGGCACCGCTTGACGAGATCACAGGACCCCCCATGACGACCCGCCCCAGCTCCCACGACCACCCGGTGCCGGTGGTCGGCATCGGCGCCTCCGCCGGCGGCCTCGAGGCCATCTCGCTGCTGATTCGCGGGCTCGACCCGACCCTGCCCTTCGCCTACGTGGTGCTGCAGCACGTCTCGCCGAACCATCGCAGCCTGCTGCCGGAGATCCTTGCCCGGGAAACCCGACTCGGCGTACGCGCCCTGGAGGATGACAAGGCTCCCGAGGCGGGAGTGATCCACGTGGTGCCGCCCAATGCCAACGCCTTCCTGCGCGAGGGGCGCTTCCACCTGGTGGAGGCCAGGCGGGAGGTGGTGCCCAAGCCCTCGATCAACGACTTCTTCATCTCCCTGGCCGCCGAGAGGGGCGACGACGCCATCGGTATCGTGCTTTCCGGCACCGGCTCGGACGGCACCGCCGGGTTACGCACCATCATGGCCGCCGGCGGCGTGACCCTGGTCCAGGACCCCGCCTCAGCCAAGTACACCAGCATGCCCCAGTCGGCCATCGAGGCCAGGGTAGCGGATGTGGTGATGACCGCCGAGGCCATGGCCGACAAGCTGGCCGAGCTGTCGCGCATGCACCTCCAGGCCCACAGCGACGCCGGCATGGAGATCCCCGAGAGGCTGCTGGAGAGGCTCAAGCAGCGCCGCAGCATCGACTTCTCCGGCTACAAGCCGGGCACCCTGTCACGGCGCCTGCGCCGGCGCATGGTGGCCACCGGCACGCCCACCCAGGAGGCGTACCTGACCCTGGTGGAGGCGCAGCCCGACGAGCTGGACGCCCTGGCCCGGGACATCCTGATCTCAGTGACCGCCTTCTTCCGCGACATGGCCGCCTTCGACGCGCTGCGCCTCCAGGTAGCCACCATCTGCAAGCGCTGCCGCGAGGAGGGCCAGGGCATTCGCGTCTGGGTGGCCGGCTGCGCCACCGGCGAGGAGGCCTACTCCATCGCCATGCTCTTCGCCGAGGCGCTGCACGGGGCTGCCGACGCCCCGACGGTGCAGATCTTCGCCACCGACATCGACGATGATGCCCTTGCCGTGGCACGCCGCGGCCTCTACCCCGCGGCGGCCCTGGAGACGGTCCCCGGGGCGCTGCTGCAGCGCTACTTCCAGCCCTACAGCAGCAGCTTTGAAGCCGGCAAGCGGCTGCGCGACATGATCGTCTTCGCCCGACACAACCTCGTGGAAGACCCGCCCTTCCTGCGCCTGGACCTGGTCACCTGCCGCAACGTGCTGATCTACTTCGACAACGCGCTCCAGGCCAAGGTACTCAAGCGCTTCCACTTCGCCCTGCGCAAGCGCGGCATCCTGTTCCTGGGACGCAGCGAGAGCGCCGGCCAGTCCGAGACGCTGTTCGTGCCCCTGGACCACCGCGAGCGCACCTATCGCAAGCAGGGCGACCCCCAGCCGCTGCCCACCGGCACGCCCAGGCGCCTGGCCTCCCTGCCGCACCGCAAGCGTCGCGAGATCGAGGTGCAGCAGCTGCTGGATGGCGTGGTGGCCCACCTGGGGGCCACCGTGGCGCTGTGCGACGGCCATGGCAACATCCTGCACACCGCCGGCAAGGTCGAGGGGGTGCTGCAGTTCCCCCGTGGCCATACCAAGGTCGCCATCAGCGAGGTGATCGCCGAGCCCTTCCGCGCCGAGCTGATCTCCATGCTCCACCAGGTGAACAAGGCGCCCCAAGTGAAAAAGGCGCCCCGAGTGATGCTGGGGCGGCGGCGCCCCGTCGGCGAGGAGACCTGGCGCCTCTCGGTGCACCCGGTGCCAGACAAGGACGACCGACAGCTGATGATCATGGTGGAGCTTTGCGAGCCCTCGGGCGACAGGGCCGCGCCTTCCTCGCCCCCAGGGCCCGGGCGCTCCGAGGCCGAGGACGAACTGCAGGCGACCCGGGAGCACCTGCAATCGCTGATCGAGGAACTGGCCACCGCCAACGAGGAGATGCAGTCCCTCAACGAGGAGACCCAGGCCTCCAACGAGGAGCTCCAGGCCACCAACGAGGAGCTCGAGGCGGCCAACGAGGAGATGCAGGCCACCAACGAAGAGCTGATGAGCCTCAACGAGGAGCTCAACATCAGGACCGCCGAGCTCCAGCAGCTCAACGACGAGTACACCCACCTCTACGACTCCCTGGAGTTTCCCATCCTGGTGTTCGACCGGGAGTATTTCCTGCGCCGCTTCAACGCCGCGGCGGCGCGCCAGTTCAAGCTGCGCCCCGCGGCACTGCGCCAGCACATCTCCCGCCTGCGGCTGCCCCCGGCGCTCGCCCCGCTGCAGGGCCACCTAAGCGGTGCCATCGCCCAAGGCGAGGCCAGCGACGAGATGATCTCCCTGGGCGAGCGGCTGACCCAGCTGGTGGTCACCCCCGGCCTGAACGACAGCGAGGAGGTGGAGCTGCTGGTGGTCAGCCTGATCGACGTCACCGAGGTCACCGAGGTGCAGGCGGCGCTCGAGGAGTCGCGTGCCCGGCTCGACACCCTGATGCACAACACCACCATCCTGCTGGCGATGAAGGACCTCTCCGGGCACTACGCCTTCGCCAACCCGAGCTTCTGCGAGGCCTTCGGGCTGGACCCGCAGGCGGTGGTTGGCCACAACGACTTCGCCCTCTTCCCCGAGAGCTTCGCCGCCGAGCTGTGGAGCCACGACATGCAGGCCCTGCGCCTGCAGCGCCCGGTGGTGGCCGAGCACCTGTTGCCCGGCGAGCATGAGCGGGTGCTGCGCACCGTGCACCAGGTGCTGCGCGACGCCGAGGGGCGCCCGGCCTCGATCATCAACGAGTCCGAGGACATCACCCTGCGCAAGCAGGCGGAGCGCCAGCTGCGACTGAGCGCCAAGGTGTTCGAGCAGGCCGGCGAGGCGATCGTGGTCACCGACTCGCTGGGCGTGATCCTTTCCATCAATGCGTCCTTCACCCGCATCACCGGCTATGCCGACCAGGAGGCGATCGGCCAGAAGATCCACCGGCTGCTCGCCGAGGACCCGCGGGATGCCCCGGCCTACCAGACCATGCGCGCCGCCCTGAAGGCGCAGGGGTTCTGGCAGGGCGAGATCTGGAATCGCCGCAAGAACGGCCAGGCCTACCCCATGTGGCTGACCATCAACCGCATCGACGAAGAGGGCGATCCCCGCTATGTCGGGGTGTTCGCCGACATCTCCAACCTCAAGGAGTCCCAGCGCAAGGTCGAGTACCTGGCCACCCACGACCCGCTCACCGGCCTGCCCAACCGCACCCTCTTCCAGGACCGCCTGGAGCTCTCCCTGGCCCAGGCGCGACGCGGCGAGGCACAACTGGCGCTGATGTTCCTCGACCTCGACAACTTCAAGACCATCAACGACACCCTGGGCCACGACGTTGGCGACGCGCTGCTGGTGCAGGTCGCCGAACGCATCGCCAGGGTGGTGCGCGAGATGGATACCGTGGCCCGGCTGGGGGGCGACGAGTTCACCCTCATCCTCAACGCCACCAGCTTGGAGGCCGCCGAGGCGGTAGCCCAGCGCCTCGTCGAGACGCTGCGCGAGCCGGTGATGGTCCAGCACCGTTCGCTGTTCGTCTCCGCCAGCATCGGCCTGGCGTTCTACCCCGACGATGGCCGCGAGGCCTCGGAGCTGATCAAGGCGGCGGATACCGCCATGTACCGCGCCAAGGACAGCGGCCGCGACCGTTTCGAGCTGTTCAAGCCCGAGCTGCAGGCCCAGCTGGTCCATCAGGCCAAGATGGAGTCGGCCCTGCGCCGGGCCCTCAAGGAGCACCACCTGCGCCTGGTCTTCCAGCCCAAGTTCCGCGCCGACGACGGCACGCTGTTCGGCGCCGAGGCGCTGCTGCGCTGGCACGACCCGGAGCTCGGGCGGGTCTCCCCCGACGAGTTCATCCCGGCGGCCGAGCGCTGTGGGTTGATCACCGAGGTGGACAAGCGCGTCGTGCAGCTCGCCGTCGAAGCCCTGTCCCGCTGGCACTCGCAAGGGCTCCCCGCGCTGCCCATCGCCATCAATGTCACCGCCGCCAGCCTGCAGCACGAGCGCTTCCTGGACAGCCTGCTGGAGCGGCTGCGCACCTACATGATCCCCACCGCCTGGCTGCAGGTGGAGCTCACCGAGCGCACCCTGGTGGAGCGCACCAGCACGGCACTCGGCAACATCGAACGGCTGCGCGAGGCCGGCATCTCGCTCTCCATCGACGACTTCGGCACCGGCTACTCGTCGCTGGCCTACCTCAAGACCCTGCCGCTGAGCGAGCTGAAGATCGACAAGCGCTTCATCGACGGCCTCGGCGGGCTGGATCGCAACGACGAGGCCATCGTGCGTGCCATCCTCGGCATGGCCGAGGCCCTGGAGCTGTGTACCGTGGCCGAGGGGGTCGAGACCGAGGTGCAGCGAGAGTGGCTGCGCGAGCAGGGCTGCGACCTGCTGCAGGGCTACCTGCTCGCCCGCCCCGAGGAGGAGGCGGACTATGCCCGCCGCCTGGCGGCCTACGGCGCCTCCGGGAGCCCCCACGAGGAACAGGAGTAGCATCGCTTGAACGTCACCCGAGGCTTCATCGACGCCTGCGAGCAGGAGCCACTGCCTCTCTCCGGGGCGATCCAGCCCCACGGCGCCCTGCTGGTCCTGAACGACGCAAGGATCGTCACTCACGCCTCGCGCAACCTGGCGGCGTGGCTCGGCATCGAGGCCGAACGGCTCATCGGCGCCGCCCTGCCCGAGTCGCTGCGCGATGTGCTCGCCGGGCTCGGCGACGAACCGGGGGCTCGCCTGGCCCACGACGCCTGGCCGCTCGCCGACCGGGACATCGCCGTCGCGGTGGTCCGCGGCGACGCGGGCCAGGTACTTATCGAGCTGCTGCCCGCCGAGGGCAGCGCCCCCCTCGACATCGAGACGCAGGGAACTCCGCGCCGGGCGCCCGACGGCTGGCCGACCTTTCACAGCGATGCCGAGGTCGCCGCCGCCCGCGAGGCCCTGGTGGCTCGGCTACGCGATGCGAGCGGCTTCGATCGCGTACTCTTCTACGCCTTCCTGCCGGACGGCGACGGCGAGGTACTGGCCGAGGCCCGCAGCGACGCGGCCCAGGGCAGCTACCTGGGGCTGCGCTTCCCGGCCAGCGACATCCCCCAGGTGGCCCGAGACCTCTATGCACGCAATCCCTGGCGCAGCATTCCCGACGCCCGTGCCGAGAGCGTCGAGGTGCTGAGCGCCAGCCCCGACCGGCCGGACCTCTCCCTGGCCGACCTGCGCAGCGTGTCGCCGGTGCACCGCCTCTACATGGCCAACATGGGGGTGGTGGGCGCCATCTCCTTCCCGCTGATGTTCGCCAGCCGGCTGGCCGGCCTGATCTCGCTGCACGCCTACGCCCCAAGGCGGCTCGCCCCGCCGGCGCTGCGCCGGCTCGCCGAGGAGGTCAAACGCTACGAACTCGCCCTTCGCGAGTTCGACAGCCGCCAGCGCATGGCGCTGAACAGCACCATGGAGCGCCGCCTCGAGGCCATGAACCGGGAGATCGTCGAGCAGGGAGGCCTGGACGCCGCCTGGCCCACCATCGGCCGCTGGCTGCGGGAGGAGTTCGCCGCCGATGGGGTGATGCTCGACGACGGCCTCGACCTCTACCGCGAGGGGCTATCCCTGGAGCCGGAGGCACTCGAGGCCGTGCGGGCCTGGTGCGAAGGCTCCGATGGCAACACTCGCATCACCGAGAGCCTCTCCCGGGAATGCCCGGACATGCCGCTCTCCGAGGTGGCCGGCCTGCTGGCAAGCGCCGCCACCCTGGAGAACGGCAGGCGGTTCCAGCTGCTGATGTGTCGCCGCGAGGAGATACAGGAGGTGGCCTGGGGCGGCAACCCCGACAAGCCGACCGAACAGAGGAGCAGCGACCTCCCCATCGCCCCGCGGCACTCCTTCGAGCGCTGGGTCGAGAAGCGCCTGGGCTACTCACGCCCCTGGCCCGCCAACACCCAGCTCAAGCTGCTCAAGCTGCGCGTGCTGACCGAGGCGCTGAGCCGCCATGAGTGACGACGCAAGGTGCCCCCGGCCCCTGGCGCCGGTGTCGGTTGAGCGGCTGCGCGCCGCCACCCGGGATGACCACCGCGCCCTGGACCACCACCCCGAGCTGCAGCGGCTGCTGCGCCCGGGGCTCACCCTTGACGGCTACCGTCGCTCGCTGCTCGCCATGCGCGCGCCCCAGGGGGCGCTGGAGGGTGCCGTCGAGGAGGGCGCCATGCGGCTGGGGCGACGCGAGTGGCTGTCGCCCCGCCGACTGCCGCGGCTCGAGGCCGACCTGGCGGCGCTAGGCGTGCTCCTGCCCTACACCGCCGCCAAGCCGGGCCTGACCGCACCGCGCTCCATCGCCGAGCTGCTGGGGCTGCGCTATGTGCTGGAGGGCTCGCGGCTCGGCGCCGAGGTCATCGCCCGCTGCCTGCGCTCATCGCTGGGTGACGCAGCACCGCTGGCCTTCTTTACCGCGCCCGATGGCCGGCGCCACTGGCAGCGCTTCCTGCAGCAGCTGGCGGACACGCCGCTGGATGCTCCGGATCGGCTGGAGGCGGCGGCCGCCGCCCGGCGGGCCTTCACGACCTACCGGGCGCGGCTGGCGCCAAGCGCCGCCTACCGGCAAGAAAAGGATTCTCCTGATGCGGCCGCTTTGCCAAATAAGGAGTAGAATGTTTACCTATAAAGAGAAAAACGGCCTGCCGCCTTGATGCAGGTCAATAATTCTAACTTCGCATGCGCAGATGCCCACCATGACCCTCCCCAGCCTGTACGCCAATCCCTCCGCCGCAGTGATCCGCTCGCTGCTGCAGCACACCCACGACGTGTCGGTCTATGCCAAGGACATGGCCTACCCGCTGCATGCGGAGGTCCATAAGCTCGACCTGAGCAACGGGCGCCTGGTGCTGGAGGTGGAGTATGCCGGCGCCGATATCGAGCGCTACTTGGTCAACGGCGGCATCAGCTTCGACCTCGAAGCGGTGAAGGGCACCCGGGCGCTGGAGCGCGAGACCTACAGCCTCAGCAACGTTGCCACCCGCCTGCACAAGGCCGACAGCACGCTCTACCACCTGGAGTGCCAGCTGCCGGAGTCGGTGTTCGTCGCCGAGCAGCGCGGAGCGATCCGCATCCCCTTTATCCTCGGCATGCAGGCCCGGGTCAGCCTCGATGTCTACCTGCACGAGCTCAACGTGCCCGGCCGGCTGCGCAACCTCTCGGTGGGCGGCTGCATGGTGGACATCGACCTCGCCGAGAGCGTGGCGATCAACGTCGGCCAGGAAATCCCCGGCATCGGCATCGAGTTCCCCAACGGCGAGAGCTTCTTCGCCGAGGCGAGGATCCGACATATTCGCCCCTTCGGCCACCACGGCCATGCCGTGGTCGGGGTACAGTTCCTGCGGCTGACCAAGCACCAGAACGAGGCCCTGTTCCGCTACGTGACCGAGGCGGAGCGCGAGGCGGCCTACCGCACGGGGGCCAACGACAAGCTGGACTACCACTCCCCGCTGTTCATTCCCGGGGCCAAGGAGAAGAAGATTCTGCGGCGCGAAGCCCAGGAGCGAGAGAAGCGCGCCCGCCAGTCGCCCATGGAACGCGGGGTGATGAACCTCGCCCACCAGCTACAGGTGGGGCTGATGTACATGAAGACCCGGGAGCTCTTCCCCGAGGAGATCTTCTACGACTGTGTCGACACGCTGCGCTACCTGGTGGAGCAGGACCGCAAGGCGTTCCTCTACGCCCTCTCCTTCCTGCGCGACGAGCCGGAGTGGGTGCGCCATGCGGTCCAGGTGGCCGGCCAGCTGGCCGACATGCTGCTGGCCCGGGACCCCCACGACCCCAGGGTGCGCGAGGCGGTGCTCGGCGCCCTGCTGCACACCCTGGGCAAGCCGCTGCTGATCGGCCCGGCACTGCCGTCGCTGAAGGTCAACATGAACCCGGCGCAGAAGGCGATCCTCCGCGGGCACGTGGCAGCGCTGCGCGACAAGCTCGCGGCGCTGGGGTGGACGCCCAGCGCCACCTGCCGCGAGGTGATGGAGAACGCCAACGAGCGCCTGGACGGCACCGGCTACCCGACCGGCCTGCGCGGCGACGAGCTCTCGGAGCGGGTGCGGCTGGTGGCGGTGATCAAGGCGGTCAACACGCTGATGCACGTGCGCAACGGCATCCCGCCGCGCACGCCGCTCGACGCCTATCGCACGATCCACGAGGCCGCCAGCGCCTACGACAAGACGGTGCTGGTGGAGTACATCCAGGTCTACGGGTTCCACCCGATCGGCAGCCTGGCCAAGTTCTCGGGAGGCTTCCTCGCCTGGGTGATGGAGATCGACGGCAAGGGCATGCCCAGCCTGGTCAAGGTGGTCAAGAACCTGCGCTTCCCCGACACCAACATCAGCAGCGAGCTCGGCAGCGGCGACTTCTCGCAGATCGGCAAGCTGGAAGAGATCGTCAACCCCGCCGACTACGGCGTGAGGGTCCAGAAGATCCCCTAGTGGGCATGACGCCCGGGAGGCCAGGCGGCCCCCCGGACCCAGGAATCCCCTAGAACGCCTCCCACTCCGGCTCGCTGGCGCGGGCCGGCTGTCGCTCGGCCGGGCCAGTTTCCCGGGAGGTGCCGCTGGACTTCTGCGTTCCGCCGCCCGAGCCGGCCGATGACTGCGACTGAGGGGCCTTCTCGGCGGGGGTGAAGGGCGCCTCGGGGCGAGCCTTGCCTTCCGCCACCTGGGCGGCCTCCAGCTTGAAGGTATCGATCAGCTCGGCCAGGCGCCTGGCCTCGTCCTCCAGGCTGGCCGAGGCGGTGGTGGTCTGCTCCACCAGGGAGGCATTCTGCTGGGTGACGGCATCCATCTGGGTCACGGCGGCACCGACCTGGTCGATACCCGACTGCTGCTCCTTGGCCGAGAGCGCCAGCTCGTCGACCAGGGTGGCGACCTGACGAATGGCCCCGACCACCTCACGGATCTTCTCGCCGCTGCGACCGGCCTGGGTGGAGCCTTCGCTCACCTGGCGGGTGACCTCCTCGATCATGGCGCGGATCTCTCGCGACGAATCCGCCGTGCGGCTGGCCAGGGTGCGCACCTCGCTGGCCACCACCGCGAAGCCCTTGCCGTGCTCGCCGGCACGGGCCGCCTCAACCGAGGCGTTGAGGGCCAGAATGTTGGTCTGGAAGGCGATGGAGTCGATCACCTCGATGATCTCGCCGATGCGCCGCGAGCTCTCCTCCATGCCACGCATCTGCGCCACGGTCTCCTCCACCTCGTGGGCGCCGGACTCCGCCTGCTCGGCGGCCTCGCCGGAGAGCTGGTTGGCGCGACCCGCGGTCTCGGTGTTGTGGCGCACGGTGGAGGCGATCTGCTCCATGCTGGAGGCAGTCTGCTGCAGCGCCGAGGCCTGCTCCTCGGTACGCGAGGCGAGCTCCTGGCTGCCGGCGGCGATATGCGCCGCGCCGGTGGCCACGCTGTCGCTGCTCTGCTGCAGCGTGCCCACCATCCGGCGCAGCTGGCCCTGCATGTCATGCAGCGCCGAGAGCAGCTGGCCGATCTCGTTGCGCCCCTCGCGGGGGATGCGCGCGGTCAGGTCCCCCTTGGCGATCCGCCCGCAGTGCGCCACGGCCTCGCGCAATGGCGCCACCACCCGGCGGGTGATCAGCAGGAAGGCGCCCACCGCCACCAGCAGGGAGAACCCCATCGCCGCCAGTTTCAGGCGGCTCAGCCAGGTCGCCGCCGACTCCGCCTCGGCGTAGCCCTCCTCGGCGCGTGCCTCGGAGAAGTGGATGAAGTCGCGGGTCAGCTCGGCCAGGCGGTTGTCCGCCTCGGTCACCTGAGCGCGGCGGTCGAAGATGGCGTCCATGTCCCCGGCCAGCACCGCCTCCTTGAAGCCGGGGGTCATCAGCGCATCGTAGGTCTCGCCGATCTCCTCCACGAAGCGGGCGCGCTCGCGGGAGGCACCGATGGTCACCGCGCGAAAGTCCTCGATGCGCTCCTCCGCACGCTCCAGGGCCTCGCCCGCCTGGGCGATCTCGCGGGCGGCATCCTCGGCACGCTCGCCGCGGGTGTATTCGCCGAAACGCGCGATATGGTTGCGCATCTCGCCGAGGTTCACCTCCAGGCGGTTCGCCGCGTTGGCCTGGGTGAGATTGATCCGGGACACATCATGCAGCGCGGCGCCGCTGACCCCCTGGGCCTGGAAGCTGAGGACGCTGATCGCCATGATCAGCGCGACCAGGATGCCGAAGGCCGTTAACAGGCCGGCGCGAATGGACAGGTTGCGCATCGAGTTCTCCCTTCTGCGAATGCCGCGCGGCGAGCGCCGCGCCAGGTGTCGCTGCCGACTATCGGCGCCGGCGAGGAAAACTTGAATTCCCTCAGGCCGCCTTAACCGCGGCAGAAGGGCCAGACCTCCAGCAGGCCGTCGCAGCGGAACTCCGCCTCGCAGCTCGCCAGCTGGCTGCGATAGCGTGCCGCGGTGCTGGCCACGTCGCGGGCGGCGCGGCGCACCGCCGGCTTGCCTCTCCAGCTGCCGCTGCGATAGCCGCCCTGGCCCTCGTGGTAGGCCAGGTAGAGATGCTCCGGGTTGTGCAGCGAGACGCCGGCCAGGCGCCGGGTACGCGCGTTGTACCAGCCGATGAAGTCGGTGGCGTGCTTCATGTGGGTGCGCCGCGCAAAGAGTGTCCCGGCATCGGCCTCGTACTCGCCCCACACCGGATCCTGCGCCTGGGCATAGCCGTAGGCCGAAGATGGCCGCCGCCAGGGGATGAAGCCCAGCAGCTTGCGGCGCGGCGGCTTCACATGGCTGCGAAAGCTCGACTCGCGCTCGATGATCGCCATCTGGGTGGCGATCGGCGTGCCCCACTTCTCCTGGGAGGCGCGGGCGTAGTCGTACCAGTCCGGCTGCTCGCGGAAGATCTCGCAGATATTCGTCTGGTTCGCCGGCGGCGCCGGGGCCAGCATGGCGCAGCCGGACAGCACCAGCGGCAGCATGGCCGCCAGCAGCCCACGCCAGGGCAGCCTGGCGCCTCGCTTCCCGGCCTCGAGGGCGGTTCTCTCACGCATCAGGGATGACTCTCGGTCTCTGGACGATAGCCTGTTGATCGGCGGCGGCGCGCCATTCTGAAGCCGGCCGGGACATTCACTAAAGTGAGCCTCGGCCCGGCCGATAGCGGATAGCGGTCGGGCGCCTGCCCCGCCGCCGCTGAGCCAGGCCTCGCCTCGCTCGCCTTCTTGTGGCCGACAGGAACGTCGGCTTAAGACACCATCGGAACGTATCACATGCACACCACCAAGATTCGCACCGGCCTCGCCGCCTCCCTGTTCACCGCCGGCCTGGCCCTCGGCGGCACCGCTCACGCCCTCGACGTGAGTGACGGCAAGGTCTCCATCGGTGCCGCTGCCGGCACCACCGGCCTGGGCCTGGACGCCGCCTGGCGCCTGCACAGGAACGCCAGCGTCATCGCCGGCTACCACGGCGGCCTGGAGTGGGACGGCGACCACGACACCGACGAGGCCACCTACAGCGGCGACATCGACCTCCAGGCCGGCTCGCTCAAGCTCGCCTACCACCCCTTCGGCGGCCGCTTCTACCTTACCGCCGGCGCCATGCTCCCCGACATGGAAGCCAACGTCGTCGGCACCGCCAAGGACGGCCAGAGCTACGAGTACAACGGCAACACCTATACTGCGGCGCAGGTCGGCACCCTCAATGGCAAGCTGACCATCGCCGACGGCGTGCAGCCCTATGTCGGCCTCGGCTGGCGCAGCAGCCACGAGCGCGGCCTCGGCTTCTTCTCCGAGCTGGGCGTGATGAGCACCGACGTGGAGGTCTCGCTGAGCAGTTCCAACAATTATGAGTCAGTTGATCCTCGCTTCGAAGAGGACCTGCGCAAGGAGGAGCAGCGCCTGGAGGAGGAGGCCGACGAGCTCTCCGTCTACCCAGTGGCGATGTTCGGCATCACCTACACCTTCTAAGCGGCACACCCGAAGCACCGGAGGCCAGGCGACCTGCCTGGCCTCCGGGCCAGGGCAGCGTAAACCGTCGGCCCTGAAGGACCCGCGTCGGCCACTTGCGACACCCGGCCCACCGCACAAATCTGCCCGAACGTCCCCTGCCCTGCGGCTCTCCCATGTCTCCCCCGTCTTCGCCCTCTGCCTTTCACACCCTGCTCAGCCAGCGTCAGGATCGCGCCCTGCTTCGGGAGATCTGGGAGCACTTCCCCGAGCACATGTTCCTGATCCGCGTGAAATCCCCCGAGCGCTTCATCGTGGAGGCGGTGAACCCCGCCCAGCAGGCCACCATCGGCTACCCCTGCGAGGGGCTGACCATCGAGCGGCTGCTGCCCGACCCGGAGCAGGCACGCAGCGTCGTCGGCCACTACCGCGAGTGCCTGGCCTGCAACCACCCGATCCGCTACGAGGAGACCGGCCACTTCCACAAGGCGCATGACGAGCCGCTGAACTGGCTGACCCTGCTGGTGCCGCTGCACGACGACGAGGGCAACATCACCCACCTGTTCGGCATCTCCCAGAACGTCACCGAACTGCGCCTGGCGCGCCGGGCCCTGGAGGAGCAGAACGCCCGCCTGGAGGCGCTGGTGGAGGCGCGCACCGCCGAGCTCCAGGCCAGCAACGCGCGGCTCGAGGCGCTGGCCAGCCGCGACGAGCTCACCGGCATCGCCAATCGCCGCCAGCTGATCACCCTGACCGAGCATGCCATGCAGCGCGCCCGGCGCCAGCACGCCCCGCTGGCGCTGCTGATCCTCGACATCGACGGCTTCAAGGCGATCAACGACAGCCAGGGCCACCTGGCCGGCGACGCCACCCTGCACGAGGTGGCCGAGACCCTCACCGAGACCCTGCGCGAGAGCGACCTGCTCGGCCGCTTCGGCGGCGACGAATTCATGGCCGTGCTGCCCCACACCCGTGCCGAGGACGCCCAGCACCTGGCGGAGCGCCTGCGCTCGGCGGTGGCCCAGCGCGCCAAGCGGGCCAGGGGCAATCCGCGCTGAGGCAATCATCAAGCGACGATCAATAGAGGTAGCGAAAGGCCGGGGTC
>JBKHEO010000056.1:0-13255 GCA_046540755.1 Halomonas sp. | reverse complement strand
GCCCATTTTCCGAGCAGCGATGCCCTCCCCATGGACGACGTCACGGCGATCCTCGACCCCCTGAATGCCGCCCAGCGCGAGGCGGTCAGCGCCCCCCAGGGCAACATGCTGGTGCTGGCCGGTGCCGGTTCCGGCAAGACCCGGGTGCTGGTTCATCGCATCGCCTGGCTGATGCAGGCCGAGGGGCTCTCGCCCTACGCCGTGCTCGCCGTGACCTTCACCAACAAGGCGGCCCGCGAGATGCGGACCCGCCTGGAGGCGCTGCTGGGCCTCTCGCTGCGCCACGTCTGGGTGGGCACCTTCCACTCCATCGCCCATCGGCTGCTGCGCACCCACTGGCAGGACGCCCGCCTGCCCCAGCACTTCCAGATCATCGACGCCGACGACCAGCTGCGCCTGGTCAAACGCCTGATCAAGGAGCACGACGTCGACGACGAGCGCTTCCCGCCGCGCCAGGTGCAGTCGTTCATCTCCGGCTGCAAGGAGGAGGGGCTGCGTCCCCACCAGGTGGAGGTGCACGGCGACGCCTACCTGGGCCAGATGGTGGAGCTCTACGAGCGCTACCAGCTCACCTGCGAGCGCGGCGGCCTGGTGGACTTCGGCGAGCTGCTGCTGAGAAGCCTCGAGCTGCTGCGCGACACCCCCGCCCTGCTGGCCCACTACCGGGAACGCTTCGCCCATGTGCTGGTGGACGAGTTCCAGGACACCAACACCCTGCAGTACGCCTGGCTCAAGCTGCTCACCGGCATGACCACGCCGATGACCGTGGTGGGGGACGACGATCAGTCGATCTACGGCTGGCGCGGCGCCCGGGTAGAGAACCTCCGCCGCTTCGAGCGCGAGTTCTCCGGCACCAAGACCGTGCGCCTGGAGCAGAACTACCGCTCCACCTGCGCCATCCTCGAGGCCGCCAACGCCCTGATCCGCCACAACGCCGAGCGCCTGGGCAAGGAGCTCTGGACCGCCGGCGAGCGCGGCGAGCCGATCTCGGTGTACAGCGGCTTCAATGATCTCGATGAAGCGCGCTTTATCGTCGACACCCTGCGCGAGCGGGTCGAGGAGGGCGTCAACCGCCGCGAGATCGCCATCCTCTATCGCTCCAACGCCCAGTCCCGGGTGATCGAGGAGACCCTGATTCGCCAGGGCGTGCCCTATCGCATCTATGGCGGCCACCGCTTCTACGAGCGCCTGGAGATCAAGAACGCCCTGGCCTACCTGCGCCTGCTGCTCAACCGCGACGACGACGCCTCCCTGGAGCGGGTGATCAACGTGCCGGCCCGCGGCATCGGCACCCGCACCCTGGAGCGGGTGCGCGGCCGCGCCCGGGAGCACGGCGTCTCGCTGTGGCAGGCGCTCTACGACGGCGTGCGGGACGGCGTTCTCAAGGGGCGCGCCGCTGGCGCCCTGCAGGCCTTCGCCGACCGCATCGACGCCCTCGACAACGAGACCGCCGGGCTCGCCCTGCACGAGATCATCGACCACGTGATCGAGCGCACCGGGCTGGTGGAGCACCACCGCAACGAGCGCGGCGAGAAGGGCCAGGCCCGGGTCGAGAACCTCGAGGAGCTGGTCACCGCGGCGAAGGCCTTCACCCAGGGCGAGTCCTTCGACCCACCCGAGACCGGCGAGGGCCCGGCGGCGCTGGAGGCCTTCCTCTCCGAGGCGGCCCTCAACGCCGGCGAGCACGAGGCCGACGAGTTCGAGGACAGCGTGCAGCTGATGACCCTGCACTCCGCCAAGGGGCTGGAGTTCCCGGTGGTGTTCATCGCCGGGGTGGAGGAGGGGCTCTTCCCCCACCGCATGTCCGCCGAGGAGCCGGGGCGCCTGGAGGAGGAGCGCCGGCTCTGCTATGTGGGCCTGACCCGGGCGATGCACAAGCTCTACCTGACCCACGCCGAGATCCGGCGCCTCCACGGCAAGGAGACCTTCCAGCGCCCGTCGCGCTTCCTGCGCGAGATCCCCGAGGAGTTCCTGGAGGAGGTGCGCCTGCGCGGCCAGGTGTCGCGCCCAGTGACCGCCTCGCGCCCGTCCGGGCTGCGCCAGAGCGAGGTCAATGGCGGCGACGACCTGCCCTCGCTCGCCCTGGGGCAGCGGGTGCGCCATCCGGTGTTCGGCGAGGGGGTGATCCTCAACGCCGAGGGCGAGGGGGCCCGGGCGCGGGTGCAGGTCAGCTTCGAGGGCGAGGGCGACAAGTGGCTGGTGCTGGGCTTCGCCAAGCTGACGCCGCTGTGAGCGCCGCGCTGCGTTGACCTTCACGTCAACGACATGCGCTTGGCGCCCCGGTCGCCTTGACGCATACTGCCGGATGGACACCGCCGCGCCTCGCGCGGCGCCTCGATAATAATCCGCTCGGAGTCATGCCCGCATGCAACGCCGTCTCTTTCTCAAGAACAGCATCAAGACCCTGGGTGCCGGCGCCGCCGGCGTCGTTGCCGCCCCCTTCGTCTCCACCGCCAAGGCCCAGGACACCATCACCTGGGACATGGTCACCTCCTGGCCCAAGAACTTCCCCGCCCTCGGCACCGGGGCCAACGACTTCGCCCAGCGCATCGAGACGCTCTCCGGTGGCCGCATGCGCGTGCGCGTCCACGGTGCCGGCGAACTGGTGCCGCCGCTGGAGGTGTTCGACGCCGTGGGTGCCGGCACCGCCGAGATGGGCCACTCCGCCGCCTACTACTGGCGCGGCAAGGTGGCCGCGGCGCAGTTCTTCACCGCCGTGCCCTTCGGCATGAATACCCAGGAGACCAACGCCTGGCTCTACCACGGCGGCGGCCAGGAGCTGTGGGACGAGGTCTACGCCAAGCACAACCTCAAGCCCTTCGCGGTGGGCAATACCACCACCCAGCCCGGCGGCTGGTTCAAGAAGGAGATCAACTCCCTGGATGACCTGCAGGGGATCAAGCTGCGCCTGCCGGGGCTGGCCGGCGAGGCGATGAACCGCATCGGCGTCACCACCGTCAACATGCCGGGTTCGGAGATCTTCACCTCCCTGCAGACCGGGGTGCTGGATGCCGCCGACTGGGTCAGTCCCTACAACGACCTGGCCTTCGGCCTCCACGAGGTGGCCGACTACTACTACACCTCGGCCTGGAACGAGCCCAGCGCCGTCCTCGAGGGGACCGTCAACCTGGACGCCTGGAACGAGCTTCCCGACGACCTCAAGGCGGTGGTGACCGAGGCGGCCCGCGCCTCCAACCTGGCGATGATCAGCGAGTTCACCTATCGCAACGCCCAGGCCCTGGAGACCCTGGTCGACGAGCACGGCGTCGAGCTGCGCACCTTCCCCGAGGACGTGATGAAGGCGCTCTATGAGGCCTCCCAGGAGGTGATCGCCGAACAGGTGGAGGAGGACGAGGATTCCCGCAGGGTCTACGACTCCTACCTCGCCTTCCAGAAGCTGGTGCGTCCCTCCAACGACGCCGGCGAGTATGCCTACCTCAAGGCGCGCGAGGCGGTGGGGGCCTGATTCCCCGCTCCCCGCAACGCAGCGAGGGCGCCGGATGGCGCCCTCGCTGCATTTCCGCCGGCGTGCGCTACTCCCCGGGGTGGACGGCGCGGATGCGCCCCTTGTCGTCCATGGCCACCATCACGAAGCGCGCCTCGGTGACCTTGTGGAGCTCGTCGGGGTCGCGCTCCTGGGGCTGGCGGATCCACACCTCGACGTCGATGCGCAGCGAGCTGTGGCCGACCTCCACCAGGCGGGTGAAGATGTTGACCATGGCACCCACCCGCACCGGGCAGAGGAAGTCCATGGCCTCGATGGCCACGGTGGCGGTGCGGCCGCGGGCCTCGCGCCCGGCAGCCAGCTCGGCGGCCTGGTCCATGTGGGCCACCAGCCAGCCGCCGGCGATGTCGCCGTGAAGGTTGGTGTCCTGGCGGCTGGCCAGCAGCTTGAGGGTCAGTTCGCCACGCGGGCGGGGGCTGTCGTCGAGGTCCGTCATGAAGGTGTCATCGTCCTGGCTTGTTATTGGGGGGAGACCGCGGCCCATGGTAAACCCGGGCCGGCCCGCCCTCCAGCCCGGCGCGTTGGCCCCTCTCCCCACTGTCCCTTGGCGTATCATGAATCTCAGGCAGATCAGGACGGAGACGCGCATGGCGAGGATCGGCAAGGGCATGACCCGGCGTGGAGCGATGCTGCTGCTGGGCGTGGCGTTCTCGCTGGCGGCCGCCCGGCTGCCGGCGGAGGAGGTGGTGGGGACCCTGGACGCGGTGGGCTCCGATACCCTGGCGGGGCTGATGCTGCGCTGGGGGGAGCGGCTCGCCGAGCGCCACCCCGGGGTGCGCCTGCAGCTGCAGGCCAGCGGCTCGGCCAGCGCCCCCGCCGCGCTCACCGCCGGTACCACCCGCCTGGGGCCCATGTCTCGGCCGATGAGCGAGACCGAGCATGAGGCCTTCGTCGCACGCCACGGCTATCCGCCGTTGGAGCTGGAGATCGGCCGTGACGCCCTGGCGGTCATCGTGCATCGCCACAACCCCCTGGAGACCCTCAGCCGCCGCGAACTCGACGCCATCTTCTCCGAGTCGCGTCGCTGCGGCGGCGACGCCCCCGTCGAGCGCTGGCGCCAGCTCGGGGTGACGCTGCCCGGGGATCGCATCGTGCTCCATGGCCGCAACGTCGCCTCCGGCACCCACGACCTCTTCCGCCAGCTTGCCCTGTGCGGCGGCAACTATCGGGTGCGGCTCAACGAGCATCCCGGGTCGGCCGCGGTGGTGGCCGCCGTCGCCGCCGAGCCCTCCGCCATCGGCTTCGCCGGGCTCAATCACCTGAACGCGGGGGTCAAGGCGCTGCGCCGCCTCGATCCCGACGGCGAGGCGGCCGCGCCGACCCCCGAGGCGGTGCGCCGCGGGGAGTACTCGCTGGCGCGCTCCCTCTATCTCTACGTCAACCTGCCCCCCGGCGGGACCCTGCCGGAACCGGAGCGCGCCTTCCTGGCGCTGGTGTTCTCCCCGGCGGGCCAGGCGGTGGTCGAGGAGCTGGGGTTCGTGACGCTGTCGGCGGCGAGCCTGGCGCAGCAGCGGGCCCGGCTGGCGGCGCTGCCGGCGGCGGAGTGACGCTGTCATGCCGTTGTCACGAGAGTGTCGTAATGTGTGAGCGACCATGAGAGAAGCCCGCCCCCAGCCGTCGCTGCAGCTGCGACGCCGTCGCCTTCGCGATCGCCTGGCGACCCTGCTGATCACCGCAGGGGGCGTCGGCGTGGTGGTCTCGGTGCTGGCCATCGGCGTCTTCCTGGCGCTGGAGGTGGTGCCGCTGTTCCTGGGGGATGACGCCCTGGCGGTCGCCGAGCTGTGGCAGCCCCAGCCGGTGGAGGGGTACGCCGAACCGCAGCATCGCTGGCGCCCCGAGCCGCTCGCCCCGGGCGATGCGGTGTACTATGGCCTGGCGCCGCTGGCCTGGGGGACCCTCAAGGCGGCGCTCTGGGCACTGCTCTTCGCGGTGCCCCTGGCCCTGGGCGCCGCCATCCACTCCGCGTGCTTCATGCCCCGGCGGCTGCGCACCCGTCTCAAGCCCACCCTGGAGCTGATGGAGGCCCTCCCCGGCGTGGTGATCGGCTTCGTCGCCGGCCTGGTGCTGGCGCCCTGGGTGGAGCGCAACCTGCCGGGTGCCCTGGCGCTGCTGGTGACCCTGCCGCTGGGTGCCTTGGTCGCCGGCGGACTCCGCACGCTGCTGCCCGCCTTCCTGCGCGCCCGCCTCACCCCCGGCTGGGCGGGGCTGTGGCTCGCGCCCTGGCTGCTGCTGGTCGGGACGCTCACCCTGTGGCTGGCGCCGGCGATCGAGTCGGAGCTGGTGGACGGCGACCTGCGTGGCTGGCTCGAGGCGACCTGGGGGCTCGACTACGCCTCGCGCAACGCCCTGGTCGTCGGGCTGGCCATGGGCTTCGCGGTGATCCCGGGCATCTACTCCCTGGCCGAGGATGCGCTCTCCGGCGTGCCGGGTAGCCTCGGCGAGGGGGCGCTGGCGCTGGGCGCCAGCCGCTGGCAGACGCTGTGGAAGGTGGTGCTGCCCGCGGCGGCGCCCGGCATCTTCAGTGCGGTGATGATCGGTGCCGGTCGCGCGGTGGGCGAGACCATGATCGTGCTGATGGCCAGCGGCAACACGGCGCTGATGACCCTGAGCCCGCTGGAGGGGCTGCGCTCGCTGTCGGCGACCATCGCCATCGAGCTGCCGGAGTCCGCGGTGGGCGCGACCCACTACCGCCTGCTCTTCCTGGCGGCGCTGCTGCTGTTCGCCTTCACCTTCCTGGTCAATACCCTGGCGGAGGTGGTGCGCACCCGGCTGCGGCATCGCTACCATCGCCTGGAGGGGAAGGCATGAGGTCCTACCTGACCCGCCGCCGCGGCGAGGGCCCCTGGCCCTGGCTCGCCGCCGGCAGCGTGGCGCTGTCGCTGCTGATGCTGGCGGGGCTGCTGGCGCTGCTGGCGGTCGGCGGCCTGGGGCACTTCTGGCCCGCCGAGGTGGAGCGGGTCACCCCCCAGGAGGGGGCCCCCTTCGCCGGGATCGCGGTGCGCGAGGAGCGGGTGGCAGGGGGGGAGGGCCGGGAGCGGCTCTACTTCACCGGCAACCGCGACCTCGACCGCGAGCGCTGGCGCTGGATCGCCCTGGATGCCATCGAGGCGGTCGAGACACCGCGCGATCTGGTGGTGCTGGAGCGCAACCGCTGGGGGGACTTCCTGGGGCACCTGGTGGCGCTGGAGGAGGCGGGGCAGCGCCACATCGGCGAGGCCGCCTGGCCCGCTCTGCGCGAGCGGCTGGCGTCGCTCGAGGCCCTGCGCGACGAGCGTGACCACCTGCGTGATGCCGTGGTGGCGCCCCTGGTGCGTCGCCTGGAGGATAAGGCCGACCCCGAGGATGCCGCCGAGCTGGCCCGGGCCAACGCGCGGATCCGCGAGCTCCAGGCGGCCATGGAAGGGGATACCCTGGTGCTCGAGAGCGTCGACGGCCGTCGCCTCGAGCAGCCGCTCGCCGAGGTGCTGCGCGCCTGGCGCCCCAATGCCATGTCGGCGCCGCAGAAGCTCGCCGCCTGGGGCCGAGGGGTGTGGCGCTTCCTCTCCGAGGGACCCCGGGCCGCCAACAGCGCCGGCGGCGTGTGGCCGGCGATCTTCGGCACCGTGATGGTGGTACTGTTGATGTCGGTGGTGGTCACCCCCTTCGGGGTACTGGCCGGCATCTACCTCAACGAGGTGGCGCGCCAGGGGCCCTTCACCCGCCTGGTGCGCATCGGGGTGCGCAACCTCGCCGGGGTTCCCTCCATCGTCTACGGGGTGTTCGGGCTGGGGGTCTTCGTCCACGGCATCGGTGGTACCCTGGACGAGTGGTTCTTCGCCGAGTCGCTGCCGTCCCCCACCTTCGGCACCGGCGGCCTGCTGTGGGCCTCGCTGACCCTGGCCCTGCTGACGCTGCCGGTGGTGATCGTGGCCACCGAGGAGGGGCTGGCCCGGGTGCCCGAGCACCAGCGCGAGGGGGCCATGGCGCTGGGCGCCACACGCATGGAGATGCTCACCCGGGTGGTGCTGCCGATGACCGTGCCGGCCATGCTTACCGGGCTGATCCTGGCGGTGGCCCGGGCCGCCGGCGAGGTGGCGCCGCTGATGCTGGTGGGGGTGGCCAAGCTGGCGCCCCAGGTGCCGGTGGACGGCGACTTCCCCTTCCTGCATCTTGAACGCAAGTTCATGCACCTTGGCTACCATATCTATGACACCGCCTTCCACGGCGATGATGTCCAGGCCGCGATGCCCCTGGTCTATGCCACGGCGCTGCTGCTGGTGCTGGTGATCCTGGTGCTTAACCTGACTGCAATATTCCTGCGCCATCATTTCAGGGCGCGTCATGGGGCAGCGTCGCGCGCCTAGCGTCGGCCCCGGGAGAGAGCCTTGGAGTCCGTCTTCACCCCGTCGCCCGCCAAGGCGGGCGGCCCGTTCATCGACTTCGCCGCCGACGAGAGCTGCCTGGAGATCCAGGGGCTGAGCCTCGCCTACGGCGACACCCCGGCGCTGCGGGATCTCACCCTGAGGGTTCCCCGGCACCGGGTGACGGCCTTTATCGGGCCCTCGGGGTGCGGGAAGTCGACGCTGCTGCGCGCCCTCAACCGGCTCCATGACCTCAACGAGGAGGTGGTGCGCCGCGGCGAGATCCGCCTGGAGGGGCAGGATATCCACGCCCCCGAGGTGGACGTGGCGGAACTGCGCCGGCGGGTGGGGATGGTGTTCCAGGCGCCCAATCCCTTCCCGATGTCGATCTACGACAACGTGGCCTTCGGGCTGCGCCTGCAGGGAGGCCTGCGCAAGCGCCGGATCGACGACACCGTGGAGTGGGCGCTGCAGTCGGCGGCGTTGTGGGAGGAGGTCAAGGATCGCCTGCGTGCCTCGGCCTGGACCCTCTCCGGCGGCCAGCAGCAGCGCCTGGTGATCGCCCGCACCCTGGCCGTGGGGCCCGAGGTGCTGCTGCTCGACGAGCCGGCCTCGGCCCTGGACCCGATCTCGACGCTGAAGATCGAGGAACTGATCCGTAACCTGAAGTCGCGGCTCAGCCTGGTGCTCGTCACCCACAACATGCAGCAGGCGGCGCGGGTCTCCGACTACACCGCCTTCCTGCAGGGGGGCGAGCTGGTGGAGTACGGCCCCACCCAGACCCTGTTTACCCACCCGCGCCTCGCGCGCACCGAGAACTACATTACCGGGCGCATGACCTGAGCGGTCCGGCCCCAAGGAGAGTCCCATGGAAATTAGCAGCGATATCCACAGCCAGCATATCTCGCGGCAGTTCAACCAGGAGCTCGAGGAGCTCAAGACCCACCTGATGGCGATGGGGGGCCTGGTCGAGAAGCAGGTCCAGGACGCCGTGGTCGCCCTGCTCGAGGGGGACTCGGCGCTGGGTCGCCAGGTGGTCGACAATGACCGCGCGGTCAACGACATGCAGATCAAGATCGACGAGGAGTGCACCCAGGTGCTGGCGCGCCGCCAGCCCACCGCCTCGGACCTGCGCCTGGTGCTGGCGGTGATCCGCGCCGCCTCCGACCTGGAGCGCATCGGCGACGAGGCGAGCAAGATCGCCCGCAACGCCTGCGAGCTGATCGACGCCGACAACGGCAGCCGCGGCTTCGTCGAGGTGCGCATGATCAGCGAGCATGTGCGGCGCATGGTGCGCGATGCCCTCACCTCCTTCGCCCGCTTCGACACCGAGCTGGCACTCAAGCTGGTGCACGAGGACGAGGAGGTCGACAACGAGTACCAGAGCGCCATGCGCTCGCTGATGACCTTCATGATGGAGGATGCCCGCTCGATCTCGCCGGTGCTCAGCCTGATGTGGATCCTGCGTGCCCTGGAGCGCATCGGCGACCATGCCAACAACCTGGCCGAGTACGTGGTCTATCTGGTCAAGGGCATGGACATCCGCCACATCAACCCCGACGATCTCGACGCCGAGGCGATCTCCCGCAAGGGTTGACCGACGGCGGCGTTTCGTCGTCAATGGCGCGGGCCCCGTGACGCCACGGGGCCCGCGTACCTGTGCGAGGAGTGCCGGCCAGGTGCCCCCGCCATGCTCACGACAGCCGCAAGAGACGACGTAATGCTAGATGCCTTCACGGCCCTGGCCCGGGGTACCCGCCTGGTCTACGGGGCCGGCCTGCGCCGCTATGTTTTCATCCCCATCGCCATCAACCTGCTGGTCTATGCCGCCATGCTCGGCTATGTGCTGAGCCACTTCGGCGGCTGGCTGGCGCACTGGATGAGCATGGTGCCCGGCTGGCTCGCCTGGCTGGAGTGGCTGATCTGGCCGCTCTTCGTGCTCAGCCTGGTGCTGGTGGTGTTCTTCACCTTCACCCTGGTGACCCACCTCATCGCCGCACCCTTCTACGGTTTCCTGGCCGAGAAGGTGGAGATCGTCGCCACCGGGCGGGCGCCCCTCGACGACCGCGGCCTGGCGAAGGCCGCGGTGGACGCTCTGGGACGCGAGATGGTCAAGCTCGCCTACATCCTGCCGCGCATGGCGCTGCTGTTCGTGATCAGCTGGATCCCCGTGGTCAACCTGATCGCGCCGCTGCTGTGGGCGCTCTTCTCGGCCTGGATGATGGCGATCACCTACCTCGACTACCCCATGGACAACAACAAGGTCAGCTTCGCCGATATGCGCAGGCGGCTGAGGGCGCGCTGGTGGCCGACGCTGACCTACGGCGGCGGGGTGACCTTGATCACCTGGATCCCGCTGGCAAACCTCTTCCTGCTGCCCGGGGCGGTGGCCGCCGGGGTGCTGATGTGGGACGGCCATTACCGCCACCTGCCGGCAAGGCGCTGAGCCGTCTCAGGCGGCCGGGAGCTCCCTGAGCCGCGCGGCCGGGAAGCGGCCGCGGAAGGTGGCCCCCCGGCGGGGGAGGGAGTCGATCTCGAGCCTGGCGTCGTGACGCAGCAGCACGTGCTTGACGATGGCCAGGCCCAGGCCGGTGCCGCCGGTGGCGGCGCTGCGCCCCTTGTCGACCCGGTAGAAGCGCTCGGTGAGCCGCGGGATATGCACCGGGTCGATGCCCTCGCCGTCGTCGATCACCTCCAGGCAGGCGCCATGGTCGGCGGCGGGACGCCAGCTCAGGGTGATATGGCTCCCCTCGGGGGTGTAGCGCACGGCGTTGAAGGCGAGGTTGGAGAGGGCGCTGCGGATCTCCTGCTCGCTGCCCACCAGCGCCCGGGGCTCCTTGAGCTCCACCGCGATGGCATGGCGGCCGCCGGAGAGCGCCTCGGCGTCGCGCCGGACCTCCTCCAGCAGCGCCGGCATGTCGAGGGCGGCATGGTCGGCGCCGCCGCGGTCGATCTCCAGCCGCGACAGCAGCAGCAGGTCCGCCACCAGGTTCTGCATGCGGGTGGTCTGCTCCTGCATGCTGGTCAGGCCGCGGGCGAGGCGGGGTGGCAGCATCTCGGCCTGGTCGGCATAGGTCTCCAGGTAGCCCGCCAGCACGGTGAGCGGCGTGCGCAGCTCGTGGGAGACGTTGGCCACGAAGTCGCGTCGCATCTCCTCCAGGCGATGCAGCCGGGTGATGTCGCGGGCCATCAGCAGCCGCTCGTCGTCGCCGTAGAGGGTGATCTGGAACTGCAGCACCATGCGCTCGTCGATGGGCGAGGCCAGGGTGAGGGGCTCGCGGTAGTCGCGGCGGTGGAAGTAGTCGATGAAGCGCGGGTCTCGCAGCAGGTTGGTGATGTGGTGGCCGCGGTCGAGCGCCGGCTTGAGGCCTAGCATCTGCTCGGCGGCGCTGTTCCACCACTCCATGTCGCCATGGCGGTCGAGCATCACCACGCTGTCGCGCATCGCCTCGGAGGACTCCTGGATGCGCCGCAGGGTGCCGCGCAGGCGCTGCTGGGTGAGGCGCTGGGCCTTCTGGTAGCGGTAGAGGCGATCCATCAGGTCGCCCCAGAGCCCGGCGGCGGCCGGCGGCTCGGACTGGCTGTCCCGGGTGATCCAGCGGTGCAGGGCGCGCAGCTGGCGGAGGTGGTAGCCGAGGCAGAGCGCCAGACCCAGGGCCAGGCCGACCCCGGGCGCCCCCAGCGGCCAGCCGGTCAGCAGGCCCAGGCCGGCCAGCAGGACCAGGCGCCACAGTTCCCGCCGCCAGAGCCTCACGTCAGCCCTTGGCGGAGAACCGGTAGCCGGTGCCGCGCACCGTCTGCACCAGGTGCTGGTGGCGCTCGCCCAGCGCCTTGCGCAGGCGGCGGATATGGACGTCGACGGTGCGCTCCTCGACGTAGACGTTGCCGCCCCATACCTGGTCGAGCAGCTGGCTGCGGGTATAGGCGCGCTCCTGATGGGTCATGAAGAACTGCAGCAGGCGGTACTCGGTGGGGCCCATCTCCAGCGCGCGGCCGTCGGCGCTGACCCGGTGGCTGACCGGGTCGAGCAGCAGCCCCTCCACCTCCACCGGGTCCTCGACGCCACGCGGGGTGGCACGGCGCAGCACCGCCTTGAGCCGGGCCACCAGCTCGCGGGGGGAGAAGGGCTTGGTGATGTAGTCGTCGGCACCCGCCTCGAGCCCCTGGATCTTGTTGTCCTCCTCGCCCTTGGCGGTGAGCATGATGATCGGCAGCTCGGCGGTGGTCTCCTCGCGCTTGAGACGCCGGGCCAGCTCGATGCCGCTGGTGCCGGGCATCATCCAGTCGAGCAGCAGCAGGTCGGGCTGGTGGTCGACCACCATGGCGTGGGCGGTCTGGGCGTTATCCGCCTCGAGCACGCGATAGTCGGCCATCTCCAGCGCCACCGCGATCATCTCGCGGATCGGCGCCTCATCATCGACGATCAGTACGGTCTTGGCGGTCATCCGGTAGCCTCGGTCCAGGGGCGATTCGATGACGATCTCACCACGCTATTATGACACCGACGTGACAGGTGCGCTCGGCCACAGGCTCAGGGCGATGCCGGCGAACACCAGCAGGCCCGACCAGTAGTTGTTGAGGAAGGCCTGGAAGCAGGGATCGCGCTGGCGCTCACGGATCAGCCGGTGCTGCCAGACGAAGGTGGCGGCCATGCCGGCCAGGCCCACCCAGAAGAAGCTACCCAGCGCAAGGCGCACGCCGGCCCAGGCGAGCAGCGCCAGGGTGGCCAGCTGCAGCAGGCCGATCATGAAGCGGTCGGCGCTGCCGAACAGCACCGCGGTGGACTTGATGCCGATCCGCAGGTCGTCGTCGCGGTCGACCATGGCGTACTCGGTGTCGTAGGCCACGGTCCAGGTCACGTTGGCGGCGAACAGCAGCCACGCCTCGAGGGGCACATGGCCGAGCACCGCGCCGAAGGCCATGGGGATGGCCCAGGAGAAGGCGGCACCCAGGAAGAGCTGCGGCAGGTGGGTGTAGCGCTTCATGAAGGGATAGATGAAGGCCAGGATCACCCCGCCGATGGAGAGCAGCACCGTGAAGAGGTTGGTGAACAGCACCAGCACGAAGGCGGCGCTCACCAGCAGCAGGAACAGCGCCTGGGCCTCGCCCTCGCTGATGCGCCCGGTGGCCAGCGGCCGGTCCCGGGTGCGCTTGACATGGCCGTCGAGGTGGCGGTCGGCGTAGTCGTTGACCACGCAGCCGGCGGCGCGCATCAGGTAGACCCCGGCGAGGAAGATCAGCACCAGGCGGCGCTCCGGCAGGCCCTGGGCGGCCACCCACAGCGCCCACAGGGTGGGCCACATCAGCAGCCAGGTGCCGATGGGGCGGTCGAGGCGCGTCAGGCGCAGGAAGTCGGGGAGCCGGGCCAGGCCCGTGGGGCGCATCAGGGAGCGGTCCATCTCTACCTCGC
>JBKHEO010000055.1:0-13759 GCA_046540755.1 Halomonas sp. | reverse complement strand
CGACGTCGAGGAAGTTGGCCGGCTTGCCGCCGTGCAGGTTGACGATGTCCATGGTGCCCATGGCCAGGCCGGCGCCGTTGACCATGCAGCCGATGTTGCCGTCGAGGGCCACGTAGTTGAGCTCCCACGCCGCCGCCTCGGCCTCGCGCTCGTCCTCCTGGGAGGGGTCGCGCATCGCCTGCAGGTCCGGGTGGCGATAGAGGGCGTTGCCGTCGAGGTTGATCTTGGCGTCGAGGCAGTGGAGGTTGCCCTCGTCTGTGATCACCAGCGGGTTGATCTCCAGCAGCGCCAGGTCCTTGTCGTGGAACAGCTTGGAGAGGCCCAGGAAGATCTTGGTGAACTGCTTGACCTGGTCGCCCTCGAGGCCCAGGGCGAAGGCCAGCTCGCGCGCCTGGTAGGGCTGAGCGCCCACCAGCGGGTCGATCTCGGCCTTGAGGATCTTCTCGGGGGTCTCCTCGGCGACCTTCTCGATCTCGACGCCGCCCTCGGTGGAGGCCATGAAGACCACGCGGCGGGTGCCGCGGTCGACGACGGCGCCGAGGTAGAGCTCGCTTCCGATGTCGGTGCAGGTCTCGACCAGGATCTTGGAGACCGGCTGGCCGTTGGCGTCGGTCTGGAAGGTCACCAGGTTCTTGCCCAGCCACTGCTCGGCGAAGGCCTTGGCCTCCTCAGGGCTCTTGATCAGCTTGACGCCGCCCGCCTTGCCGCGACCGCCGGCGTGGACCTGGGCCTTGACCACCCACATGTCGCCGCCGATCTTCTTGCAGGCTTCCGCGGCTTCCTCGGGGGTGTCCACGGCGAAGCCCTTGGATACCGGCAGACCATAGTCGGCAAACAGCTGTTTGCTCTGATACTCGTGAAGGTTCATCGATTCATGCCATTGGTTGCATGTGACTCGAACGGCGCCTCGCACGGCCGCACGGGCCGGGAGTGCGGGGCGCCACCATCCCCTCCGATGCATGGCCGGAAGGGGCGCGCCGCCGGCTGACGGCGGCGCTCGTTGTGCGGCTTACTTGCGCTTCTTGCGGTTGGCCATGTGGATGGCGTGGCCCTCCACGGCGAGCGCCGCCTCGTGGACCGCCTCCGACATCGTCGGGTGGGCGTAGCAGGACAACGCCAGGTCCTCGGCGCTGGAGCCGAACTCCAGGGCGATGACGCCCTGGGCGATCATCTCGCCGGCGTGCTGGCCGACGATATGCATGCCCAGCACGCGGTCGGTCTCGGCGTCGGCGATGATCTTCGCCTGGCCTTCGGTGGCGTTGTTGGCCATGGCACGGCCGCTGGCCGCGAACGGGAAGGAGCCGGTCTTGACCTCGATACCCTTGTGCTTGGCTTCCTGCTCGGTCAGGCCGACCCAGGCCACCTCGGGGAAGGTGTAGATGACGTTGGGGATGGCGTCATAGTTCATCTCGGCCTTGTGGCCGGCGATGATGTCGGCGACCATCACGCCCTCCTCGGAGGCCTTGTGGGCCAGCATCGGGCCGCGCACGCAGTCGCCGATGGCGTAGACGCCCGGCACGCTGGTGCGGCACTGGTCGTCCACCTGGATGAAGCCGCGCTCGTCGGTCTCCACCCCCAGGCCGTCGGCGACCACGCCCTGGGTGTAGGGCTTGCGGCCGACGCAGACGATCAGCTTGTCGAAGGTCATCTCCTGGTCATTGTCGCCGTCGCTGTACTTGACGGTGACCTCGCCATCCTTGACCTCGGAGCCGGTGACGCGGGCGCCCAGCTTGATGTCCAGGCCCTGCTTCTTGAGCAGCTTCTGGGTCTCCTTGGCGATGGCACCGTCCACCATCGGCAGGAAGCTGTCCATGGCCTCGAGCACGGTGACCTCGGCGCCCAGGCGGCTCCAGACGCTGCCCAGCTCCAGGCCGATGATGCCGGCACCGATCACGCCCAGGCGCTTGGGCGTCTCGGTGAACTCCAGGGCGCCGGTGGAATCGACGATGATGTCGTCGGTGAGCGGGGTCGGCGGGATCTCAACCGGCACGGAGCCGGCGGCGATGATGATGTTGTCTGCCTCATAGGTGGTGGCCTTGCCGTCCTGGCGGGTGACCTCGACCTGCTTGCTGCCGGTCACCTTGCCGGTGCCCTCGATGCCGGTGACGCCGTTGGCCTTGAACAGCCCGGCGATGCCGCCGGTGAGGTTCTTCACGATCTTGTCCTTGCGGGCGATCATCTTCTTGACGTCCATCTGGACGTCGCCGGCCTGGATGCCCAGGTCGTCGAAGTCGTGCTTGGCCTCGACGAACTTGTGGGAGGCCTCGAGGAGCGCCTTGGAGGGGATGCAGCCCACGTTCAGGCAGGTGCCACCGAAGACGACCTTGCCTTCCTTGCCGATCCACTTCTCGACGCAGGCGGTCTTGAGGCCCATCTGGGCGGCGCGGATGGCGGCCACGTAGCCGCCGGGGCCCGCGCCGATCACGATCACATCATACTTGTCGGCCATGTTGGCTCCTGTCGTTGCTTGTTCGCGCGATTCCGTCGTCGAGACGGGCTCAGATGTCCAGCAGCAGGCGCGCCGGATCCTCGAGCAGCTCCTTGATGGTGACCAGGAACTGCACCGCGTCCTTGCCGTCGATCATGCGGTGATCGTAGGAGAGCGCCAGGTACATCATCGGGCGGATCTCCACCTTGCCGTTGACCGCCATGGGGCGCTCCTGGATCTTGTGCATGCCCAGGATGGCGGTCTGCGGCGGGTTGAGGATCGGGGTGGACATCAGCGAGCCGAATATGCCGCCGTTGGTGATGGTGAAGGTGCCGCCCTGCATCTCGTCGATGCCCAGCTTGCCGTCACGGGCGCGCTTGCCGAAGTCGACGATGCCCTTCTCGACGTCGGCGATCTTCATGCTGTCGGTATCGCGCAGCACCGGCACCACCAGGCCGCGGTCGGTGGAGACCGCCACGCCGATGTCCTGGTAGCCGTGGTAGACGATGTCGCTGCCGTCGATGGAGGCGTTGACGTCGGGGAAGCGCTTGAGCGCTTCGCTTGCCGCCTTGACGAAGAAGCCCATGAAGCCGAGCTTGGTGTCGTGGGCCTTGACGAAGGCGTCCTTGTACTGGGCGCGCAGGTCCATCACCGCGCCCATGTCCACCTCGTTGTAGGTGGTGAGCATGGCGGCGGTCTGCTGGGCCTGGACCAGGCGCTTGGCGATGGTCTGGCGCAGGCGGCTCATGGGCACGCGCTTCTCGGGGCGCTCGCCCTCGAAGGCGGGCGCGGCCGCGGCGGCCTTGGCACCCGCCGGGGAAGCGGGCTTGGCGGCCTTGCTGGCGGAGCCCTCCTTGATGGCGCGCTGCACGTCCTCCTTGAGGATGCGCCCGCCCTTGCCGGTGCCCTCGATGCGGCTGACGTCGAGGTCATGCTCGGCGACCAGCTTGCGGGCGGCCGGGGCGAGGATCTTGTCACCCACCTTCTCGTCGCTGGCACCGTCATCGGCGGAAGCGGGCGGTTCCACGTCGGCGGCGGTCGCAGCCTCGCCGCCGGCACCCTCGGCGAAGATCGCCAGCACCTGCTCGGAGGTGACTTGGCTGCCCTCCTCGGCCTTGATCTCGGCGAGCGCGCCGTCGGCGGGGGCGACCACCTCGAGCACCACCTTGTCGGTCTCGATCTCGGCCAGCACCTCGTCACGCTTGACCGCCTCGCCGACCTGCTTGTTCCAGCTGGCCACGGTGCCTTCCTGAATCGACTCGGGGAAGGTCGGGGCCTTCACCTCGTGCTGCTGGCCGCCCGCGGCGGGCTTGTCGGCCTTGGCATCGCCCTTCGCGCCGGCCTTGGCATCGTCCTTGCCCTCGCCCTTGGCCGCCGGCTTGTCGCCGGCGCCCTCACCGAGCTTGCCCAGCACCTGCTCGGAGGCCACGGTGTCGCCCTCTTCCGCCAGCACCTCGCTGAGCACGCCGGCCTCGGGAGCCAGCACCTCGAGCACGACCTTGTCGGTCTCGATCTCGACGATCAGCTCGTCACGCTCGACGCTGTCGCCCGGCTTCTTGTGCCAGGCGGCGACGCTGCCCTCGGCAACGGATTCCGGAAAGGTTGGGGCCTTGATCTCGGTAGCCATGTTGTATCCCTTGTGTGTTCTCTCTCGTCCCGGTGGGCGGCTTCAAAGGTTGAAGGCGTCTTCCACCAGCTGGCGCTGCTGTTCGATATGCACGGACATGTAGCCCGCCGCGGGTGCCGCCGAGGCCGGCCGGCCGGCAAACTTGAGCCGACCGCCGAGGCCCTCCTGCAGCATCTCCGCCGCGGCACGCATGTGGTGCTGGCTGGGGTACCAGGCGCCCTGGTTGAGCGGCTCTTCCTGACACCAGACGATGTCGGTGACGTTGGTGTAGGCCTCGATCGCCTCGAAGAGCTCCTCCTTGGGGAAGGGGTAGAGCTGCTCGATGCGCAGGATCGCCACGTCATCCCGGCCGTTCTCCGTGCGCCAGGCGGCCAGGTCGTAGTAGACCTTGCCGGCACACAGGATGATGCGCTCGACCCGGGACGCCTCGAGGCCAGCCTGGTCGGGCAGCACCATCTGGAAGTGCCCCTCGGCCAGCTGGTCGAGGCTCGAGGTGGCATCCTTGTGGCGCAGCAGGCTCTTCGGCGACATCACCACCAGCGGCTTTCTCAGCTTGCGGATCACTTGACGGCGCAGCAGGTGAAAGATCTGAGCCGGCGTGGTGGGCACGCAGACCTGCATGTTGTGCTCGGCGCACATCTGCAGGAAGCGCTCCAGGCGCGCGGAGGAGTGCTCGGGCCCCTGTCCCTCGTAGCCGTGGGGCAGCAGCATGGCCAAGCCGCACAGCCGCCCCCACTTGGTCTCGCCGGAGGAGATGAACTGGTCGACCACCACCTGGGCGCCGTTGAAGAAGTCGCCGAACTGCGCCTCCCAGATCACCAGGTCATTGGGCGCGGTGGTGGCATAGCCATACTCGAAGGCCAGCACCGCCTCCTCGGAGAGGAAGGAGTCGTGGATGGTGAAGCGCGGCTGGCCGTCGGCCATGTGCTGCAGGGGCACATAGGCGCTGCCATCCTTCTGGTTGTGCACCACCGCGTGGCGGTGGGAGAAGGTGCCGCGGCCCACGTCCTGGCCGGTGATGCGCACCGGGTGCCCCTCATCGAGCAGGGTGGCGTAGGCCAGGGTCTCGGCGAAGCCCCAGTTGAGCGCCATGCCGCCGGCCTGCATCTTGCGACGGTCGTCGTAGATCTTGGCCACCTGGCGCTGCACCTCGACCCCGTCGGGGATCTCGCACATCTTCCCGGCGAGGCGCTGCAGCTTCTTCATCGGCACCGAGGTGTCGGCGTGGCCGGTCCACTCGTGGCCGAGGTAGGGCTTCCAGTCGACGAACAGCGAGGTGTTGGGCTCCTGCACCAGGGCGTTGGCCACATGGTTGCCGGCCATCAGGTCCTCGCGGTAGGTCTCCATCATGCCCTTGGCGTCCTCCTCGGAGAGCACGCCCTGCGCCACCAGGCGCTCGGCATAGACGGCCCGCGAGGAGGGATGCCCCTTGATCTTGCGGTACATCATCGGCTGGGTGCCGCTGGGCTCGTCGGCCTCGTTGTGGCCGCGGCGGCGGTAGCACACCAGGTCGATCACCACGTCCTTCTTGAACTGCTGGCGGTAGTCCAGCGCCACCTGGGTGGCGTGCAGGACCGCGTCGGGGTCGTCGCCGTTCACGTGGAAGATCGGCGCCTGCACCATCTTGGCGATGTCGGTGCAGTATTCGGTGGAGCGGGCGTCGAGCGGGTGGGAGGTGGTGAAGCCGACCTGGTTGTTGATGACGATATGCACCGTGCCGCCGGTCTTGTAGGCACGGGTCTGGGACATCTGGAAGGTCTCCATGACCACGCCCTGGCCGGCGAAGGCGGCGTCGCCGTGGACGTTGATCGGCAGCACCTTGGTGCCGTCGCTGTCGTCGCGGCGGTCCTGGCGGGCGCGCACCGAACCCTCGACCACCGGAGAGACGATCTCCAGGTGGGAGGGGTTGAAGGCCAGCGCCAGGTGCACCTCGCCGCCCGGGGTCATGACGTTGGAGCTGAAGCCCTGGTGGTACTTGACGTCGCCGGAGCCGCGCTCGATCAGCTTCTTGCCGTCGAACTCGTCGATCAGCTCGCCGGGGTTCTTGCCGAGGATGTTGACCAGCAAGTTGAGGCGCCCGCGGTGGGCCATGCCGATCACCACCTCCTTGGTTCCGTAGCCGCCGGCACGCTGGATCAGCTCGTCCATCATGGGGATGAAGGACTCGCCGCCCTCGAGGCCGAAGCGCTTGGTGCCCGGGTACTTGGAGGCCAGGTAGTTCTCCAGCCCCTCGGCGGCGGTCAGCCGCTCGAGCACGTGCTGGCGCACCTCGTTGCTGAACCTGGGCGCGCTGCGCACCGACTCGAAGCGCTGCTGCAGCCAGCGCTTCTCCTCGGTGTCGACGATATGCATGATCTCGCAGCCGATGGAGCGGCAGTAGGTCTGCTCCAGGGCCTCGACGATCTCCTTCAGCGGCGCCTTGTCCATGCCCAGGAAGAAGGAGCCGGTCTGGAACTCGGTATCAAGGTCCTGCTTGGAGAGCTGATGGAAGGAGAGGTCGAGGTCGGGGATGGGGAGCTGGCTGCGCAGGCCCAGGGGGTCGATGTTGGCCTTCTGGTGGCCCCGGAAGCGGTAGGCGTTGATCAGCTGCAACACGCGAACCTGCTTGCGGCTCTCCTCCCCGTCGCCGGCGACGGGCGCCAGGGCGGTGCGGCGCTGCTTGCCCAGCTGGTGGAACTGCTCGCGAACGGGGGTCAGCGGGACGTCATGGGAAGGGCCATCGTCGGGGCGAGGCAGCTCGTCGAAGTACTGGCGCCACTCGTCGGGAACGGCGGAGGGGTCGTCGAGGTACTGCTCGTAGAGCGCTTCCACATAGTGGACGTTGCCACCACTGACGTGGGAAGAGCGCCACATCAACTCCATTATGCCTTGTTGCATCTCTCGGTCACCCTGCACTGATGGGGTGGTATCGGCGTCACCGCGACGCGGCCGCGGCGACATCGGTGGTGCCCTGCCGGCGGGGGCCTATGCGTTGCCGGCGCTTCCGGCCGTCACTGGCCGGAAACCTGAATTTCATGGTCAGAAGCCGGTGCCCAGGGCACCGGCTCCATGACGCGTGTCCCGACCGCCTGCGACTTCCGGTCACAGGCGACGGCGTGTGGCTTATGATAGCAAGCCGCGGGACACGATTTAAGTGCCATCGGCTCAGGTGCCGCCGGCCAGCAGCATCTCGCGGATCTTGCCGATCGCCCGGGTGGGGTTGAGCCCCTTGGGGCACACCGCCACGCAGTTCATGATGCCGCGGCAGCGGAACACGCTGAACGGGTCCTCCAGCTCGGCCAGGCGCTCCTGGGTGGCGGTGTCGCGCGAGTCCACCAGGAAGCGGTAGGACTGCAGCAGGCCGGCCGGGCCCACGAACTTGTCCGGGTTCCACCAGAACGACGGGCAGGCGGTGGAGCAGCAAGCGCACAGGATGCACTCGTAGAGACCGTCGAGCTTGTCGCGATCCTCCGGCGACTGCAGGCGCTCGATGGCCGGGGCCGGTTCGTCGTTCTGCAGGTAGGGCTGGATGCGCTCGTATTGCTGGTAGAACAGCCCCATGTCGACCACCAGGTCGCGGATCACCGGCAGGCCCGGCAGCGGACGCAGCACCAGCTTGTTGTTCTTCACCACCTCGGAGAGCGGGGTGATGCAGGCCAGGCCGTTCTTGCCGTTCATGTTCATGCCGTCGGAGCCGCAAACGCCCTCGCGACAGCTGCGGCGGTAGGCCAGGCCGTTGTCCTGCTCCTTCATCATGTGCAGGACGTCCAGCACCATGACATCGCGGCCCTGGGTGTCGACCTGGAACTCCTGCATGTAGGGTGCGGAGTCGGTCTCCGGGTTGTAGCGGTAGATGGATACCTGAAGCATCGTGACTCCCCTCAGTAGGTGCGGACTTTCGGCTCGAACGTGTCGACGGTCTTGGGCGCGAAGTTGACGTCGCGCTTGCCGACCTTCTTGTCGGTCGGGAAGTAGAGCGAGTGCTTCAGCCAGTTGACGTCGTCACGGTCCGGGTAGTCGTAGCGGGAGTGGGCGCCACGGCTCTCCTTGCGATCCAGCGCGGCGATGGCGGTGGCCTCGGCGACCTCCATCAGGTTGTCCAGCTCCAGCGCCTCGACCCGGGCGGTGTTGAAGGCGTTGGACTTGTCCGGCAAGTAGGCGTTGGCGATGCGGCCGCGCAGCTCGGCCAGCTGCTTGACGCCCTTCTGCATGTTCTCCTCCTCGCGGAACACGCCGAAGGAGTTCTGCATGATGCTCTGCAGCTCGCGCTTGAGCTCCGGCACGGTCTCGCCGCCCTCGGACTCGTTCCAGCGCGTGATGCGCTTCATGGCGCTGTCGACGTCGGACTCGGAGGCCTCGAGGTAGTCGATGCCCTCGTTGAGCGCACCCTCGATGAACATGCCCGCCGCGCGGCCGAACACCACCAGGTCGAGCAGCGAGTTGCCGCCCAGGCGGTTGGCGCCGTGGACCGAGACGCAGGCTGCCTCGCCGCAGGCGAACAGGCCGTTGACGATCTGGTCCTTGCCGTCGGCGCCCTGCATGATCGCCTGGCCGTGCACGTTGGTCGGCACGCCACCCATCATGTAGTGGCAGGTCGGCACCACGGGGATCGGCTCCTGGGCCGGGTCCACGTGGGCAAAGGTCTTGGAGAGCTCGACGATGCCGGGCAGGCGCTTGCCGAGGACCTCCTCGCCAAGGTGGTCCAGCTTGAGGAAGACGTGGTCGCCGTCCTCGCCGCAGCCGCGGCCCTCGAGGATCTCCATGACCATGGAGCGGGCGACCACGTCGCGGCCGGCCAGGTCCTTGGCGTTGGGGGCGTAACGCTCCATGAAGCGCTCGCCATCCTTGTTGACCAGGTAGCCGCCCTCGCCGCGGCAGCCCTCGGTGACCAGGGTGCCGGCACCATAGATGCCGGTGGGATGGAACTGCCACATCTCCATGTCCTGCATCGGGAAGCCGGCGCGCAGCGCCATGCCGATACCGTCACCGGTGTTGATCAGGGCATTGGTGGTGGAGGCGTAGATGCGCCCGGCACCGCCGGTGGCCAGCACGGTCGCCTTGGACTTCACGTGCACCACCTCGCCGGTCTCGATGTCCATGGCGATGCAGCCCACCACGTCGCCGTTGGCGTTCTTGACCAGGTCGACCGCATACCACTCGTTGAGGAAGGTGGTGTTGTTCTTCAGGTTGTTCTGGTAAAGGGTGTGCAGCAGGGCGTGGCCGGTGCGGTCGGCCGCGGCACAGGTACGCGCCGCCTGGCCGCCCTCGCCGAAGTTCTTGGACTGGCCGCCGAAAGGGCGCTGGTAGATGCGGCCGTTGTCGAAGCGGGAGAACGGCAGGCCCATGTGCTCGAGCTCGAACACCGCCTTGGGGCCCTCGGAGCACATGTACTCCGCGGCGTCCTGGTCGGCGATGTAGTCACCGCCCTTGACGGTGTCGTACATGTGCCAGCGCCAGTCATCACTGGGGTCGGCCGAGGCGATGGCGCAGGTGATGCCGCCCTGGGCGGAGACGGTGTGGGAGCGGGTCGGGAAGACCTTGGAGAGCACCGCGGTCTTCTTGCCGGACTTGGCCAGCTCGAGGGCGGCTCGCAGGCCGGAGCCGCCACCGCCGATGATGATGGCGTCGAAGGACAGGCTACGCATGTTGGACATGAATCAGGCTCCCCACAGAATCTGAATGCCCCAGACCAGGAAGGCAAAGATGGCCAGGATGACGAGAAGTTGGACGCTCACGCGGATCGCGGTCGACTTGAGGTAGTCGGTGGTCACGGTCCACAGCCCGACCCAGGCGTGCCCGGCGAGCGAGATGAAGGCGAGCAGCGAGAAGATGCGCATCCAGGTCTGGGCGAACAGGCCGCTCCAGGTGGCGTAATCGAGGCTCGGATTGAACAGCAGGAAGAGAACGATGAAGAGCGTATAGACCGCCAGGATGACGGCGGAGACCCGCTGGATCAGCCAGTCGGAGAGGCCGCTGCGGCCGAGGTTCGTGACATTGGTTACCATACCCAGACTCCCGCCAGAATGATCAGGACGGCGCTCACCACCACGGTGATCTGCGCCTTCTTGTGGCCGCCCTCGAGGGTGACGCCGATATCCATGTCCATAAGCAGGTGCTTGATGCCGGCCACGAAGTGGAAGGCCAGGGCGGAGAGCAGGCCCCAGGCGATCAGCTTGGCCAGGAAGTTGTGCGCCAGGGCGTCGCTCACGGCCATGAAGCCGGCCGGCGAGGAGAGCGACTTGCTCAGCGCCCAGAAGGCGAAGATCAGGCCGATGAAGAGGATGACGCCGGTGATACGGTGGGCGATCGACGTCAGGGCGGGCAGCGGAAACTGTATCGTGGACAGGTCCAGATTTACGGGTCGTTTGCTATTCACGGCTCTACACACTCTCTTGGCCCGCTATGAGGTCGTCGGACAAGGCCCGAGCGGGCGGTGGTTTCGGGAAGGGACACGGTCGTGGCCGAGTTGGACACGACCATCGGTTCCTGCCAGTCGCGCGCTGAGATTATAGGGACATCGACCGGCCATGACAAATGGACTCAAGGGCCACTCGACCATGGTGGAAGGCCGATTTCTCGGCGCTGGCGGCGCTTGCCAGGGCATCCGAGGGCACTGCACGGAGCGGTGGCACCCGCCAATGGTGCGCAGCACCATTTCCTGTACAAATATAATCCACTATGAATCTCCATGTACAATGATGCCCGCCCGATGGTGGAATTGACAATCGCTGACGCGCTTCTATAGTGGGCGAACCTTTTCGCCGGCGCCATCTGCGAACTAGCGACTTATCGTCCCAACAGGAACTCGAGAGGAGGCCAGCATGGCTGACAGGAAAGCGACATTGACGGTAGACGGGCTGGAAGAGCCGATCGACCTGCCGATCTACTCTGGCACCCTGGGCCCCGACGTGATCGACGTCCGCGGTCTCGGTGCCGAAGGCCTCTTCACCTACGACCCCGGCTTCATGGCGACCTCCTCCTGCCAGTCGGCGATCACCTACATCGACGGCGGCAAGGGGGTATTGCTGCACCGCGGCTATCCGATCGACCAGCTGGCCAAGCAATCCAACTTCGTCGAGCTCAGCTACCTACTGCTGTTCGGTGAACTGCCCGACGACGCCCAGTACGCCGACTTCAAAGGGCGGATCACCAACCACACCATGGTCCATGACCAGATCAACAACTTCTTCAAGGGCTTTCGCCGCGACGCCCACCCGATGTCCATCCTGTGCGGCGTCGTCGGCGGGCTGGCGGCCTTCTACCACGACCACCTGGACATCAACAAGCAGGAAGATCGCGAGATCAGCGCCATCCGCCTGATTGCCAAGATGCCGACCATCGCCGCGATGTCCTACAAGTACAACATCGGCCAACCATTCAACTATCCGCGCAACAATCTGAGCTATGCAGAGAACTTCCTCTACATGATGTTCAGCAACCCCTGCGAGGAGTACGAGATCAACCCGGTCTACGCCAAGGCCATGGATCGCATCTTCATGCTCCACGCGGACCACGAGCAGAACGCCTCCACCTCCACGGTGCGCCTGGCAGGCTCTACCGGTGCCAATCCCTTCGCCTGCATCAGCGCCGGCATCGCCGCTCTCTGGGGCCCGGCCCACGGCGGTGCCAACGAGGCGGTGCTCAACATGCTCGACGAGATCGGCGACGAGTCCGAGGAGAACATCCAGCGCTTCATCGACAAGGCCAAGGACAAGGATGACCCCTTCAAGCTGATGGGCTTCGGCCACCGGGTCTACCGCAACTTCGACCCGCGCGCCAAGGTCATGAAAGAGACCTGTGATGAGGTCCTGGCGGAGCTGGGGCTGGCCGACGACCCGCAGCTGAGGATTGCCAAGCGCCTGGAGCAGATCGCCCTGGAGGACGACTACTTCATCGAGCGCAAGCTCTACCCCAACGTCGACTTCTATTCAGGCATCATCCTCAAGGCCATGGGCATTCCCAAGAACATGTTCACGGTGATCTTCGCCGTGTCCCGCACCATCGGCTGGATCTCCCACTGGCACGAGATGCTCAGCGACAGCTACAAGATCGGCCGCCCGCGCCAGCTCTACATCGGCCACGACCAGCGCGACTATCCTGCCAAGTAAGCCAGCAGGCAGCGTCCCCATCGCGATCCACGACAGAAAGCCGCCCTCGGGCGGCTTTCTGCATCATGACCCCGGTACCTCGACACCACAGGGAGCAGTCACCATGAGTACTACTATCTCGACGGTCGCCTTTATCGGACTCGGCGTCATGGGCTACCCCATGGCCGGCCACCTGGCCCGCGCCGGCCTCGACGTGCGCGTCTTCAACCGCACCGCCACGAAGGCCGCGGCCTGGACTGAGGAGCACGGCGGCAGCCATCACTCCACCCCGCGAGAGGCCGCCGAGGGCGCCGAGCTGGTGCTGGTCTGCGTGGGCAACGACGACGATGTCCGCGAGGTCACCACCGGCAACCAGGGCGCCATCGCCGGCATGGTCGAGGGCAGCCTGCTGGTGGATCACACCACCGCCTCGGCAGATCTTGCCGGGGAGCTGGATGCCGCCTGCCACGAGCGCGGCATCGGCTTCGTGGATGCGCCGGTCTCAGGCGGCCAGCAGGGCGCCGAGAACGGCGCCCTGACCATCATGTGCGGCGGCAGCGAACCCGACTTCGCCCGCGCCGAGCCGCTGCTCGCCCACTACGGCCGCGCGGTGACCCTGATGGGACCCGCCGGCAGCGGCCAGCTGACCAAGATGGTCAACCAGGTCTGCATCGCCGGCCTGGTCCAGGGGCTCGCCGAGGGGCTGCACTTCGCCGAGCAGGCGGGTCTCGATCGCCAGCGGGTGGTGGACGTCATCAGCCAGGGGGCCGCCGGCTCCTGGCAGATGGAGAACCGCCACGCCACCATGATCGAGGACGAGTACGAGCACGGCTTCGCCGTGGACTGGATGCGCAAGGATCTCGCCATCTGCCTGGACCAGGCGCGCAAGCTCAAGGCTCGCCTGCCGGTCACGGCACTGGTCGACCAGCTCTATGCCGACGTCCAGGCGATGGGCGGGGGTCGCTGGGACACCTCCTCGCTGCTGCGCCGCCTGCGCGCCGTAAAGTCGAAGTGATGCTACCGGGAGGCGGCGCCCTAGGGCGCCACGCCCCCCATTTCGGGCTTGACAGCCCCCTCTGAACTGCCCGCTTCCACCCCGGCGCCGTTTTCCACACATTCTGTGGATAACCCTGTTCAAAACCCCTCGAAAAGGTCGCCTAATCGCCATGGATAGCGGGCTGCCCTTAGATTGATCAATTTTTGATCTTGTTTAAACTGTTGATTTTAAACGTTATTTTGTCGAAGCCCATGATCGCGGGGCCTGGCGTCGTAGCCATGCACAGGAGGCGGCGCGGAACCGCGACAGGTGGACAAGTCAAGCAGAAATCGGCGCGCAATCAGCGGATTTTCGGGGCCCAGCGTGATCGGCATCAACGCTGGAGGAGGACTAGAAAACAGGAAGGGCACCCGCAAGGGGTGCCCTTCCTGTGTAAAGAGGTGGCGTCCCATAGGGGGTTCGAACCCCTGTTCCCGCCGTGAAAGGGCGGTGTCCTAGGCCACTAGACGAATGGGACGTGTCCTTCACGTGCGGCACGATTGGTGGAGCCTAGCGGGATCGAACCGCTGACCTCGACACTGCCAGTGTCGCGCTCTCCCAGCTGAGCTAAGGCCCCAGGTGCCGTGAAGACGAGGCGTATG
>JBKHEO010000054.1:0-13925 GCA_046540755.1 Halomonas sp. | reverse complement strand
GGCGGCGGCGCTGGCCCCGGCGATGCCGGCGCCGATCACCGCTACCCGCCGCGGCGGCCGGGGCGCCGGCGGGGTGAACCAGGGGGTGTCGCGGCGGCGGGCATCCGCCGGTGGCGCGGCGATCTCGCCGACGAGCATCTCGCGCTTGCGCCCGAAGCCCGGCGCCTTGCGCCAGGCGAAGCCGGCCCCCTCGAGGCCGCGCTTGACCACGCCGGCGCAGGTGAAGGTGGCGAAGGTGGCACCGGGTCGGGAGCGCGCCGCCAGGGCGGTGAAGAGCTCGGGGCGCCACATCTCGGGATTCTTCGCCGGCGCGAAGCCGTCCAGGAACCAGGCGTCGACCCGCCCCTCGAGCAGCGCCAGGCGCTCGGCGGCGTCCCCCAGGTGCAGGTCCAGGGTGACACGGTCATCGAGCCACAGGCGGTGGATGCCGGCCACCGGGTGGGGCCACTGGTCGAGCAGCGCGCGGGCGCGCTCGGCCAGATCGGGCCAGGCGGACAGCGCCCGGGCCAGGGCCTCCGGCGCGAGGGGAAACTTCTCGGTGGAGACCAGGTGGAGGCGTGCCCCGGCGGGGGCGTGGGCATCGAAGCAGGCCCAGGCGCACAGCAGGTTGAGCCCGGTGCCGAAGCCGGTCTCGCCGATCACGAAGGGCCGCCCCTCCTGCCAGGCGGCGAAGCGCTCGGGGAGGCGGTTGCCCATCAGGAAGACATGCTCGGTCTCGGCGCGGCCGTCGTGCCGGGAGAAGTAGACGTCATCGAAGGCGGCGGAGTGCGGCGCCGCCTCGCCGCCGGCGTCGTCTCGCCAGTCGAGGCGGGCGGTCTCGAGCGCGGCGAGGGGCGGCAGGCCATCGGGGGCGGCGGTCACGGCGACTCCGGGGTGGGTCAGGGCAGGACCTTCTTGAAGGGCTTGACCGTCACCCGGGAGTAGACGCCGGCGATCATGTAGGGGTCGGCATCGGCCCAGGCCTGGGCCGCCTTGAGGCTGTCGAACTCGGCGACCACCAGGCTGCCGGAGAAGCCGGCCTCGCCCGGGTCCTCGCCGTCGATGGCCGGGTGGGGGCCGGCCATCACCAGGCGCCCCTCGTCGCGCAGCGCCTCGAGGCGGGCCAGGTGATCGGGGCGGGCGGCCAGGCGGCGCTCCAGGCTGTTGTTCACATCCTCGCTGATGATGGCGTAGAGCATGGGGGCTTCCTTCTGTGGGGCGGCGCTCGCCGCGGGCTCGGGCGCCATTGACCGGTACCGGTCTGGCGCGCACCATGAAGGGCCATTCTGACAAAGTCGACGCCCGGCGTCATGCCAATGCCTCCGCTTCCCGACCGCTTCACGGGCGACCCTGGCCCGCTCTCCATCGACCTGCACCTGCACTCCACCGCCTCGGACGGCACCCTGTCGCCCACCGAGCTGGCGGCCCTGTGCGCCGCGCGCGGGCTGAGCCATATGGCACTGACCGACCACGACACCGTCGACGGCGTGGCCGAGGCCGCCGCGGCCGCCGCACAACAGGGCATCACCCTGATCGCTGGCTGCGAGCTCTCGACCCAGTGGCAGGGCCACAGCATCCATGTGGTGGGGCTCTTGCCCGAGGGGGCTCAGGGCACCCTGGTGGCGGGGCTGGCGTCCCAGGCCGAGGCGCGCACCCGGCGCGCTGAGACCATCGCCACGCGCATGGAGACGCTGGGCCTGCCCGACGCCCTGGCCCGGGCCCGGGAGCAGGCCGGCAGCGAGCGGCCGCTGGGCCGCCCCGACTTCGCCCGGGCCCTGGTGGCGGCGGGGCGGGTACCCGACGTCGCCACCGCCTTCAAGAAGTACCTGGGCGACGGCAAGCCCGGCGACGTCAAGATGCTGTGGCCGGGGATTCCCGAGGCGGTGGGCTGGATCCTCGATGCCGGCGGGGTGGCGGTGCTGGCCCACCCGCTGCGCCACGGCCTGACCCGGCGCAAGCGCGGCCTGCTGCTGGACGACTTCGCCGCCGCCGGCGGCCAGGCCGCCGAGCTGGTCAGCGGCTTCCAGAATGCCGACGTGACCCGTGACCTGGCGCGCCAGCTCCAGGAGCGCTCGCTCTACGCCTCGCTGGGCAGCGACTTCCACTCCCCCGGCGGCCATCTGGCCCCGGGCAGCATCGGCGCGGTGCCGCGCACCGCCACGCCACCGGTATGGACCCACCCGCGGCTGGCGCCGCGGCTCACCCAAGGAGCGTGACCATGAGCCAGTTCTTCCAGATTCACCCCGAGAACCCCCAGAAGCGCCTGATCGACCAGGCGATCCAGATCATCCGCGCGGGCGGGGTGGTGGCCTATCCCACCGACTCCGGCTATGCCCTGGGCTGCTCCCTGGGCGAGAAGAAGGCGATCGACAGGATCAAGTGGCTGCGCTCGCTGGACGACAAGCACAACTTCACCCTGGTCTGCTCCGACCTCTCCGAGATCGGCACCTACGCCAAGGTGGACAATGCCGTCTTCCGTCTGCTCAAGGCCCACACCCCGGGGGCCTACACCTTCATCCTCGACGCCACCACCGAGGTGCCGCGGCTGCTGCTGCACCCCAAGCGGCGCTCCATCGGCGTGCGTGTCCCGGACCATCGCATCACCCATGCGCTGCTCGAGGCGCTGGGGGAGCCGCTGATGAGCGTGACCCTGATCCCGGTGGGCGAGGAGCTGCCGATGACCGACGGCGAGGAGATCCGCGAGCGCTTCGGCGCCCATCTCGACCTGGTCATCGACGGCGGCGCCTGCCACCTGGAGCCCACCAGCGTGGTGGACCTGCGTGACCTGCCGCCGAAGATCCTGCGCGAGGGCCGCGGCGACGTGGCGCCCTTCCGCGAGTAACCCTTACCCCTTCGCCGGCGGCGAGGCCCCGTCGTCTCCCTTGTCGCCATGCGCCTCCCGCCAGGCTTCCTGCTGCTCCTCGGAGAGTCGCGGGTCAGGGGTGGTCTCGTCGAGCCAGGTGCCGCACAGCAGGCAGTACTTGGCGCGCTGCTCGTGGCGGTCGTGGCCGCACCCCGGGCAGGCCTCGTCGGAGTAGCGGTCGGCGCGGATCGAGCGGATCACCTCGGCGGAGAAGACCCCCGTGGGCACGGCGATGATCGAGTAGCCGATCAGCATCACCATCACCGAGATCGCCTGGCCGATGGGGGTCACCGGCGTGATATCGCCATAGCCCACCGTGGTCAGGGTGACGATGGCCCAGTAGACCGCCATGGGGATGCTGGTGAAGCCGGCCTCGCGGGGCTCGATCAGGTAGACGAGGGCGGCGAAGATGGTCACCAGCATGAAGACGGTGAACAGGAACAGGAAGATCTGGTGGCTGCTGCGCTTCAGCGCCCCCAGCAGCAGCCGCCCCTCGCCGACGAACTGCATCAGGCGCAGTACCCGGAAGATGCGCAGCACCCGCAGCAGGCGCACCATCACCAGGGTCTGGGCACCCGGCACCACCAGCGTCAGCCAGGTGGGCAGGATGGCCAGCAGGTCGATAAGGCCGTAGAAACTCCTCAGGTACTGCAACGGCCGCTCCAGGCAATAGAGGCGGATCGCCAGCTCCAGGGTGAAGGCGATGGTGAAGCCCCACTCCAGCCAGAAGAAGAGGGCGCCGTAGTCCGCGCGCAGGCTCTCGATGCTCTCCAGCATCACCACCAGCACGCTGACCAGGATCGCCAGGATCAGGGCGATATCGAAGCCCTTGGCCAGCGGGGTGTCGGACTCGAAGATGATCTGGAAGACCCGGGTGCGCAGGCCTTCACCGGCGGGCTTGGGAAGGTGGTTCACGGCGGCATCCTTGTGGGGAGGGGAGGGCCTCAGGCCAGGGGCGAGGCGCCGTCGATGCGGCGCGACAGGCGCAGCAGGCGGCGGCCCAGCGGCGGCGTCAGCCAGTTGTCATCGAGGAGGGCCGCCGCCACGGCGCGGGCGTCGTCGCGGGCGTCGGTGTCGCCCAGGGCGGCCAGGCGCTGGAAGGCCTCCCGGGCCGCCTCGCGCCATCGGTGCGCGCCGGTGTCGGCGTGGGCGTCCAGCGCCACCACCGCCCGGTGCAGCCAGCCCGCGGCCGTGCCGCCCTCGGGCAGGCGCCAGTCACCCGAGAGCAGGGCGCCGCCGCGCGCCGCCTTGCTGGTGTCCGAGGGGCGCAGCGCCACCTCCTCGGCCAGCGCCTCGGCCAGCGACCACAGCGCGGCCGGCTCGCCCGCCTTGAGCTCTAGCTCCAGCTCGCGGATCTCGACCCGCCGCCCGGCGGCGAGGATCGCCCCCTCGTCCAGGGCCAGCTCGATGCGTGCGCCCCGGTGCTCGAGCCTCCAGGTCTCGCGGCGGAAGTCGGTGGTGAAGCGCGCCTCCAGGCGCTCCAGCACCTCCTCGCCGAGTGCCGCCGGCGGCAGCCCCGCCAGGCCCGCGAGGTCGAGCCCGGGGCCCGGCACCTCCCATTCCCACTCGCCGCGCCGCGACAGCCCGCCGCCGCCCTCGCCGCGGGTCTTCACCGTCTGCAGCAGGCGGCCGTCGAGGCGGCGAAGGCGCAGTGCCATGCGTGCCGCCTCAAGCTCCCCCCGGGGGGTGTCGTAGTAGGTGTTGCCGAGCGCCGCGCGCGTCGGCGCAAGGCCGGCGAGCCGCGGGTGGGCCCTCAGCGCCCCGGGGCCTTCGGGTCCCAGGGCGAGCTTCAGTTCGATCTCCTGACTCATGCGGCGCCACCCTCCTTTATGACAGTTAGATGAATATTTCATGACGATGGCGGCCAGGGTCACTATACTGTCGCCGCCATTTTCCAGGTTCCGAGATGCCCCATGGTGACATCCAACCCCTTCTCCGCGATGTTCGGTCGCTCGCCATTCCAGCCGCTGCTGGCCCATATCGTCAAGACGAGCGAGTGCGCCGACCAGCTGCTGCCCTTCTTCGAGGCCACCCTCGAGGGGGACTGGGCGACGGCGGGGACCCACCGTGAAACGGTCACCCGCCTCGAGCACGAGGCCGACGAGCTCAAGACCGAGCTGCGCCTCAACCTCCCCAACACCCTCTTCCTGCCGGTGTCGCGCTCCGATCTGCTCGACCTGATCAGCGTCCAGGACAAGATCGCCAACAAGGTGCGCGACATCACCGGCATCATGCTCGGCCGGCGCATGCAGGTGCCCGAGGAGCTGGCCGAGCCGATGCACGACTACATGCGCACCGCGGTGGCCTGCGTCGCCCAGGCGCGCCACGCCCTGGAGGAGCTCAGGGATCTGCTCGAGTCAGGCTTCGGTCGCAACGTCAGCGACGTGATGCAGGAGCTGATCCGCGAGCTGCACCGCCTGGAGCACCAGGCAGACGACCAGCAGGTCGCCATCCGCCGCCAGCTGTTCGGCCTCGAGGAGCGCCTGCCGCCGGTGGACGTGATGTTCCTCTACAAGATCATCGACTGGGTGGGCGAGCTCTCCGACCGCGCCGAGCGCGTCGGCAGCCGCCTGCAGATCATGACCGCCAACTGATTCCGACGGCCCCGGCGCTCCCGGGGCCTGTGGTTTACGCCATCTCACGACCGCAACGAGGGGACACATCCTCATGTCGATCATTGCGCAGTACGGCGAGATCTTCATCATCCTGGCCTGCCTCTTCGGCTTCTTCATGGCCTGGGGTGTGGGGGCCAACGACGTCGCCAACGCCATGGGCACCTCGGTGGGCTCTCGCGCCATCACCATCAAGCAGGCGATCATGATCGCCGTGATCTTCGAGTTCCTCGGCGCCTGGCTGGCCGGGGGCGAGGTCACCAACACCATCCGCAAGGGGATCATCGACCCCGGGCTGCTGGATGAGGACCCCCAACTGCTGGTCTACGGCATGCTGGCGTCGCTGCTGGCGGCGGCCACCTGGCTGCTGATCGCCTCCATGAAGGGCTGGCCGGTCTCCACCACTCACTCCATCGTCGGGTCCATTGTCGGCTTCTCGGTAGCGGGGCTCGGCGCCGCCTCCGTGGACTGGGGCGGCGTGGGCAAGATCGCCGCCAGCTGGGTGGTGTCGCCGCTGCTGGCCGGCACCATCGCCTTCACCCTGTTCAAGTCGGTGCAGCACCTGATCTTCGAGGCCAGCGACCCCTTCGCCGCCGCCAAGCGCTACGTGCCGATGTACGTCTTCCTGGTCGGCTTCTCGGTGGTGATGGTCACCCTCACCAAGGGCCTCAAGCACGTGGGCCTGGACCTCGGCTTCGGCGTCAGCCTGCTGCTCTCCATCGTCGCCGGCCTGGTCATCGCGGGGCTCGGCGTGGCCATGGAGCGCCGGGTGAAGGCCGTCAGCCGCCAGGCCGACCATTTCGGCTTCACCGGCGTGGAGCGGGTGTTCGGCGTGCTGATGATCTTCACCGCCTGCGCCATGGCCTTCGCCCACGGCTCCAACGACGTGGCCAACGCCGTGGGGCCGCTGGCGGCGGTGATCAGCGTGGTGCATGAGGGGGGCAGGATCCAGGCGGACGCCCTGGTGCCCTGGTGGGTGCTGGTGCTGGGCGGCGGCGGCATCGTCGTCGGCCTGGTCACCTACGGCCACAAGGTCATCGCCACCGTGGGCACCGGCATCACCGAGCTCACGCCGAGCCGCGGCTTCGCGGCGACCCTGGCCGCGGCGGTCACCGTGGTGCTGGCCTCGGGCACCGGCCTACCCATCTCCACCACCCACACCCTGGTGGGCGCGGTGCTGGGCGTCGGCCTGGCGCGGGGCATGGCGGCGCTCAACCTGCGCGTGATCGGTACCATCGCCATGTCGTGGCTGATCACCCTGCCCGCCGGCGCGGCGCTGGCGATCCTGTTCTTCTTCATGTTCAAGGGCATGTTCGGCTGAAGGAAAACGATTTACTGCTGCGCTCGACATCCTGGCCGCCGGCGCTGCCGAAGCGTCGGACCGTCGCCTCCTCATGTAGCGTGCTACACTCCGGCGGCTGCGCTGCGGCGCTGGCCAGCCTGACGTCGCTCGCGACGTAAATCGACATTCCTTCAGTGGATATATCTTGCTGATCGGCGGTACCACGGCGGTGGTGCCGCCGTTTTCGTCGCTCTGCTATAGTCGTGTCGCCCCCGCGCCTTTCGTTCACCCGCTGCCGGAGAGCGGCCTTGGATACACGCTTCCCCTTCGTCGACTGGTTCCGCAACTCCTCGCCCTACATCAATGCCCACCGCGGCCGCACCTTCGTCATCCTGATCGAGGGCGAGGCGATGGCGCGGGGGCGCGGCGAGCAACTGATCCAGGACCTGGCGCTGCTGCACACCCTGGGGGTGCGGCTGGTGGTGGTGTTCGGTATCCGCCCCCAGGTGCAGCAGGCGCTGGAGGAGGCCGGCATCACGCCGGGGCAGCATCAGGGGCGCTGGGTCGCCGACGCCGAGGTGATGGCCTGCATCGAGCGGGTCGCCGCCCAGCAGCGGCTGTGGCTGGAGGCGCGCTTCTCGCTGGGGCTGCCCAACACCCCCATGCACGGGGTCGAGCTCACCGCGGTCTCCGGCAACCTGGTGATGGCCAAGCCGCTGGGGGTGCGCGAGGGGGTCGACTTCGACCGCAGCGGCGAGGTGCGCCGGGTGCGCGCCTCGGCCATCGAGGGGCTGCTGGAGAAGGGCTCGCTGGTGGTGCTGCCGCCGCTGGGCTTCTCCAGCACCGGCGAAGTGTTCGACCTCGACGCCTCCGACGTGGCCCAGCACGCGGCCATGGCGCTCTGCGCCGACAAGCTGATCCTGCTCGGCGAGGCCAGCGGCCTGTTCGACGCCAGCGGCCAGCTGCAGCGCCAGCTGACCCCGGACGACGCCCAGCCGCTGCTCGACCTGGCGAGCCCCGGCAGCGAGCTGGCGCGCCACCTGGGCGCCGCCTGCCAGGCCGCCCGCCACGGCGTGGCGCGCACCCACCTGCTCTCCTGGCACGACCACGACGCCCTGCTGGGCGAGCTCTTCACCCGGGACGGCGTGGGCACCATGATCACCCGGCACCGCTACGAGCAGCTTCGCCCGGCGGAGCTGCGCGACATCGGCGGCCTGCTGGAGCTGCTCGAGCCGCTGGAGCGTCGCGGCATGCTGGTGCCGCGCTCCCGGGAGCGCCTCGAGCACGAGATCGACGACTACGTGGTGATCGAGCGCGACGGCATGATCATCGGCTGCGCCGCCCTGCATCGCTTCGACGATGCCGCCATGGGCGAGCTCGCCTGCGTGGCGGTCCACGACGACTACCGTGGCGGCGCCCGGGGCGAGCTGCTCCTCGCCGAGGTGGAGCGTCGGGCGCGTCGCCTGGGGCTTGAGGCGCTCTTCGCGCTGACCACCCACACCACCCACTGGTTCTTCGAGCACGGCTTCCGCCTGGCCGACCTCCAGGCGCTGCCGCCGCTGCGCCGCGACACCTACAACCATGCCCGCAAGTCCAAGGTGCTGGTCAAGACACTGGCCTGAGGCCGCCGACCTGTCGCCAGGCGACGCCACCTCCTTCCGCGGTGTCGCCGATTGCAGACGCATTAACCTGCTGACTTGAAAGGGGTTACTGATCCGCCCCCGTTCGGTGTTGCCACTTGGCGACGGAATCCCGCTCGATTCGATGCTTCTCCCCGTCGCGACCGTCCACGGCTGCCCTCTATCCGTTATTATCCATATGATATTCAGGGATAAATAAGATACTGGCACGCGGATCGCAAGACCCTGGGTGAGCATACGGAAGCGGTTCATTACGGCTCGAGCCGCTTTCGACCGCCGAGGGGTGGAACCACACTGCCCTGTGCCTCGCTCCCCGGCGGTCAGCGTCTGCTCCTAGCGATGTGTGACTTAGGTTGCGATGAGACGGGTACCGACTCGGTCAGGGACGCGTACCCCAAGGGGCAGGGATGCCCTGGCATGGATGCCTCTCCCCCCTTGCGGGGGATCGAATCGCGCGGCGGCGCCCCACGGGGCGACGCCGCCACGACGAAGCAGGGCGATGCGCCTGGCGCATCGGCCGCATGAGACGTCCCGCCCCTGGTGGCACAGGGTGGCCTCATGGCTTCGAGGGCCCTCCCCGGCCCGTTTGGAGGGGGAATCGATGGGCGGGCCAGGCCGCCCTCGAGGCCCCTTCCAGACCCTTCAGTTCCCTGCGTACTTGGGCCGGCTCCGCCGGCCTTTTTTTTCGCCGCCCGCACGGGAGGGCAGCCCAGGCCATGGCCCCTAAGCAAACTCTGGTATCCTGAAGGTCCGACATGATGGCAGCCCCATCCACCACCCCTTCCATCGGCCTCCTGCAAAGAGCGCTGGACATGACCACTCGCGTCGCCCGCCGCTGGCGCCCTCGTTCCCTCTGGCACCTGGTCCTGCTCGCCTTCCTGGTGGTGCTGCTGCCGCTGGGCGTGCTGATGTTCCAGGCCGCCCAGGCGCTCTCCGAGCTTACCCGCCTGGCCGATGTCAGCGCCCGCCAGGCGGTGGAGGAGACCCGCCGCGCCCGCACCCTGGGCGCCCTGGCCCTGGAGATGGAGCGCAGCGCCCGCCAGTACGCCGTGCTGGAGCAGGAGAGCCTGCTGGAGATCTACGCCGAACGCCTGGAGGAGTACCGCGAGCTGCTGGGCCTGCAGAGTGAGCTGCTGCCCGACGATCCCAACATCGCCGCCCTCGAGCGGCAGCTGGAGACCCTCGAGGAGCTCCCCGACCTGCCGCCGGAAACCCTGCAGTTGAGGCTCGGTAACTTCCCGACCTTCGCCCAGCGAACCGAGGAGATGCGCCGGGCCACCAACGAGCGCATCGATGAACGCATCGACTCGATCCGCCAGCAGGCGCGCTCCGTCCAGGGGCGCCTGTGGTGGCAGACGGCGTCGCTGGTCTCGGCGAGCCTGGTGCTGATGCTGCTGTTCTCCTGGCTGATCATCCGCCCGGTGCGCCAGCTCGAGCGGCGCATCCTCGGCATCGGCAGCGGCACCCGCGACAAGGCGCCGCGTGCCGTCCAGGGGCCGGCCGAGCTGGTCCAGCTCGACCAGCGCCTCGACTGGCTGGCCTCGCGGCTCGACGAGCTGGAGGCCCAGAAGCAGCAGTTCCTGCGGCACATGTCCCACGAGCTCAAGACCCCGCTGGCCAGCGTGCGCGAGGGCTCGGCGCTGCTCGCCGACGGCGTGGCCGGCGAGCTCACCCCGCGCCAGCGTGAGATCCTCGAGCTGATCGACGGCAGCGGGCGCGAGTTGCAGCGACTGATCGAGCAGCTGCTCGACTACAACCTGCTGCAGCACGGCCGCCGCGTGGAGAGCGAGCGGCTCGATGTCGCCACCCTGGCCCGCGAGGTGCTGGCCAAGCACCGCCTGGCGCTCTCCCACAAGGGGATGCGGGTCGAGTGCTTCGACGGGCCGCTGGAGTGGGTGCTGGACCGCACCGCCACCGGTCGTATCCTCGACAACCTGATCTCCAACGCCATCGCCTACGGCGACGACGGCGGCGAGCTGGTGATCCGCGCCCGAGGCCGTCGCGACCGCCTGGAGCTGGAGGTGGCCAACAGCGGCGAGCCCGTCGCCGAGGCCGACCGGCCGCGCCTGTTCGAGGCCTTCTACCAGGGGCGTACCCGTCGCAAGGGGCCGCTCAAGGGCTCGGGGATCGGCCTCTCGGTGGCCGCCGACTGCGCGCGCCTCCAGGGGGGCGAGCTTTCGCTGGTGGAGGATCCTCGCCTGGCGGTCTGCTTCCGGTTGACGCTGCCGGTCGCCGAGCCGTCGGTGCCGAACGACAACAGGGAGCCCGCCGCCGGTGCGGCCCCTTACGCAAGGAACTGATGCCATGAACCTTCGCCTTCTGCTGATCGGCCTGGCGGCCGTGGGGCTGGCCGGCTGCGAGATGCTGCCTCAGGCCCCCTTCGAGCTGCCCTCCAATCGCAGTGCCGCTGACGCGGCCGCCTCGGCCAGCGGCTGTCGTGCCGAGGTGCCCGACTTCGCCGACGAGGATTGCCTGTTGCAGGAGTGGGTCGCCTTCGGGCTGGCCTCCCAGCGCGGCGACCGCGACTGGCGCGGTGCCGTGCTCGCCCGCCTGGAGGGCTCTGCGCCGGAGCGGCGCCTGGCCCGGGCGGTGGCCCTCTCCTGGGGCAGCGAATCCGAGTGGGACCGCGCCGCCGAACTCTACAAGGCGGACCTCGGCGCCGCGCCGGTCACCCTGCAGCCGCTGCTGCGCTACTGGCTCAACGACCTGGAGGGGCGGCGCCGGCTGGCCCGCCGCCTGGAGGAGCTGAGCAGTGCCGAGGCCGAGAACGAGGATCGCCTGGCCGAGCTGGAGGAGGAGAAGGCCGACCTGGAGGAGAAGCTCGAGGCGCTGACCGCCATCGAGCGCAGCATCAACCTGCGACAGCAGTCCGACCCCTGAGGGAGGCTACCGTGAAGACCTCGAGACCCCTGCAAGCCCGCGCCGCCGCTACCCGGGTCGCATCGGCCGGCGCCGCCCGACGACAGATGGCGCATATCCTGCTGGTGGACGATGACGTCAGCCTGCTTAAGCTGCTCGGCATGCGCCTGGAGAGCCGAGGCTACCGGGTGACCACCGCCGAGAGCGGCCGCGAGGCGCTGCGCGCGCTGGAGGTCGACCGGCCCGACCTGGTGCTCACCGACCTGCGCATGGACGAGATGGACGGCCTGGCGCTGTTCCGCGAGGTCCAGCGCGAGGTACCGGGGCTGCCGGTTATCCTGCTGACCGCCCACGGCTCGATCCCCGATGCCGTCGCCGCCACCCGCGAGGGGGTGTTCAGCTTCCTGACCAAGCCGGTGGACCGCGACGAGCTGTTCGCCGCCATCGAGGAGGCGCTGGCCCAGACCCCCGGGGTGGTGGCCGAGGGCGACGACGCCTGGCGCGCCGAGATCATCACCCACAGCCCGGAGATGGAGCGGCTGCTGGAGCAGGCGCGCATGGTCGCCGCCTCCGACGTCAGCGTGCTGGTCACCGGCCCCTCCGGCTCCGGCAAGGAGCTGATGGCCCGCGCCATCCATCGCGCCAGCCGCCGCGCCGACAAGCCCTTCGTGGCGCTCAACTGCGGCGCGCTGCCCGAGCAGCTGCTGGAGAGCGAGCTTTTCGGCCACGCCAAGGGCGCCTTCACCGGGGCGGTGAGCGAGCACCGCGGGCTCTTCCAGGCGGCCGACGGCGGCACGCTGTTCCTCGACGAGATCGGCGACATGCCGCTGCCGCTGCAGGTCAAGCTGCTGCGCGCCCTGCAGGAGCGCCAGATCCGCCCGCTGGGCTCCACCGCCTCGGTGCCGGTGGACGTGCGCCTGATCTCCGCCACCCACCGCGACCTCGATCGCGCCATGGCCGAGGGGGAGTTTCGCGAGGACCTCTACTACCGCCTCAACGTGGTCAACCTGCGCCTGCCGCCGCTCCAGGAGCGTGCCGAGGACGTGCCGCTGCTGGCCAAGCACCTGGTGGCCCAGGCCGCGGAGCGCCACAAGCCCTTCGTCAAGGGCTTCTCGCCGGAGGCGCTCAAGCTGCTCGCCGCCAGCGCCTGGCCGGGCAACGTGCGCCAGCTGGTCAACGTGGTGGAGCAGTGCGTGGCGCTGACCAGCACGGCCATCATCCCCGAGGCCCTGGTGGCCCAGGCGCTCGCCGCCGAGGAGCAGGCCCTGCCCACCTTCAACGACGCCCGCGCCGCCTTCGAGCGTCGCTACCTGATCAAGGTGCTCAAGCTCACCGAAGGCAACGTCACCCAGGCGGCACGCATCGCCGGGCGCAACCGCACCGACTTCTACAAGCTGCTGGGGCGCCACGACCTGGAGCCCTCCGCCTTCAAGCCCGGGCGTTGATGCCCCCAACGAAAGGCCCCCGCCACGGGGGCGGGGGCCAGACGCGACGGATGAGCCCGCTCGCTTACTTCTGCGGCAGCTTGGCGCGGCGCAGGTAGGGGAAGACGGTCTCGAACTCGCCGTACTTCGCCTTGGCGTCCTCGTCGGAGACGCTGGTGGGGATGATCACGTCCTGGCCGACGTTCCAGTCCGCCGGGGTGGCGACGTTCTCGCCGTTGGCGGTCTGCAGGGCGTCCAGGGCGCGCAGCACCTCGGCGAAGTTGCGGCCGACGTTCATCGGGTAGGTCATGGAGAGCTTGAGCTGCTTGTCCGGACCGATGATGAACACCGAGCGCACGGTGGCGCTGTCCTGCGGGGTGCGGCCGTCCGGCAGGTAGGCGTCGGCCGGCAGCATGTCGAACAGCTTGGCGACCTTGAGGTCCTCGTCGGCGATGATCGGGAAGCCGACGTCGCAGTCGGCGTAGCTGGCGATGTCCTTGATCCAGCCCTTGTGCTCTTCCACGCCGTCCACCGAGACGCCGATCACCTTGGTGTCGCGCTTCTTCCACTCCTCGCCGAGCTTGGCCACGGCGCCGAACTCGGTGGTGCACACCGGGGTGAAGTCCTTGGGGTGGGAGAACAGGATCGCCCAGCGGCCGTCGAGCCACTCGTGGAAGCGGATCGGGCCATCGCTGGTGTCGGCTTCGAAGTCGGGTACAACGTCATTGATGCGCAGTGACATGGGGGTACTCCCTGTTGCGTGGTGATGGGCCCCCGCCGGCGGCGAGGGCATGTTGAAGACAATCGACGAAACGGCATCTGGCCGATCGCGTCAAGATTTGTTGTGACTAAGCATAGATAGGTTTTTATGGAATAACCATATTCCAAAATCTATCAGGTCGATGGAGGCCTGCCCTGCGGTCTGGTGTCGCGGTCGAGCACCTCGAGGGTCAGGCGACCCTCGCCCAGGCGCGCGGCCAGGCGCTCGCCGGGGGCGGTCTCCGCGGCGCGGCGCACCACCCGGCCCCGGCTGTCCTCCAGGATCGCGTAGCCGCGACCCAGCACCGCCAGCGGGCTGACCGCCTGCAGCTCCCGCACCACCCCGGCCAGGCGTTGGCGATGGCGAGAAAGCTCCCGTGGCGCGGCGGTGGCCAGGCGGCGGCGGACGGCCTGCAGCCGCTGGTCGGCCTGGGCCAGCTGGCGCTCGGGCGGGTGCGCCGCCAGGCGGCGGGCCAGCTGATCCCGGCGACGGCGGTCTTCGGCCAG